>DASVGO010000016.1:0-61698 GCA_036379495.1 Rhodanobacteraceae bacterium | reverse complement strand
TATGGTCGTTCAAGGCTGCACACGGCCCTTGCCGATGCCGCCGCGCAGCGCCTGGGCGTGGGCGCGCGCCATGAGCAAAACCGGGGAGGCGGGCAAGGCCATGGCCGCGGCGATGAACGTGTGGGAGGGCGATGACAAGGGCCGGCGGGGCGAGTGCGAGGATCCATGGATCGCCACCGCCTTGCGTGGTTGGCGTCCCGATACCGATGCGCATTTCGTCGAGCTGGCCCAAAGCGTCTACGGCCCGTTGTGCGCGGCGATCAAGGATGGAGGCCGCGCATGAAGCGTCTGGACGAAATCGCCGCTCAGGATCTGGCCCTTGGTTTGCCGCTCACCGGTCGCCAATTGATCGAGGCCAGCGCCGGTACCGGCAAAACCTGGACCATCGCCGGGCTTTACGTGCGCCTCATCGTCGAGCGCCAGTTGCCAGTGCGGCAGTTGCTGGTGATGACGTTCACCCGCGCCGCCACCGAGGAATTGCGCCAGCGGCTGCGCGATCGTCTGGCCCTGTGCGCCATGCTGGCGGCGCGTGGCCGCGTGGATGCCGAGATGCTCGACCTTGATGCCATGGACGGCGAAACCGCATGGACTTTGGCCCTGTTGCGCCGTGCGCAAGACGCCGACAAGGAAACGCCCGAAGCCCTGGCCGCGCGCCTGAAACTGGCCATGCTGAGCATCGACGAGGCCGCCATTTTCACCATTCACGGCTTTTGCCAGCGCGTGCTCGAAACCCATGCGGCCTTGCTCGACGACAGCGTGGCCGGCGCCGAGCTGGTCGCCACCGATCGCGACCTGCTGGAAGATTTTGCCACCGATGTCTGGCTGCGCGCGGCCGGCAGCGACGATGCCGATGAACTGGCCGCGCTGCGCGATTTGGCCGGCTCGCCCGAAGCGCTGGTCAAGTTGATCGAGCCTCTGATCGGCTTTGAAGGCACGCTGGAACCCGCGCCCGGCACCTTGCCGCCGCCGGCCGATACCGGCGCCGCGTGGCAAGCCCTGACGAGCGCGTGGCATGAGCATGGCGACGCCGCCGTGGCGGCCTTCGGCGAATGGTTTGCGGCTGGGCATTTGAGCAAGGTCAAGTTCAAAGACGGTGCCGGTGACACTTTGCGTGAGGTGGCTGCCACACTGGCCGCGGGACGTGAGCCGGATCGGGAGGTGCTGGCGCGTTTCACGCAAACCTGTATTGCCGATGCGGTCAAAAAGAACAAGCCGGATTTTCCCGAGCAACCGGCCTTCGTCGCCGTCGAGGCATGGGTCACGGCGCAAGCGGCGGTGGCCGCGCGGCGACAGGCGTGGATGCCCATCGCGCTGCATCGCAGCGTGGATGAAGCGCGCG
Source organism: Rhodanobacteraceae bacterium (assembly GCA_036379495.1). Lineage (GTDB taxonomy): Bacteria > Pseudomonadota > Gammaproteobacteria > Xanthomonadales > Rhodanobacteraceae > Oleiagrimonas. The sequence continues at coordinate 60,359 of DASVGO010000016.1, read as the reverse complement.
TGTGGCTGGCGCGGCGCAAGCGTGATCTGGCGCGCGTGTCCTACGATGATTTGATTACCTGCCTTGCCGCCAGCGTGGCCGGTCGCGGGCGCCGCCATCAGGCGCTCATCAAGGCCTTGCGCACGCAATATCCGGTCGCGCTGGTGGACGAATTTCAGGACACCGACGCGCGCCAGTTCGGCATCCTCGAAGCGCTCTACGGCGACTTCGGCACGCTGTGCATGATCGGCGATCCCAAGCAGGCCATCTACGGCTTTCGCGGTGGTGACGTGCATGCGTACCTGCGCGCGGCCCGGCAAGCCGACGGGCACCATCATCTGCAGCGCAATTTCCGTTCGTCGCCAGCCATGTTGCGCGCCGTCGAAGCCTTGTTCACGGTGTCCACTGATCCGGCCAAGACCTTCATTGAAGCAGGCATCGCCTTCGAATCTGTCGAACCCGGTGGCGGCGTGGCCGATGGCGTGTTGCAAATGGACGGCCAAACGGTCGTGCCGATGACCTTCTGGTCGGTGCCGGAAACGGTGACTTTGGTTGACGATATACGTGCGTTGATGGCCACCGCCTGCGCGCGTACCATCGCCACCTTGTTGCGTGATGCGCGGCTCGATGGCGCGCCGCTCGTGCCGGGCAAGATCGCGGTCTTGACCGGCACCAATGCCGAGGCGGTCCTGGTTCAGGATGCCTTGCATGCCTGCGCCGTGCCCTCGGTGTGCCTGCGCAAGCAAAGCGTGTATGCGTCGCCCGAGGCACGCGAACTGTTGCGCGTGCTCGATGCCTTGCTGGTGCCGTCCTCGATGTCGCGTGCGCGTGGCGCGTTGGCCACCGAACTGCTGGGTCGCAGCTTGGCCGATCTGGCGCACATGGCCAACGACGAGGCGGCATGGAGCGCGGCGCTTGGCGAGCTGGCCGATCTCAACGCGTGCTGGTTTGCGCGCGGTGTCGCGGCCATGATCGCGCGACTGGCCGCCACGCATGCGCCACGTTTGCTGGCTTTGGCCGATGGCGAACGGCGTTTGTCCAACCTGTTGCAATTGGGCGAACTGCTCGAAGCCGACGGCCGCCGACTGGCCGGTGAACATGCCTTGCGCGATGCGCTGGCCACGCACATCCGCGACGCCGACAGCCAGAACGAGGCCGAACAATTGCGCTTGGAAAGCGATGCCGCGTGCGTGCAAATCGTCACCCTGCATCGCAGCAAGGGGCTGGAATACGACGTGGTGTTGATGCCGTTTGTCGGCATGGACGGCATCAAGGCGCCAAGCAAGGGCACGTGCCCGCGTTTTCATCGCGATGATGCGCCCGTGCGGCGCCTGATCCTGTCGGGCAGCCAACCGCGCGAGCCGGTCGACAAGGCCGCTTGCGACGCGGTGATGCGCGAGGAACGTGCCGAGGATGTACGCACCTTGTATGTCGGTGTCACCCGCGCCCGGCATGCCTGCTGGGTGGCGGCGGGCGGCAGCACGTTGACGCATCTTCTGGGCGACAAGGGCGACCCGACGGCGCTGGTCGCCGCGCACGCCGACATCATGGCGCAGGTCGTGCCCGAGAGCGTTGATGCCATCGGTCTGGCGCCGGTCGAGGCGGCGGCCCTGGGTGCGGCGCGCACGTTCACGCGCCGCTTGCCACGGGACTGGTGGGTGCATAGTTTCTCGCAGTGGGCGGCTGGCGCGCGCGATGCCATCGCGCTCGGTGGCGCGGCCAGCGATGAGGCCGTGGCCGAAGAGGCTCCGGCGGTGACCACGGTCGCGACAAGTGTGGACGTGCCGACCTGGCCGCGCGGCCCGCGCTTTGGCAACGCGGTGCATGCGGTACTGGAAAAAACCGATTTTGCCGCGTGGCGTGGCAGCCATGGCGAGATACCCCCATCCGCGAAGAACCTGCTGACGCGCGAGCTGCGTGCGGCCGGTTTTGGCGGAGATGAGCTCGCGCGCGCGCAAGCGTCCACCGCACCACTGATCGCCGGCGCACTCAATGTGCCGGTGGTGGGCGGACTGTGTCTGGCCGATCTGGCGCCCGCTGATCGCTGTCCCGAGATGGCCTTCCATTTCGGTATTGCCGGGGTCGCGCCCGAGGCGCTGATCGCCTGTGCGCACGAACATGGCTATCAAAAGCAACATGCCGACTATGCGCATCTTGGCGAGCATCTGCGCGGCCTCATGACCGGCATCATCGACCTCGTGTTCTGGCATGCCGGGCAGTGGTGGATTGTCGATTACAAGACCAACAACCTCGGTGGTCATGCCGGCGATTACACGCCTGACAAGTTGCCGGCCGCCATCGCCGCACACGACTACGACTTGCAATATCTCATCTACACCGTGGCCCTGCACCGCTGGCTGCGCCTGACGCTGGGCGAGACTTACGACTACGAGCGTGATGTCGGCGGCGTGCGCTACCTGTTTCTGCGCGGCATGACGGCGGGCGAGGGCGTGTTTGCGGACAAGCCACCACGCGCGCTCATCGAAACGCTGGACCACCTGCTTGCCGCGCACATGGAGGTGGCAGCATGAATACCTTGCTCACCCCGCAGCGTGCCAGCCTGCTCGATCGCCTTGAAGCCGATGGTGCCTTGCGTCCGCTGGATGCCGAACTGGGGCGCCTGATGCACACCCTGGAGCCGACGGCCGATGCCGCGTTGGGACTGGCTGCCGCCGTAACCAGTCAGGCCGTGGCGCAAGGCCACAGTTGTCTGCCGTTGGCGGCCTTGCCCGACGTGTTGGCGATGGCCATGCCAGGTGACAAGCCATTGCCCGCGTTGCCCGATGCGGATGCCTTGCGCGCGGCGCTCAAGGCCAGCGCCCTGGTCGGTGGCCCGCACACGTCTGCCGCGGCGCGTTTACCGCTGTGGCTGGATGCCGACGATCGCCTGTATCTGGGGCGGCACTTTCACTACGAGGCGCGCGTGGCCGAGGTGCTGGGCAGGCTTGCCGCGCGCCCGCCGTGCGTGGGCATGGATGCGGCCAGCTTGCGCGCCTTGCTGTCACGGCATTACGCACTCGATGGCGCGCAGCCCGATTGGCAGGCCATCGCCGTGGCCACCGGTTTGTTGTCCGGCCTGACCGTCATCACCGGCGGGCCGGGCACCGGCAAGACCACCACCGTGCTGTGGCTGCTGGTCGCCCTGTTGGAGCAGGCTACGCAGGCCGGCCGCGAGATGCCGCGCATCGCGTTGGCGGCGCCGACCGGCAAGGCGGCCGCGCGCATGCGCGAGTCCATCGGCAAGCAAATGGCACAAATGGCGCTGGCGCCGGCCGTGCGCGAAGGCTTGGCCATCGACGCCGGTACCATCCACCGCCTGCTGGGCGTGCGTGCCGGCAGCAGCCGCTTTCGGCACGATCATCATGACCCGCTCGATCTCGATGTGCTGGTGCTCGACGAAGCCTCGATGATCGACTTGCCGCTGATGGCCAAGTTGCTTGATGCCTTGCCCGAACATGCGTCGCTGGTGCTCTTGGGCGATCGCGATCAGCTCGCCTCGGTGGAAGCCGGCAACGTGCTGGCCGGCCTGTGCGCGGCGGCCGGCGAGGCCGGCATGTCGCCCGGGCGTGCGCGACTTTTGCATGCGGCGACGGGTTTTGATTTGCCCGTGAACGCTGCGGCGCAAGCTTTGTCCGATGTCATCATCGGCCTGCGCGACAGCTATCGTTTCAAGGCCGACAGTGGCCTGGGGCAATTGTCTGGACTGGTGCGCGACGGCCACGCCGAGGCGGTGGTGGAAGGCTTGCGCGAGGCGTCCTTTGCCGGCGTGACGTGGGCGACGGCGCCCATGCCGGCCGCGCATGTGCTGGCTCACGTCGGTGCGCGCTTTGCCACCTTGGCCGATGGCAATGATCCCGTCGCGGCGTTGGCCTGCGCCGAACGCTTGCGCGTGCTGACGGCCTTGCGTGATGGCCCGTCAGGCTGCGTCGCCATCAACGCCACCATCGAGGCGTGGTTGCGGCAGCGGCTTGGTGTGTCATCACGCACGCGCTGGTATCCGGGACGGTTGGTGATGGTGATCGAAAACGATGTCGGCAGCGGCCTGTTCAATGGCGATGTGGGCGTGGCGCTCGTGGATGCACATGAGCGTTTGGCCGTCCATTTTCCGTCGGCCGATGGCGGCGTACGCAGCTTCCCCGTGCAGGCCTTGCCGGTGCATGAAACCGCCTTTGCCATGACCATCCACAAAAGCCAGGGCTCGGAATTCGACGAGGTGGTGCTGGTGCTGCCGCCCACCGACGCCCGCGTGCTGGGTCGCGAGCTGCTCTACACCGGCATCACCCGCGCCCGCCACAACGTGCATCTGCTGGCAACCGATGGCGTGCTGGCGGCGTCCATCAACCGCAGCACTCGCCGTTACAGCGGCTTGGCCCGTAGGTTGGGGTGAACAACGCGAACCCCAACACCGCGCGGTCAATGTTGGTGCCATGTTGGGGTTCGCTGCGCTCACCGCCAACCTACGTTTCGCTTTTGCGTGCGTTGACATGGCGGCGGGGGCGGGCTACTTTCTGCCCATTCATCTTTGCCCAAGGGTGGCCCGCGCCAACACGCCGGCCGAGTGTGCGACATGGACACTACGCGATTTTCCAACTGAACCCATCGCCCAGCCACCTTCGGGACGCCTGGCGTCCTTTTTTGTGTCGGCCGTCCGGGCCGGCTGTGGTGGGGGCGTCAAGGCAATTGAAAGGCTTGGTACTCGGACCGGCATCAACCGCGGTCATCCATGGCCGCACTGTCAACAAGAGCAGCGTCAACGACCATTGTGGTCATTGTGTCTGCGCACCATTCAAGAACGCATCATGATTCAGATCACTCTCCCCGACGGCTCCAAGCGGCCGTTCGACCATCCCGTTTCCGTGGCCGACGTGGCCGCGTCCATCGGTGCTGGCCTGGCCAAGGCGACGCTGGCCGGCAAGGTGGATGGCCAGTTGGTCGATGCCAGCCGCCTCATCGACCATGACGCGAGCCTGGAAATCGTCACCGACAAGAGCCCCGAGGCGCTGGAAATTTTGCGTCACTCGACGGCGCACTTGATGGGCCAGGCCGTGCAGCGGCTGTTTCCCGGCGCGCAGGTCACCATTGGGCCGGTGATCGACAACGGCTTTTATTACGATTTTGCCTATGAGCGGCCGTTCACGCCGGAAGACTTGCCGGCCATCGAGGCCGAGATGGCGAAGATCGTCAAGGAAAACCTGCCGCTTGAGCGCAGCGTCAAATCGCGCGACGCGGCGGTGGCGTTCTTCCGCGGCATGGGTGAGAACTACAAGGCCGAGATCATCGAGTCGATTCCGGCCGATCAGGAACTGTCGCTGTACACGCAGGGCGAATTCACGGACCTCTGCCGCGGCCCGCACGTGCCGGCCACCGGCAAGTTGCGTGCGTTCAAGCTGATGAAGGTGGCCGGTGCCTATTGGCGCGGCGATTCGAACAACGCCATGCTGACGCGCATCTACGGCACGGCGTGGTTGAACGACAAGGACCTCAAGGCTTACCTGCATCAGCTCGAAGAGGCCGAAAAGCGCGATCACCGCAAGCTTGGCAAGCAGCTGGATCTGTTTCATCAGCAAGACGAAGGCCCGGGCATGGTGTTCTGGCATCCCAAGGGCTGGGCGATCTGGCAGCAGGTCGAGCAGTACATGCGCCGTGTCTATCGCGAGTCCGGCTACCAGGAGGTGCGCTGCCCATCGATTCTGGACGTGTCGCTGTGGAAACAGTCGGGCCACTGGGACAACTACAAGGAGAACATGTTCTTCACCGAGTCGGAGAAGCGCACGTATGCCGTCAAGCCGATGAACTGCCCAGGCCATGTGCTGATTTTCAAGCAGGGCCTGCACAGTTACAAAGATCTCCCGATTCGCATCGCCGAGTTCGGTTCGTGCACCCGCAACGAGCCATCCGGCGCGCTGCACGGGCTGATGCGCGTGCGCAATTTCACGCAGGATGACGGCCACATCTTCTGCACGCCCGAACAGATCGAATCCGAGGTGACGGCTTTCCACGCGCAGGCCATGCAGGTCTACGCGCATTTCGGTTTCACCGACATCGAGGTGAAGATCGCGCTGCGTCCGGATGATCGCATCGGCGACGACGCGGTGTGGGACAAGGCCGAGGACGCCCTGCGCGGCGCGCTCAAGAGCGCTGGCGTGGCGTGGGACGAACTGCCCGGCGAGGGCGCGTTCTACGGCCCCAAGATCGAGTACCACATGCGCGATTCGATCGGCCGCGACTGGCAGGTCGGCACCATGCAGGTGGACTTCTCCATGCCGGTGCGGCTGGGCGCCGAGTACGTCGACGAGCATTCGCAGCGCCAGCATCCGGTGATGCTGCATCGGGCCATCGTCGGCTCGATGGAGCGCTTCATTGGCATCCTGATCGAGCATTACGCGGGCGAGCTGCCGGATTGGCTGGCGCCGGTGCAGGCGGTGGTGCTCAATATCACCGATGCGCAGGCCGATTATGCCGCCGCCGTGGCCAAAGCCCTTGCGGACAAGGGGTTGCGGGTCGAATCGGATTTGCGCAACGAAAAAGTCGGCTATAAAATCCGCGAACATACGCTCGCCAAGGTGCCGTGGCTGCTCGTGGTCGGTGATCGCGAAAAGGAAGTCGGCGCCGTGTCCGTGCGTACCCGTGGTGGCGAAGACTTTGGCAGCATGCCTGTCGATGCCTTCGCCGCACGACTGGAAACTGCGGGTTGCTGAGATGCCCTGCGGTCCCGAATGCCACCTCCCGGAGAAAACCTTATCGTCACCCCAGACACCAAGCGCAATCGTCGCAACCTTGAAATCCGCGTGCCGCGTGTGCGCGTCATTGATGCCGATGGCGAACAGGCCGGCATCCTTTCCCGCGACGATGCGCTGAACATGGCCCAGGAGGCCGGGCTCGACCTGGTCGAGATCCAGCCCAACAGCGATCCGCCGGTTTGCCGCATCATGGATTTCGGCAAATTTCTGTTCGAGCAACAGAAAAAGGCCAACGCCCAGCGCAAGAAGACCAAGCAGGTCGAGATCAAGGAAGTCAAGTTCCGTCCGGTCACGGAAGAAGGCGACTACCAGATCAAGATGCGCAACGTGCTGAAATTCCTGGAAGTTGGCAACAAGGTCAAGGTCACCATCCGTTTCCGTGGTCGCGAGATGCGGCACATGGAAATCGGTCGCGAGCTGGCCGAACGTATTCAGAAGGAAATCGGCGAGCTGGGTGCGGTCGAGCAGTTTCCGCAGCAGGAAGGCCGCCAGATGACCATGATGATCGGGCCGCCGCGCAAGAAGTAACGCGCGGCGCGCTTCCATGGCGCCTGAAACCTCGTTATACTCGCAGGTTCGGCCCGTCTGGAAGGGCCGATCACCGATCGTGGCAGGATGGAAAGTGTGGCGCAACGCGCCGCCGCCAGATCAGTCAATCACTCGATACGGAAGCATTTCGATGCCCAAGATCAAGACCAACCGGGCCGCCGCCAAGCGGTTCCGCAAGACGGCCTCCGGCAAGTTCAAAGCCGGCCACGCCTTCAAGTCGCACATCCTTACCAAGAAGTCGACCAAGCGCAAGCGCGGCCTGCGCGCCACCAATCACGTGCGTGACTGCGACAGCAAGAGCGTCGCACGCATGCTGCCGTACGTCTAAGCGAGGAAACCACCATGGCACGAGTCAAGCGTGGCGTCATCGCACGGCGCCGTCACAAGAAAATCATCGGCCGCGCGAAGGGCTATTACAACGCCCGTCGCAAGGTCTTCCGTGTTGCCAACCAGGCCGTCACCAAGGCCGGTCAGTACGCCTACATCGGCCGCAAGCAGAAGAAGCGCCAGTTCCGCCGTTTGTGGATCGTGCGCATCAATGCCGCGGCGCGTCAGTTCGGCCTGTCCTACAGCCGCCTCATCAATGGTCTGGCCAAGGCCGGGATCGAGATGGATCGTCGCGTGCTGGCCGATCTGGCCGTGCATGACATCAAGGCATTTGGTGCCATCGCCGAAAAAGCGAAGGCCAGCCTGTAAAGCTTCAGTCGTTCCGGCGCGCGATGTCGGACGCTATGATGAAAGCGAGCGGGGAGAAGGCCTGGCCTTCTCCCCGTTTTTGTTGCTGGGTGCGACGGTGCGCTTCGGGTCTTGCCTGTCGTGTGCCCATCCGGAAGCATGTTGCGGGGAACCATGATGGACACTTTGGACAATATCGACGATGCCTTGACCCGCATCGAAGCTGCCGCATCGGTCGACGACCTGGAAGCTCACCGGGTCAGCCTGCTGGGCAAGAACGGGACGGTCACGGCCCAACTCAAGGAGCTGGGCAAGTTGGCGCCGGACGAGCGCAAGGCCCGCGGCGCGCAAATCAACCGGGTCAAGCAGCAGCTGACGGATGCCATTCAGGCGCGCCGCAGCGTGCTGGAAGCGGCTGCGCTGGATGCGCGCCTGGCCTCCGAGCGTGTGGACGTGACCTTGCCCGGTCGTCGTGGCGAACGCGGCAGTCTGCACCCGATCACGCGCGCACTGGAGCGCATGGCGGGCATCTTCGAACACCTTGGCTACCAGCGCGCCGAAGGTCCGGAAATCGAGGATGACTGGCACAACTTCGAGGCGCTGAACTTTCCGCCGCACCATCCGGCGCGCGCCATGCATGACACCTTTTATTTCGGTGACGGCCGGCTGCTGCGCACGCATACTTCGCCGGTGCAGATCCGCACCATGGTCGGGCGCCAGCCGCCGATTCGCATCATCGCACCGGGCAGGGTCTACCGTTCCGATTCGGACCAGACCCACTCGCCGATGTTCCACCAGATCGAAGGTCTGCTGGTCGACGAGACGTCCAGCTTTGCGGATCTGAAGGGCACGCTGGCCACTTTCGTGCGTGCGTTTTTCGAGCAGGATTTCGAGATGCGTTTCCGCCCCAGCTTCTTTCCGTTCACCGAGCCGTCGGCCGAAGTCGACATCCGCTGGAGCATGTCTGACCAGAGCGGAGCCGACGGCAGCACGCGCTGGCTGGAGGTGCTGGGCTGCGGCATGGTGCATCCCAATGTGCTGAAGAATTGCGGCATCGATCCGGAACGTAACACCGGCTTCGCTTTCGGCCTGGGCGTCGAGCGCTTTGCCATGTTGCGTTATGGCGTTGAGGATTTGCGCGCGTTCTTCGAGAACGATGTGCGGTTTTTGGAGCAGTTTGCATGAGCGGGGTGGGAATGCACGGGATCCGGGATCCAGGTCCAGGGTTCCGTAAAGCGGGCCACCTTCTGTCTGGATGGTTGATGGGACGTGGATTCCTGTCTGAAGCTGCTGTCCGGACTCATTCTCTTTTGCTTTGTCGGGACCCGGGTCCCGGGTCCCGAGGTCCTTCCCATGAAATTCTCCGAAAACTGGCTGCGTGAACTCGTTGCCACCGATGTGGATCGCGATGCGCTGACTTCGCGTCTGACCTTGGCCGGACTGGAAGTCGAGGACGTCGACGTGCTTGGCGTGGGGCTGGACGGCGTGGTCGTGGCGCACATCCTCAGTTGCGAGGATCATCCCGATTCCGATCATCTGCATGTCTGTTCCGTGGCCTTCGGCGAAGCCGAACCGGTGCAAATCGTGTGCGGTGCGCCGAACGCGCGCACGGGCCTGAAGACCGCATTGGCGACCGTGGGTACATGCATGCCCGACGGCATCACGATCAAGAAGGCCAAGCTGCGCGGCGTGGAGTCTTTCGGCATGCTGTGCTCGGCGAAAGAACTGCGCATCGATGCCGATGCCTCCGGCATCATGGAATTGCCTGCCGATGCGCCGATCGGCACGCCACTGGCCGAGTACCTTGGCTTGCCCGATGCCAGCATCGGCATTGGCCTGACCCCGAACCGTGCCGACTGCCTGGGCATGCTGGGTCTGGCCTGTGACGCCGCTGCCGTGCTGGATGCTCCCATCAAGGCCATCGCCGCCATCGATGCGCCCGTAGCCGGCAAGGCGACGCGCGCCATTCGGCTTGATGCCGGTGCCGACTGCCCGCGTTATCTGGGGCGCATCATCGAGGGCGTGGATGCGGCGGCGCCGACGCCGCAGTGGATGGCCACGCGCTTGCGTCGTGCCGGCGTGCGTCCGATCAGCGTGCTGGTTGACGTCACCAATTACGTGATGCTGGAGCTGGGTCAACCGATGCATGCGTTCGACAACGACACGCTCAGCGGCGCGATCAGCGTGCGCAAGGCGACCGACGGCGAAACGCTGGCATTGCTCAACGAACAGGATGTCATGCTCGATGCCGGTTTCATGGTCATCGCCGACGAGGCGCAGGCGCTGGCTGTGGCCGGCGTCATGGGCGGCATGGCCTCGCGCGTCACCGCGACTACGCGCAACGTGTTTCTGGAAAGCGCGCATTTCGCGCCGGCCGCCATCGCCGGCAAGGCGCGCAAGCTGGGCCTGCACACTGATGCCTCGCATCGTTTCGAGCGTGGCGTCGATCCCGAGTTGCCGCGTCGCGCACTCGAGCGTGCCAGCACGTTGCTGCTGGCCATTGCCGGCGGCAAGGCCGGTCCGGTCTGCGTGGCCGAGAACGTTGATGCCATCCCGGCCCGTCAACCGGTCCGTTTGCGGCGCGCGCGGCTGGCACGCGTGCTGGGCATCAACGTGGCCGATGCCGATGTCGAACGCATTCTGCGCGCGCTGGACATGCGCGTGGAGACGACCGACGAAGGCTGGCAGGCCACGCCGCCAAGCCGGCGTTTCGACATCGAGCGCGAGGAAGACCTCATTGAGGAAATTGCCCGCGTGCATGGTTATCGGCACATCCCTATGCGCGCACCCGGCGGCGAACTGGTGGCCGGCGCGCAGCCCGAAGCACGGCGCAGCCCATTGGAGCTGGCCGTCGATCTGGTCGATCGCGATTATCGCGAGGCCATCACCATGGCCTTTGTCGGCGCCGATCTGCTCAAAAGCTGGGGCATGCACGGGCAGGGCGTGGCTCTGGCCAATCCGCTCAACGCGGAGCTTGCAGTGATGCGCCCATCGCTCCTGCCCGGCTTGGTCGAGGCGTTGCGCCACAACGCTGCGCGTCAGCAATCACGCATTCGCCTGTTCGAGCGTGGTCACGTGTTTGCCGCACCCGCCGGCGCGGGTGACGCCCCGGTCGAGACCGATCATCTGGCCTGGGTGGCATGCGGGTCGGCGCTGGCCGAGCAATGGGGCACATCCGCGCGTGCGCTGGATTTTCACGACATCAAGGGCGATCTCGAGGCGTTGATGGCTGCCACCGGCGAATCCGAAAGCTGGTCGGTTGCCACAGGCGACCTGCCGCCCTGGCTGCATCCGGGCCGATCCGCGCGCGTGCTGCGGGACGGGCAATCGGTGGGTGTCATCGGCCTGCTGCATCCACGTCTGCTGGCGGCACTGGACATCGATCAGGATGTGCATGTGGTCGAATGTCGCGTCGATGCCTTGAGCCGGCGCCGCTTGCCGCGAGCACAGGCCATCGTGCGGTTCCCGTCGGTGCGCCGGGACATTGCCATGGATCTGCCCGAGCACGTGGGCTGGGCCGCGGTGGAGGCATGCATCCGCGCGGCGCTCGGCACCCACCTGCATGCCTTGCGCCTGTTTGACTGCTATCAGGGCAAAGGAGTGGACACAGGTCGCAAAAGTCTGGCTATGGGCTTGATTTTGCAGGACGAATCACGCACCCTTACCGACGATGATGCAAATCGTTGCGTGGCCGATGCCGTAGCTGCGCTCGAACACGGTTGCGACGCCCGATTGCGAGGATGACATGACCCCGACCCTGACCAAGGCCGCCATGGCGGAGCAATTGTTCGCCGATCTCGGCCTCAACAAGCGTGAGGCCAAGGAATTCGTGGATGCCTTTTTCGAGATCATCCGCGAGTCGCTGGAACGCGGTGAACAGGTCAAGCTGTCGGGTTTCGGCAATTTCGACCTGCGCAGCAAGAACCAGCGACCGGGGCGCAATCCCAAAACCGGCGAGGAGATTCCGATTTCGGCGCGCCGCGTGGTAACGTTTCGTCCAGGGCAGAAGCTCAAGGTGAGGGTGGAAAGTTATGCTGGACCCAGGCAATAACGCCGAACTGCCGGCGATCCCGGCCAAGCGCTATTTCACCATCGGTGAAGTCAGTGACCTGTGCGCGGTCAAGCCGCATGTGTTGCGCTACTGGGAGCAGGAATTTCCGGCCCTGAGCCCGGTCAAGCGGCGCGGCAACCGTCGTTACTACCAGCGCCACGACGTGCTGATGATCCGCCAGATCCGTTCGCTGCTGTACGAACAGGGCTTCACCATCACCGGCGCACGAGCGCGTCTGGAAGGCCCGCAGGCGCGCGTCGAAGCCAGCATGAGTCACCAGATCGTGCATCAGGTGCGCGTCGAGCTGGAAGAAGTGCTGAGCATCCTGCGACATTGATGCTGCCGATCGCAGCGCGACGCGGCGATCGGGGCAACCACGTTCCACGGCCTTCCAGCAGCAAACACGAACCTGCTAGAATGCCGCACCTGCCGCCCGTCGGGGCGTAGCGCAGCCTGGTAGCGCACTACAATGGGGTTGTAGGGGTCGCGAGTTCGAATCTCGCCGCCCCGACCATGCGGCACAATGACTCACGCCACCCTGGTCGGTGGCGTTTTTCATTGCAGGGATCCATTGGCCGCGAACGCGAGCAAGCTCGCCGTTTGCCGGGCGGGCACCCGGATATCGGCGCCATGGTTTGAAGTGACCCCGCGCATGGCGCCACCCGGCACTGGCGTTGCCGGGTACCGGTTGCTCAGGCGATCAGTTTTCGCAAGGTCTCCACTCCCAGACGAAGGCTGTCCTTCCATGGGTAGCCGATGATTGCGGCGTTGGTGTGCGCGTCGCGAAAAGTTTCTTCTTGGCCTGGTGCGAGCAGGTGCCGGTAGTCAACGGTCAACTCTTCACCGGCATGGAGGTCACGCATCGCGAAAATGAAGCCCAGCAACCACAGGCCGGTGGGTTCGAAACTGTGGTTGACGTAACATTCGTCGGGCCAGTCCGGCGACAGGGTATAGCGATCCTCGAACCAGCGGACCGAAGTTGGCAGCAAGGCCTGTTGTTCCGGGTTGCCCAGGATTTCCGCGAATGTCCAGGTCGCATCAATGCGATCGGGCGCCACGGCGATGCATCCCCGCCGCAGGGGGGCATCAAGAAAAACACCCTGGCCGGCACCCGGGATGGTCGATGGCGCAATGCGATAACGAGGCAGGATCAAGCGGGCAGGCTCGGTTATGGAGGCGCGCAATCTTACTGCGCTGGCGCGCCTGGCGACAGCGGGCGGACGGGCGTGCGTGCCAGGCCTGTCCGAACCCGCGCAGCGAAAGATTGCGCAAGGATCGAGAATGGGAAGGGCTAATGCCCAGTTGCCGGTGGATGGCAATTTCCCATTTTTGGTTGACTCCAAGAGTTGGGCTGCGCGGCCAACGCCGATTTTTGCATGGAGTGATGCCGCTGAGCATGATGCTCGGTCGTTCGTGGCTGTACGCACTGTCCACGTGCGTGTCCGCGGACACTGTCCGCTTTTGCGAGATGCCATAAAAGTCAATGAAAACATCAAGGTAGTGCTTGTCGACGAGTTGGCATGGCACTTGCTGAACATGGGTTGTCCGCGCCACGAGGCGCCAGGGAACATGCCCATGATTCGCGATACCTCCGCCCAGGACCGCATGGTCGAGATCAAGCCCAAACGCCGCTGGCTGAAGTGGGGCATCATCGCCGCCGTCATCATCGTCGTCATCGTGCTGGTCGCCCCATGGGCCGCGCGCATGTTGTCGGCCGGCAGCTCCATCAGTGCTTCGCGGCTGGCGTTTGCCACGGTCGTGCGCGGTCCGTTCACGCGCGACATCGCCGCCGAGGGTCGCGTGGTGGCAGCGGTGCGTCCCACGCTGTACGCGCGCTCGCCCGGCGTGGTCACGCTCAAGGTGCATGCCGGTGACACGGTGAAGAAGGGCCAGATCCTGGCGGTCATCAACAGCCCGGAACTGACCAACCAGCTGGCTCAGCAGGAATCCGCGTACGACGGCATGAAGGTGGATTGGGAGCTGGCCAAGGTCAAGGCGCGCACGCAACAGGAAACCCTGCAGGCCACCTATGACAGTGCCCACGTCGACGCCATCAGTGCGGCGCGCGATCTGAAGCGTTATGAAGCGGCCTTCCATGCCGGTGCCTATTCCAAGGCGCAGGTGGATCATGCCAAGGATGCTTTGGACAAGGCGCAGATCGCGCTGGCCAACGCCAAGCAGGACATGACGCTCAGCCACAACAGTCTGGATTTCGACATTCAGGCCAAAAAACTGACGATGCAGCGTCAGGCCTTGCAGGTGGCCAATCTCAAGCGTCAGGTGGATGACTTGAATGTGCGCTCGCCGGTCAAGGGGCAGGTTGGGCAGGTGTTCGTCGCGCCCAAGGCGACCGTGGCCAAGGATGCCGAAATCCTGACCGTGATCGATCTCACCGCCTTGCAGGTCGAGGTGCAGGTGCCGGAAAGTTTCGCGCGTGATCTTGGCGTCGGCATGGCCGCGCAGATCAGCGGCAACGACCAGACCTGGAAAGGTGCGGTCAGTGCCATTTCGCCCGAGGTGGTCAATGGGCAGGTGGTCACGCGCGTGCGCTTTGTTGACGCCAAGCCCGATCACTTGCGCCAGAACCAGCGCCTGTCGGTGCGCATCCTGCTCGACCACGCCAGCAACGTGTTGACGGTGGCGCGCGGTTCGTTCGTCGACGAGTCCGGTGGCCATTACGCCTACGTCATGCACGACGGCATCGCGGTCAAGACGCCGATCGTGGTGGGCGCCACCTCCATCGACAAGGTCGAAATCCTCAAGGGACTCAAACCTGGCGACAAGGTGGTCATTTCCGGCACCGACAACTTCCATGGTGCGCAACGTGTCGTCGTCAGCAGATGACTTGTGCGTTCATCCATGAACGCGAAAACCAGGGGCAGCGGCCGTCCATGGTCGCACTTTCAAAAGATGCGTCTTCGTACACGAAATTTCGTGACAACTGATCCCGCCATCATCGCAAACCGAGGAATCCAGCCATGTTGAAAATGACCCACCTGTCCAAGGTCTACCGTACCGAAGTCGTCGAAACCTACGCCCTGCGTGATTTCAACATCGACGTCAAACCCGGTGAGTTCGTCGCCGTCACCGGCCCGTCCGGCTCGGGCAAGACCACGTTCCTGACCATCGCCGGTTTGCTCGAAACCTTCACCGGTGGCGAGTACGTGCTCGATGGCGTCAACGTCAGCGGCATGAACGACAACGCGCGCTCGCAGATTCGCAACGAAAAGATCGGCTTCATCTTTCAGGCCTTCAACCTGATTCCCGACTTGAACGTGTTCGACAATGTCGAGGTGCCGCTGCGTTATCGCGGCATGAAGGCGGCCGAACGCAAGAAGCGCATCATGGAGTCGCTGGAGCGCGTGGGCCTGGCCTCGCGCGCCAAGCATTACCCGGCCGAACTGTCCGGCGGTCAACAACAGCGTGTCGCCATCGCCCGCGCACTGGCCGGCAGCCCGCGTCTGTTGCTGGCTGACGAGCCGACCGGCAACCTCGACACGCAAATGGCGCGTGGCGTGCTCGAATTGCTCGAAGACATCCATCGCGAAGGCGCCACCATCGTCATGGTCACGCATGATCCGGAGCTGGCCGCGCGCGCGCAACGCAACGTGCACATCATCGACGGTCAGGAAGTCGATCTGGCCGAGGAGCCGCGTTTCCACACCGCGCACACGGCGGCCGCTTCCGCGCCTGCCGAGTAAGCACGCGCCGGCCGGGCTGCGGCGAGGGGACGGGCACTCATCCTGCCTTGTCAGCCTGATGCGTCGGGGGACGCCTCATCGTGCACCGTCCCCTCGCCGCAGCCCGGCCGGCGTTTTCCCTTCTCCCATTGGGAGTCGCGGGGAGATGCCATGGATGGCATCGGCTTTGAGAAGCGAGGAAGGTGCCCCGGAGGGGCGGATGAGGGTGCGCATTGTGCGTGACGTTCACGCAAGACGTGAACCCTCACCCGGCGCTTCGCGCCACCCTCTCCCGGCGGGAGAGGGATTTACAAAACCGGATTGAAGCCATGTTCGCCTATTACCTCCAATTGGCCGTGCGCAGCCTGAAGCGCAACAAGGCCCTGACCGCGCTGATGGTGATGACCATCGCCTTCGGTGTGGCCGCGTCCATGACCACCTGGTCGGTGTTTCGCGCGGTGTCGGGCGATCCGATCCCGTCGAAATCGTCCGAGTTGTTCGTGCCGCAAATCGACAACTGGGGCCCGGCGCGGCTTGGTCCCAAGGGGCAGCCACCGGATGCGCTGGACTACACCGACGCGGTCAACCTGATGCGCGCGCATCGCGCCAAATATCAATCCGCGATGTATGCGATTGGTCCATTGATCGTGCCACCCAAGGCCGGCCAGCATCCTTTCAGCGTCAGCGGCGAAGCCGTGTTCAGCGAATTTTTCCCGATGCTGGATGCGCCCTTCCAATACGGCGGTCCGTGGAGTGCCAAGGACGATACGCAGCGTGCACGCGTGGTGGTCATCAGCAGCAAGCTCAACGACAAGTTGTTCGGCGGCATCGACAGCGTTGGCAAGACGATCAACATCGGCGGCAACGACTACACGGTCAGCGGCGTGCTCGATCACTGGAATCCGCAGCCGCGCTACTACGACCTGACCAACAACGCCACCTTCAACAGCAAGGGCCAGGGCGTATTCATTCCATTCAACACGGCCATTGCCGTGAGTCAGGCCAACCAGGGCAGCACCAATTGTTATGCGCCACCCAGCCAGCCGGGTTTTGTCGGTTTGCAACATTCGGAATGTTCGTGGATCAGTTTCATGGTCGAGCTCGATGGCGCCAGTCAGGTGGCGGCGTACCAGCAGTTCATGGATGGCTATGCGCGCCAGCAACAAAGCATGGGCCGCTTCAGCTGGCCGCCCAACAATCGCTTGCGTGGCCTGCCCGCGTGGCTGGCGCACGAGCATGTGGTGTCCGGCGATGTCACCACCTCGCTGCTGGTGGCCTGGGGGCTGCTCATCGTGTGTCTGGTCAACACGGCCGGGTTGCTGCTGGCCAAGTTCCTGCGCCGCAGTGGCGAGATCGGCGTGCGCCGCGCCTTGGGTGCATCGCGCCGCGAAATCTACACGCAGTTTTTGATCGAAGCCGGCGTGATCGGGCTGGCCGGTGGCGTGTTCGGCTTGCTGTTGACGGGCTTGGGCGTGCTCGGCATCGGTCTGGTCATGCCGCAAAGCGTGGCCGAGCTTGCGCACGTGAATGTCTCGTTGCTGGGTTTGACCTTGTTGCTGGCCATCGTCGTCACCGCCTTGGCCGGTCTGTATCCCACCTTCCGCGCCGCGCACGTGCAGCCGGCGTGGCAGCTGAAAACCAATTGAGGCGAGAACGATGAGCATGCCCCCCATCCTCACGGCATTGCGCAAACACAAATCCGGCGTGGTGCTGATCTCGCTGCAGATCGCCTTGACGCTGGCGATTGTCTGCAATGCCGTGTTCATCATTGCCCACCGCATCGAGCGCGTGAATCGCCCGACCGGGCTCAACGAGAGCAACCTGATTCTTGTGCAGCAGCAATGGGTCGGTGCGCCCACCGGCAACGATCAGGCCAGTCTCGACAAATTGGACAGCATGCAGCTCGCCGATCTGGCTGCCTTGCGCCAATTGCCCGGTGTCACCGACGTGGCTCCGGTCAATTCGCTGCCATTGCTGCAGTCGGCCTGGCAAGGCGCCATATCGTTGAAGCCGCACATCCAAATTGGGGACAAATCCAGTTATGACCGGGTTGCGTTTTATTTGACCAACCAGAATGGTCTCAAGACCCTTGGCTTGAAACTGGTGGCCGGGCGTAACTTCCGGCCCGAGGATGTCACGCACGCGTCTTTTCGCGGCGTGATGCAAAACTCGCCGGTGCTGATGATCACGCAAGCGCTGGCGCACAAGCTGTTTCCGCAAGGCAAGGCGTTGGGGCAGACGGTTTACTTGGACGGCAAGAGCCAACCTTCGCGCGTGATCGGTATCGTCGCGCGCATGCAAACGCCGAATGTCGGCCCCGTGGCCAGCACCTTTGCGTGGAGCTCGGCGATTTTGCCCAAGCGCTACAACGGATTCTTCTCGATGTATGCCGTACGCACCCAACCCGGGCAGATGCACGCGGTGATGAAGGCGATCAAGCCGGCGCTGTACAAGGTTGATCCCATGCGCGTGATGGGTGATGGCGACGTGCAAAGCTTTGCCACGATTCGCGCGGCGGCCTACCAGAAGGACATCGGCATGGCCATCCTGATGGGCGTGATCAGCCTGATCCTGATCGGCGTCACCGGCGCCGGCATCGTCGGCCTGACCAGTTTCTGGGTGGGTCAGCGCCACAAGCAGATCGGCGTGCGACGCGCCTTGGGCGCACGCAAGGTCGACATCCTGCGCTACTTCCAGACCGAAAACCTCATCATCGCCGGTCTTGGCGCGGTACTCGGCATCGTGCTGGCCGTGGGTTTGAACCTGGTGCTGATGCGACACATCGCCATGCAGCGCCTGCCCATCTGGGTGGTGCTGGCGGGTGTGGTGCTGGTGTTGATCCTTGGCCAGCTGGCGGTGTTCGTGCCGGCACGGCGCGCGTCGCGCGTGTCGCCGGCGTCGGCCGTGCGGAGCGTGTGATGTTTGCCTATTACCTCAATCTCGCCCTGCGTAGCTTGAAGCGCAACAAAGTGCTCACCGCGCTGATGGTGCTGGCGATCGCACTGGGTATCGGCGCCTCGATCACCATGCTGACGGTGTTGCACAACCTCGCAGGCAATCCGTTGCCAGGGAAAAGCAGCGTGCTGTTTCACCCGCAGGTCGATCCACGACCCATGAATCTTGCCGGCGCGAGCATCGCGCCACCGGATAACCTCACCTACATCGACGCGGTGAATCTGTACCACCTCAAGGCGGCACCCAAGCGTGTGCTGACAAGTGCCAACTGGTTGCCGGCGCGGCTTGACCAGCCAGGCAGCCCGCTCGACATGACGACCACGCGTGCGACCACCGCCGATTTCTTCTCGATGTTCGACGTGCCGTTCACCTACGGTTCGGCGTGGTCGCAAGCCGACGACAACGATCATGCGCAAGTCGTGGTGCTGTCGCGCGATCTCAACGACAAGCTTTTCGGCGGCACCAACAGTGTCGGCAAGGAGCTGGTGATTGCGACCAAGGTGTTTCGCGTGATCGGCGTGATCGGGCCATGGAATCCGCAACCGCACTTTTTCGATCTCGGCCAAGGCGCATTCGGGCCGGCACGGCAAATGTTCATCCCGTTTTTCACCTGGCTCGACCTGCCGCAGGATTACGGCTACGGACCGATGCATTGCTGGGGCAACAACCCGAGCGCCGGGATGCACAATCCGAAAGTGGCCGACTGCACGTGGGCGCAGTTCTGGGTGGAACTGGACACGTCGGCGCAGGTATCGGCGTATCGGGAAGCGCTGGTGCATTACAGCCAGCAGCAGAAACAGTTGGGACGATTCACGCGTGCGCCGAATGTGCGCCTGCGCAATCTCGTGGACTGGCTCGATTACAAACACGTGATCCCGGTTGTGGTGCGCATGCAAACCTGGATCGCATTTGGCGTGTTCCTGATCTGCATGGTCAACGTGGTCGGTCTGCTGGTCGCCAAGTTCTTGCGCAAGTCCGGCGAGATCGGCGTACGCCGGGCACTGGGTGCATCGCGTCGCGCCGTGTTCATGCAGTGCCTGATCGAGGCGGGTGTGGTGGGTGTTGCCGGTGGGCTGATCGGATTGCCGCTGGCATGGTGCGGCCTGTGGATGGTGCACCAGCAACCGGTGAGTTTTGCCGCCTCCACGCATCTTGACGTGACCATGCTTGTCGCCGCCATCGTGCTGGCCATCGTGGCCACGCTGATCGCTGGCCTGTGGCCCGCCTGGCGCGCCGCACGCGTGGCACCGGCCATGCAGGTGAAGTCGCTATGAAAATGCTCATGCAAGTACGTCCCATCGTCGCGGCGCTGCGCAGCCACAAGGCGGCTGTGACGCTGCTGGTGCTCGAAATCGCGCTGACTATGGCGGTGCTGGCCAATCTGTTTTTCATTGTTCGCGGCACGATGGAACGTGCACATACACCGACCGGCATTGCCGAGAGCCAGATCGGCGTCATCCAGAGCATCGGCGTGATCGGCAAGAACGTGAAGGAGTCGACGGGTGCCAATCTCGCGGCCTTGCAAGCCGTGCCGGGCGTGCAGTCCGCTGCCTTCGGTGCGCCTCCGCTGTGGAACGCTGGCCGGGTGCCGGTATTCCGGATTGCCGCGCGCCAACACAAGACGCTGGCCGCCTACAACAGTCTCGGCAGTCAAGGGTTGAGTCAAACGTTGGGCCTGCACATCGTTGCCGGGCACGATTTCGTCGACAGCCACTTGCCGACCATCATGCAGATATTCGGAGCCGGCAAGGGGCATCCCACGATTCCGGCACTGGTCACACGCAGCCTGGCCCACAAGCTTTATGGGGATGCCGATCCACTGGGCAAGATGTTTTACACCGGCAGTCTGAATCTGCGCGTGATCGGCGTCATTGATCACCTGCGCGGCAACATCACCGGACGTGCTACGGACGACGACAGCTTCGTGGTGGAAGGGTTGGTCGGTTCGCAGGATTTCGGCGGCGGCTACATGATTCGCGTCAAGGATTCGGCGCGGCTGCCGCAGGTGCTGCGCGCTGCGGCAGCTGCCTTGCAAAAGGCCAGCCCCGGTCACGTGCAGGCGAAGATGTTCACGTTTTCGGACTATCGCGCCGACTATTTCAGCAGCGCCTTGGCCACCAGCCACATGCTGGTCGCGATCATGCTGATTTTGCTGATTGTCACGGCACTTGGCGTCGGTGGTCTGGCCAGCTTCTGGGTACAGCAGAGACGCCGGCATATCGGCATGCGGCGTGCGCTGGGGGCGACACGCGGCAATATCTTGCGTTACTTCCAGATCGAAAACTTGCTGATCGTCACGGCCGGGATCGTGCTTGGCGCGATCGTTGCGTACGTGCTGAATCTGGCGCTGATGCAGCATTTCGAATTGCCACGCCTGCCGCCGGATTATCTCGTGACGGGCGCGGTGGCGTTGTGGATTCTCGGTCAGCTGGCCGTACTTGGCCCGGCCATGCGTGCATCGCACGTGTCGCCGGTGGTGGCGACGCGGGCGGTATGAGCGCTTGGCTTGGCTTTTGTTTTTCCCATTTCCCGTTGGGAGCACGCAGGAAGATGTCATGGATGACATTGGCTTTGAGGCGCGAGGAAGATGCCACGCAGGGCGGATGAGGGTCCGCATCGTGCGTGATCTTTGCGCAAGGCCCGAACCCTCACCCGGCGCTTCGCGCCACCCTCTCCCGACGGGAGAGGGTTTGAAGCATGGAGTTGAATGATGTTCGGTTACTACTTTCATCTTGCCCTGCGCAGCCTCAGGCGCAACAAGGTACTCACCGCGCTGATGGTGTTGGCGATCGCCGTCGGTATCGGTGCGGCGATGACGACGCTGACGGTGATGCACATCCTGTCGGGCGATCCGTTGCCCGGCAAGAGTGCGCAGATTTTCTATCCGCAAGTCGATCCGATGCCGGCCAGTGCGTACAGCAAATCGCATCCCCTGCCGCAGATGGACTACCGCTCGGCGGTGGATTTGTGGAGCGCACATCGCGCCAATCGACAGGCGCTGTTCGTGGACAGTCCGGTCAAGGTGCAGGCACCCAAATCGAACCTGCCGCCGTTGATGCTGACGCTAGCCTCGACGACGGCGGATTTCTTTCCGATGTTCAACGTGCCGTTCGAGTATGGCAGTGGCTGGACGGCGGCGGACGATACCAGCCACGCACGTGTCGTGGTGATCTCCAATGACCTCAACAATCGCCTCTTTGCCGGCAAGGACAGTGTGGGCAAGACCTTGCGCGTCAACAAGAGCAGCGTGCGCATCGTCGGCGTGCTCAAGCCGTGGCATCCGTCGCCGCGTTTTTACTCGGTGTTCGGTGCCGTCTCCGGATTCGGGCAGGGCATGCCCGCCTATGCGAAAGCCGAAGACGTGTTCGTGCCGTTTTTCACCGGCATCGATATCAACGACGGCGCCTTTCAGCAATACACGTGCTGGGGCAGGGTCAAGCATCCTGGCCATCTGGTGAACGCGCCATGCCTGTGGGTGGCCTTGTGGGTGGAGTTGGACAGTCCAGCGAAAGTAGCCAGCTACCGCGCGTTCCTCACGCACTACGCGCAACAGCAAAAAGCCCTCGGGCGCTTCGCCAATACCGACACGCGCATGCTCGACCTGATGGGCTGGCTCGATCACATCCACGTGGTGCCCAGCGACGTGAAGTTGCAAACGTGGCTGGCCTTCGCGTTTCTCGCCATCTGCCTGTTCAACACGGTTGGTTTGCTGCTGGCCAAGTTCCTGCGCCGCGCCGGCGAGATCGGCGTGCGCCGTGCGTTGGGTGCATCGCGGCGCGCGGTGTTTGCACAGTGTCTGGTCGAAGCCGGTCTGATCGGCCTGATCGGCGGTATCGGCGGCTTGTTGCTGACGTATGTCGGGCTGTGGCTGGTGCGCCGACAAGGCGCGGCGTATGCGGGGCTGGTGCATCTGGATGTGTCGATGTTCATTGTCACGTTTGCGCTGGCCATTGCCGTGAGCCTGATCGCGGGTGCCTTGCCGGCGTTGCGCGCCAGCCGCATTGCGCCGGCGCTGCAGTTGAAGACTTTGTGAGGCGGCCATCATGCAGATCAAACCGATTCTTTCCGCGCTAAAAAAACATCGGCTCGCCACGATCCTGATCGCACTGGAAATCGCGCTGGCGTGTGCGGTGCTGTGCAACGCCGCCTCCATGATCGCCACGCGTCTGTCGGCGATGAATATCGTGAGCGGGGTCGATGAATCTTCGCTCGGTATTCTCACGGTGACAGGCTATGCGCCCGATCAGGCCAGTGATCTCAATGCACGCATGGTCGCGGGCTTGCGCACGATTCCCGGTGTCGAGTCGGCGCATGTGGTGTCCACCGTGCCGTTCGGTCCGCAGGGAGCGGTCAGCGGTATCACACTGGATCACAAGACCTATCCGGTCGTGGTGGAGTTTTATGAAGGGGACCCGGGAACACCGAAAGCCCTTGGCTTGAAACTGGTGGCCGGTCACATGCCCGTACTGGATGACTATCAGGTACAGCCGAAAAACGGTTATCTCCCGGCCTTGTCCCGCGTACTGGTTACGCGTGCACTGGCTACGAGACTGTGGCCCGGCGAGCAGGCCGTGGGCAAGCAATTCTGGGCCGGACCCTTTCAGTTCCGCGTGATTGGCGTGGTGGCGAATCTTGCCATGGATCATCCGGCTTGGTGGGGCAAACGCGCGCCCGGGTGGTCGGTGTTCGTACCGGCGTTGCCGGGTGGGCTTCTTTCCGGCTCCTACCTGATTCGTGCCAAACCGCAGGAATTGAACCGCGTGATGGTGGCAGCACAGGCCAAGGTCAGGAAGATCGCGCCGAACGTCGTGATCGATCATGCCAGCAGCCACACGGTTGGTTATTTGCGCGCGCAATTCTTCAAGGCCGATCGTGCCATGGCGGGACTTCTGATCGGCGTGATCGTGGCGTTGCTCGGCGTGACGGCGCTGGGCATCGTCGGACTGGCCAGTTTCTGGGTGGCGCAGCGGCGCAAGCAGATCGGCATTCGCCGCGCGATCGGTGCCACACGCGCCGATATCCTGCGTTACTTCCAGACCGAGAACTTCCTGATCGTCACCTTCGGCGTCGTGCTCGGCATCATCCTTGCCATCGTCGTCAACCTGGCGCTGATGCATGTGTTCGAAGTCTCACGCCTGCCGCTGTGGTATTTGCCGATCGCCGCCGTCGTGTTGTGGATTCTGGGGCAGCTGGCGGTGCTGGCGCCGGCGCTGCGCGCTTCGCACGTGCCGCCGGTCGTCGCCACGAGGTCGGTATGAGCGTACTGGCCGTCATGCCGTGCCCTCACGAAGGTCGGGTTGGTTTCATCAGCCCAACATGGACTTGGCTACGAGCAGGATCACAGACCAGTCGAATGGGGAGTGTTTGAACCATGTTCGCCTACTATCTCGATCTTGCCTTGCGCAGTTTGAAGCGCAACAAGGTGCTCACGGCGCTGATGGTGCTGGCCATTGCGGTCGGCATCGGCGCCAGCATGACGACGTTGACCGTGTTGCACGTGCTGTCGGGCGATCCCTTGCCTGCGCGCAGCGCGCACCTTTATTACCCGCAGATCGATCCGCAGGATGCGCGCGGCATGATGCCGGGCAAGTTGCCGCCGGAACAGTTGACGTACATCGATGGCATGAACCTGTTGCACGCGCAGCGCGCCGACAAGCAGGCGCTGATGAAAGGTGGCGCGGTGCCCATCCAGCCAACGAACGCGGCACTTGATCCGTTCTACGTGGAAGCGCGTTACACCACGTCGGAGTTTTTCGCGATGTTCGGTGCGCCGTTCCTGTACGGCCATGGCTGGAGTGCGGCGGATGACCAGGCCAAAGCGCGTGATGTGGTGATCACGCGCAAGCTTAACAACAAATTGTTCCAAGGCGCGGACAGCGTGGGGCGCACGCTGCACATGGCCGGGACGACGTTCCGCATTGTCGGCGTGCTCAATGGCTGGCGACCCAATCCGCATTTCTATGATCTGGACACCGGTGTCTACGATTACTACGAACAGGTGTTCTTTCCGCTGCAAACGGCGCTGGCCTTGCATGCGGCCATCAACGGTTCGAGCGATTGCTGGGGCAATGGTGCCGGTGGTGCCGGTGACACGTACCCATCGGCATCCTGCGTGTGGCTGCAGTTCTGGGTGGAACTGGACAGTCCGGCCAAGGTGACGGCGTACAAGCAGTTTCTGGTGCATTACTCGCAGGAACAGAAGACGCTTGGTCGTTTCGTGCGCCCGCCCAACGTGCGCCTGCCCGACCTCATGCAATGGCTTGCGTACAAGCACGTGGTGCCCGACAACGTGCGTCTGCAGACTGGGCTGGCGTTCGGTTTCCTGCTGGTGTGCCTGGTCAACACGATTGGTTTGATGCTGGCCAAGTTCATGCGTCGCGCGGGTGAACTCAGCGTGCGTCGGGCGCTGGGCGCCTCGCGTCGCGCACTGTTCGCGCAGTTGCTGATGGAGTCGGGCGTGATCGGCCTGGCTGGTGGTGTGGGTGGATTGTTGCTGGCGTTGCTCGGGCTGTGGCTGGTGCGGCATCGGCCATCCGATTACGCCGCGATGGCGCATCTGGACCCGGCGATGCTGCTGGTGACATTTTTGCTTGCCATTGGCGCAACCTTGCTGGCCGGTTTGCTGCCTGCCTGGCGGGCCTGTCATGTGGCACCCGCGTTGCAGTTGAAGAGCAATTAGGAGTATGCCCATGGACATTCGGCCGATTGTTGCCACGTTGCGCCGCCACAAGGTCATCGCGTGGCTGCTCGCCATCGAGATCGCCTTGACCTGCGCGATCGTGTGCAATGCGCTGTTCATGATCACGCAAGGCCTGCAGCACATGGACACGCCAAGCCATGTGCAGGAGCGGGACCTGGTGGAAATCCAGCAGGCCGCGATCAAGCCGCCGCCCGATCGCTATGCGCGCGCTCAGGAAGATCTTGCCGTGTTGCGGCAGGTGCCAGGCGTGCAGCAAGTGGCCATCACCAATCAACTTCCCTTCGGCGGTTCATCCTCGAATGGTCCTGCGATGCTCAAGCCGAACCAGCGCCATGCGACGGTGAATGTCGGTGAATATTTCGGCGAAAACCTGATTCCGACGCTGGGTTTGAAGCTGGTGGCCGGACGCCGTTTGCAGGCCGATGACTACGCCAACGTGGACGTGGTGCTGGCGGCGCTCAACAGCGGCAGCAGCAAGGGGTTCCCGATGGCGGCGGTGATCACGCAGGCCTTGGCGACGCGCTTGTGGCCCGGGCAAAACGCGCTGGGTAAATTGTTCTACCTGTCGCCGGTGGCGAGCTTGCGCGTGGTCGGTGTGGTGGCCGGGTTGGTGCGTGCCAATGCGTACAACGATGCCACCGCCCAGTATTCGGTGATCCTGCCGGTGCACATGGGCGCGAGCAAGGGTGAGAGTTACCTGATCCGCACGCGGCCGGCGGACCGGGCGAGTGTGCTGGCGGCGGCGGTGGCTGCGCTCAAACGCGCTGATCCGACCCGCGTGATCACGCACTGGCGCACGCTGACTTCCGTGCATCGCGAGTTCTACGAGAATGACCGCGCCATGGTCGGCATGCTCATCGGCGTGATCGTGGCGCTGCTGCTGATCACCGGCCTTGGCATCGTGGGTCTGGCCAGCTTCTGGGTCGGCCAGCGCCGCCGGCAGATCGGCATCCGCCGTGCGTTGGGCGCCACGCGCGCCAACATCCTGCGCTACTTCCAGACCGAAAACTTCCTGATCGTCACCGTGGGCATCGTGCTGGGCATGTTGCTGGCTTTCGGTCTCAACCTGTTCCTGATGCAGCACTACGAATTGCCGCGCTTGCCATGGGCCTATCTGCCGATCGGCGCGGTGGCCTTGTGGTTGCTGGGTCAGCTGGCCGTGCTGGGACCGGCCATGCGCGCCTCGCATGTACCGCCGGTGGTGGCGACAAGGAGCGTGTGATGCGCCGCGTTTCAGCCGAACAATTTACCGGCCAGCTCGGCCTTGTCCATGCGATGACCGGGGGCGATGGCGGCGAGGATGGCGTCGAGCGTGGCCAATCCGAGCGGGCTGTG
Organism: Rhodanobacteraceae bacterium; assembly: GCA_036379495.1. GTDB lineage: Bacteria > Pseudomonadota > Gammaproteobacteria > Xanthomonadales > Rhodanobacteraceae > Oleiagrimonas. The sequence continues at coordinate 33,695 of DASVGO010000016.1, read as the reverse complement.
ATCGGGGATGGTCACGATCAAGGTACGCGTCTCGGTGCAGGTCAGGCGGATGTGGTTTTCGGTACGACAGGCGGGTTGGTAGCCGAGCTTTTCCAGTGCGATGACCAAATCCTGTGCGGCGATTTCACGAGGCCGCTTCACGCCGGCGTATCCGATTGGCGGGCAAATTCGAGACGGATGGTTTTCGGTCCCATGCCATGGTCGAAATGGCAGCGCGTGGCATCCCGCGCATTCCGGCGCAAATCTTCCAGCGACGCGGCTTCGGTGAAGATCGCGTGCCCCTGCGCGACGGCGGTATATCCACCATCGTCCAGTCGCCAAATATGGAAAACAAGTTCGTCCACGGTGCACCTCGCAGGTTCGCCGTACTTTACTGCGCCAGACTTGCGGGAGGGGAATTGAATGTTTGGCTATTACCTTGAACTGGCCCTGCGCAGCTTGAAGCGCAACCGCGTGATCACGGCGTTGATGGTGTTGGCGATTGGCCTGGGCATCGGCGCCAGCATGACCATGATCACGGTGCTTCACGTGATGTCCGGCGATCCGCTTCCAGGGCTGAGTTCGCAGCTGTACGTGCCGATGTTGAATGTGTGGTCTTCCTCCGGTCACGGCGGCAACACACCGGATGGATTCACCTGGCCGGATGTGCAGAACCTGCTGCGGGCGCATCGTGCCGATGCACAGGCGGCGATGGCTGAGGGCGTGGCTGCCGTGCATCCGACGCAGCCGGGTGTGGGTGTGTTCTTTGCCGTCGGGCAATTCACCACGGCGGAGTTTTTCTCGATGTTTGACGTGCCGTTTCGTGCCGGTCACGGCTGGACAGCGCAACAGGATCAGGCGCGGGCGCGCGTGGTGGTTCTGAACAGTCGGCTCGATCACAAATTGTTCGGCAATCGCACCGGCATCGGTCAAACGGTGCAGCTGGGCGATGCGGCGTTTCGTGTCATCGGCGTATTGGACGACTGGAACCTGCAACCGGATTTTTATCGGCAAAAAGGCAATCACCTGTACGGTCAGCGCGATCAGTTGTTTCTGCCGCTGCAAACGGCGTTGGCCTTGCACATGCCGATGAACGGGCACTTCTCGTGCTGGGGCGATGGCGCCGAAAGTCGTACCAGCAATCAATGCACGTGGGTGCAATTCTGGGTGCGCCTGGACAATCCCGTGAAGGCGCTGGCGTACGGCCACTTTCTCGACAACTACTGGCAGCAGCAGAAGGCGCATGGCCGCTTCCAGAACGCCGGTCATCCGCCGCATCTGTACGGATTGATGAGCTGGCTGGCGCACGAACACATCATTCCCGACACGCTCGCCATGCAGATGTGGCTGGCGATCGGCTTTCTGATCGTGTGCATGCTGAGCGTGGTGGCGCTGCTGCTGGCCAAGTTCCTGCGCCGCAGCGGCGAGATCAGCGTGCGTCGCGCCATGGGTGCGAAACGACGCGACATCTTCATGCAATTCGGCATCGAGTCGGCCTTGATCGGCACGGCCGGTGGCCTGCTCGGATTGATGCTGGCGCAGCTGGGTCTGTGGAGTATCCGCCAGCGCCCGGAAGGTTACGCGCAGCTTGCACAGATGGACGTGATGATGCTCGTCGGCACGGTCGTGCTGGCGATCGTGGCCAGCGTGCTGGCGGGCTTGTTGCCGGCGTGGCGCGCCTGTCAGGTGCCGCCGGCGCTGCAGCTGAAAACGCTTTGAGGGGAATGACCATGCCGATCCGACCGATACTCTCCTCGCTGCGCCGGCACAAGCTCATCGTGACCTTGCTCGCGCTGCTGGTCGCATTCACCTGCGCGATCGTCTGCAATGTGGCGTTCATGATTCGTCAGCATGTCGCCGACATGGGCGTGCCCAGCGGTGTGGCCGAAAGCCAGTTGGTGATGATCGAAAGCGTCAATCTCAAGCCGGGCGTGAACCACATCGCACAGCACCGAGTGGATCTTGCGGCCTTGCGCGCGATCCCGGGCGTGACATCCGCGGCGGCGGTGGACGCCTTGCCGTTCAATGGCAACAACTGGAGCACCACGGCGTCGATCACGCCCAATGGCCAGAACGTGGCGCAGTTGAGCGTATTCAACGGCACGCCGGGCGAGTTGCAGACGCTCGGCTTGAAACTGGTGGCCGGGCGTGATTTTCGTGCCGATGAATACGTGCCCAAGCATGCGACCGCCAACAACGGTGGTTTGCAGCATGTGCCGGCAGTGATCGTGACGCGCGCGCTGGCCGAGCGCCTGTTTCCCGGCAAGCAAGCCTTGGGTCGATTGATTTATCCCTATTCCAACGGTGTGCGCATTGTCGGTATCGTGAACGGCTTGCTGCAGCCCGGTGGTGGCAACGGGCCAGACAACAATTTCAGTGCCTTGTTCTCGATGCTGCCGGATGGGATGTCGGTCACTTATGTGTTGCGCACGTCGCCACATGACCGTGCGCAGGTGTTGCAGCTGGCCCGCAAGGCCTTGCTCAAGGTCGATCCTGATCGCGTGCTGTTGCATCCGCAAACGTTCACGCAATTGCGGGCGCGCCATTTTTCGCGCACGCGGACCATGATCGATCTGTTGCTGGCGGCAGCATTCGGGCTGCTGTTCGTGGCCGCGCTGGGCATCACGGGATTGGCCAATTTTTGGGTGCAGCAGCGCACGCGCAGCATCGGCATTCGCCGTGCCGTCGGCGCGACGCGCGGCGACATCCTGCATTACTTCCAGACCGAGAATTTCCTGATCGTCACGGGCGGCGTGGTGCTTGGCGTGATCCTCGCGGTCGGTCTGAACCTGTTGCTGATGCAGCACTACGAAGTGCCAAGGCTGCCGTTGTGGTACCTGGTCGTGGGCGCGGTGGCGTTGTGGGTGTTGGGGCAGTTGGCGGTGCTGGCGCCGGCGTTGCGCGCCTCGCACGTGCCGCCAGTGGTGGCGGTGAGGTCGGCGTGACGGGAGTTCAAATTTATCCATGGGGAACGAATGATGTTCGGCTATTACCTTGACCTTGCCTTACGCAGTTTGAAGCGCAACAAGATGCTTACCGCGTTGATGGTGGTGACGCTGGGTGTCGGCATCGGCGCTTGCATCACCACGATGACGGTGCTGAAACTGTTGTCTGGTGACCCGTTGCCACAAAAAAGCGCGCGTCTGTTTTACCCGAAGATTAATTACCACGATGCAGCCAATTCGCACGGCAAGGCGAGTACGCCGGAGCCGACCATGAGCTACCTCGATGCCATGGCCTTGTTGCGTGCGCACAAAGCCAAGCGGCAAGCGGCGATGGCGATGACGGCGGTCAAGGTGATGCCGGTCAAGCCGGGTCTGCGGCCGTTCTTCACGAACGTGATGATGACCACGGCGGATTTTTTCGACCTGTTCGATGCGCCGTTCGAATACGGCAGTGGTTGGAGCAGCACGGAGGGTGCGGCCGGCGCGCCGGTCGTGGTCATTGCCGATTATCTCAACCGGAAATTGTTCGGCGGCATCGACAGTGTGGGCCGCACGCTGCGCATGGGCAGCAAGGATTACCGCATCATCGGCGTGTTGCGACCGTGGGCGCCGCAGCCACGTTTTTACGCGCTGTATCTGGGCGGTCACAGCTACGGGCAGGGTGATGCCGTGTTCATGCCGCTGGAAACGGCTGTCGATGTCGGCCTGCAGCCTGAAAACGAGCTGTGTTTCGGTCAAGGCGATTTCAGCAAGCTGAAAACCGCGCCGTGCCGCTGGCTGGCGGTGTGGGTCGAGTTGGCGAGCGCCGGGCAGGCGGGAACGTATCGACAGTTTTTGTCCAACTACGTGCAGCAGCAAATCACGGCCGGCCGCCTGCACAACAAGGCCACGGCCTTGCCGAACCTGATGCAGTTTCTGACCAAGGCGCATGTCGTGCCCGCCGATGCGCAGATCGAGGCGTATGTCGCCTTCGGCTTCCTGCTGATTTGCGTGGTCAACACGGTCGGCCTGCTGCTGGCCAAGTGCCTCAAGCGCAAACGCGAGATTGGCGTGCGCCGTGCGTTGGGGGCGTCGCGCCGCGCGATATTTGCGCAGTTTCTGACCGAGGCGGCCATCATCGGCGTGGCCGGTGGCGTGCTCGGGTTGGGTCTGACCTTTTTGGGCCTGTGGGCCGTGCGCCAGCAGCCGGCGGATTACGCCAAGCTGGCGCACCTTGATCTGGCGATGTTCGTGTTCACCTTCGTGGTGGCGTTGGTCGCCAGCCTGATCGCGGGTTTGCTGCCCGCCTGGCGCGCCTGCGTGGTCGCACCCGCCCCGCAACTGAAAAGCATTTGAGGAACGTCATGGATATCCGACCGATTCTTTCCAGTTTGCGCAAGCACCGTATTCCGGCATTCCTGATCGTGCTGGAAATCACGCTGGCGTTCGCGGTGATGTTGAATGCCGTGTTCCTGATCGCGCAACGCGTGGACCAAATGAACCTGCCCAATGCCATCGACGAGCGGGGCATCACCGTGGTGACCACCAATGGTGTCGATGCGACGGATTATGCCGGCGCCATCACGCGCGGTTTGACCGCGCTGCGCGGTATTCCCGGCGTCACGGCGGTGACGGCCACCAACAGCTTGCCGCTGACCCACAATGCCTGGGAAGGCGGTGTGGCTGGCAAGGCAACGCACGAGCATTGGCACAATGCGTCCGACTATTTCATGACCGACGGCGGCGCAAAGGCGCTGGGGTTGCGCCTGCTGCACGGGCGTTTTTTCACGGCAGGCGAATACGCCACCGCGTCGATCGACCACAGTTACGCATCCACCGGCCATGTCGTCATCATCACCAAGGCGCTGGCCGACGACCTGTGGCCGGGGCAGGAGGCGGTCGGCAAGTTGCTGTACACGGCAGGCGGCAGCTACACCGTGGTGGGTGTGGTGGCCAACGTGCTGGCGCCGAGCATCACGGTCAACGGTGGCGCGCACTGGTATTCGAGCGTGTTCTTTCCGGTCAAACCGGGCGATGCGGTGAGCTATTTCGTGCTGCGCAGCAAACCGGCGGATCGTGAGCGCATCAAGCGGCGCGCCATCGCGGTATTGACCAAGCTGGAACCGGCAGCTGTCATCAAGGGTTACACCTTCAGCTGGCTGCGGCATCACTACTTTGCCGACATGGCCAGCATGATCTGGATGCTGGCGTTGGTGTGTGTGATCATGCTCGGCGTGACCGCGTTCGGCATTGTCGGATTGAGCAGTTTCTGGGTCACGCAACGACGTGCGCAAATCGGTATCCGCCGCACGCTGGGTGCGCGCCGACGCGACATTCTGCAGTACTTCCAGACCGAAAACTTCCTGCTGGTCACGACGGGTGTTGTGTGCGGCGTGGTGCTGGCGTATGCCGTCAACCTGTTTCTGATGAGTCGCTACGAGCTGCCGCGCATGCCGCTGTGGTATTTGCCGGCCGGCGCCGTGGTGCTGTGGGTGTTGGGTCAGCTGGCCGTGTTGGGTCCGGCCTTGCGTGCGTCGCACGTGCCCCCGGTGGTGGCGACGCGGGGCGCGTGATGGTGTTCAAGTGTTTGCAACGAGGAGTGATGCATGTTGACGTATTACCTTGAGCTAGCCTGGCGGCGTTGTCGGCAGAATCTGTGGATGGTGGCCTTGTTGGTGTTGACGATGGCCATCGGCATTGCCTCATGCATGACGGCGCTGACGATTTTCGGTGCGTTGTCGGGCCAGCCGTTGCCGGGCATCAGCGCGCATTTGTATGTGGCCACGATGGATGCACGCGCGGCGGTGGACAAGGATGGTGACGCCTACAGTCCGGCCAGTCTGCTCAACCTGCGCGATGCCAAGGCGCTGGTGGATGCGCACAAGGCGGCCGGACAGGTGGCGTTGACCAAGAGCCTGGCGCGGGTGGCCACGCTCGACGGCACGCATGCCGCAAGCCAGGTGCTGGGATTGATGGCCTACGGCCCGGTGTTGTCGGTGCTGGGCGTGCCGCTGCGCTACGGCCGACCGTGGACACCGGCCGAGCAGGCCGCGCGTGCGCCGGTGGTGGTGATCGGCTCGCAGTTGGCCGAAAAGCTGTTCGGCACCGCTGATGCCGTCGGCAAGAGCGTGGCCATGGGCAAGCGCGATTTTCGCGTGATTGGGGTGACGGCATCGTGGAAGCCGCGCACGGCGTTTTTGAACCTGGCGATGCAATCGGGCAGTGCCCTGGGTCAGCCGATGCAGTATTTCATCCCGGTCGGCGCGGCGCTGGATGGCGGGGTCGAGCCATTCACTTCGGGCCGTTGCGAGGGCGGGCCGGTGATCACGTTCCAGTCGGTGAACGTGGCGCGCTGCCGCTGGATGGAAGCGTGGTTCGCGCTGCCGTCAGCGGCGGCGGTGACGCGGTTTGATCGGTATCTGACGGCGTATGCACAGGCGCAGCATGCGGCCGGACGCTTCGTGTATCCGCCGCAGGCCCGGTTGTACGGCACGCGCGCGTGGATGGCCTTGCATCATGTGGTGCCCAACGATGTGCGCTTGAACGTGATTCTGGCCGGCGGCTTCCTGCTGCTGTGCATGGTCAACGTGGCCGGGCTGCTGGCTGCACGCTTCCTCAAGCGCCAAGGCGACGTGGCCATTCGTCGCGCACTGGGCGCGTCGAAACGGCAGGTGTTTGCGCAACATCTGATCGAGGCCGGCATGCTCGGCCTGGCCGGTGGTTTGCTGGCCTTGCCCTTGACCTTGCTCGGCTTGTGGATCGTGCGCATGCAGCCGGTGGGTTACGCACCGGCGGCGCAGTTCGGCGTCGGCGTGTTTCTGGTTTTGCTGGTGCTGTCGCTGGTGGTTGGCTTGCTGGTCGGCATGCTGCCGGCGTGGCGCGTGTGTCGGCAGCCGCCGGCGTTGCAGATCAAGGTGGCATGAGGAGATGAGCATGCGACACATCATTCAACCCTTGTTGCGTCATCGCCTGATGCCGCTTTTGGTGGTGCTGCAGGTGGCGCTGGCTTGCGCGATTGCCTGCAATGCGTTGTTCCTGCTGCAGCAGAAATTGACGCCGATCCTGACGCCGGACGGCATCGGCCAGCCGTCGCATCTGATCGTGGCCTCGAACATCGCCGCGCGCATGCCGTGGCCGACCAGTCAGCTGTATGCCACGGAGCTGGCCCTGCGCGCCATTCCGGGCGTGACGGCAGTGAGCGTGGCGGGTTCGCTGCCGATGACCACTTCGGGAAAAATGTACGGCGAAGTGCATGGTGCAAGCACCCACACCAAGAGCCATGCGACGGTTTACATCGGCGACCATCTGGTGCAGGCGCTGGATCTGAAACTGGTGGCGGGGCGCAACTTCACGGCGGCCGAGCAAGCCACGCAATATCATTCCATCGGCATCAACGCCAATGGGCCGACCATCATCACGGCGGCACTGGCACGGCGTTTGTTTCCCAATGGTCATGCCCTGGGTCAGGTGATTCGCATCGGCAAGACAGCCGGCAAGGCACAGCGCACCGTGGTTGGCGTGGTCGCGCATTTGCTGAGCAACGATCTTGGTTCGGGGCAGCGCAGCGACATCGGCAACACCATGCTGTTTCCAGGCATTCCTGGCATGTGGCCGATCCCGGCTTATGCGGTACGCATCGCGCATGCGGCAGACGCGCCACGCATCCGCAAGGCGGTGGCGGCCACGATCAAGCGCGAACTGGGCGCCGGCATGGTGACCGGTTTCCATCCGCGCGTGAAGATGTATGCCGCGTTGCGCCACAAGGCGCTGGCGCGTCCGCGTGCGGCGGTGTGGCTGCTGGCCGGCGTCAGCATGATCGTGCTGATCGTGGCCATGGCCGGCATCATGGGCCTGACCAGCTACTGGGTGCAGCAACGCACGCGCCAGATCGGCATTCGGCGGGCGCTGGGTGCGCGGCGACGCGATATCTTGCGTTACATCCAGCTGGAAAACCTGCTGGTGGTTGGCGCCGGCGTGGTGCTGGGATTGTTGTCGGCCTATGACATCAATCTGTGGCTGATGCAGCATTACGAGCTGGAACGTTTGCCGTGGACGTGGTTGCCGGCGGGTGCGATATTGCTGCTGGTGCTGGGCCAGCTGGCGGTGTTGAAGCCGGCGTTGAGCGCCGCGCGGGTGCCGCCGGTGGTGGCCACGCGCAGTGCGTGATGGGTGCGGGTGGCGCGCCATCCCGAGGTATCGATCGTGAAATCGAAGGACAAGAAAATGCGCAAGAAAATGGTGATGATCATTCCGCTGGCCTTGCTGCTGGGTGGTTGCGCGGGTGCGAATATCCACCTGGGGGCCAGCAATACCCCGTCACAGTGCGCCGAGCATGAGGCACTCGGCAAGGTGCCGCAGGCGCAACAGTACAATTACGTGCAGCGTTGTTCGGCGGGGTACCGGGCCAGTGAAGCGGCGCAGCCGCCACCCATGCAGCTGGATTTGCCGGCCAGCGCGTCGTCCAGCGGCTGATCGTTGGTTTTCATCCATGCAACCTTTTGCGTGCCAGATGCATCCATGGCTACATGCCCCGGAGTTCCATGCGCAGCGTGCTGATCATTGACGACAACCCCTCGGTCACCGAGGCACTGTCGCTGTTGTTGTCGCTCAACGAAGTGCGGCCGCTGACCGCGGCCACCCCGCACGAAGGCTTGGCGCGGCTGGCACACGAGCGCGTGGACGTGGTCATTCAGGACATGAACTTCAGTGCCGATACCACCTCGGGTGAGGAAGGCGTGGCGCTGTTTCGTGCCATTCGCGAACGCCATCCGGATTTGCCGGTGGTGTTGCTGACGGCATGGACGCATCTGGAAACGGCGGTGCAGCTGGTCAAGGCCGGCGCCGCCGATTACGTGGCCAAACCGTGGGACGATGCCAAGCTGCTGACCACGGTGGAGAACTTGCTGGAGCTGGCCGAGTCCACGCGTGAAGTCAATCGCGCGCGCCGCGAACGCAGTCAGCGCCATGCGCGCCTTGCGCAGAGTTACGATCTGGGGGGACTGGTATTTGCTTCGGACGCCATGAATCGCACGCTGGAACTGGCCTGTCAGGTGGCGCGCTCGGACGTGCCGGTGTTGATCACCGGCCCCAACGGCACGGGCAAGGAACGCATCGCCGACATCGTGCATCGCAATTCGGCGGTCAAGGATGGTGCATTCGTGGCGGTCAATTGCGGCGCGCTGCCGGCCGATCTGATCGAGGCGGAATTGTTCGGCGCCGATGCGGGTGCCTTCACCGGAGCCAACAAGGCGCGCGAGGGACGTTTCGAGGCGGCCGATGGTGGCACGTTGTTTCTGGACGAGATCGGCAACCTGCCGCTGTCGGGGCAGGTCAAGTTGCTGCGCGTGATCGAGACCGGGCAGTATCAGCGGCTGGGTTCCTCGCGCACGCGCACGGCCAAGGTGCGCATCATCAGCGCGACCAATGCCGATCTCAAGGCGATGATCGAGGACGGCAGTTTCCGCGAGGATCTGTATTACCGCCTCAACGTGATCGAGGTCAGCTTGCCGCCACTGGCCGAACGCAGCGACGACATCCTGCCGTTGGCCGAGCATTTTCTCGGCAAGGGACAGTTGTCCGATGCGGCGCGTGATGCGCTCGTGACGTACGACTGGCCGGGCAACGTGCGCGAGCTCAAGAACGCGATCGAGCGCGCGCGCCTTCTGGCCGGCGCGGCCGTCATCAGCGTCGAGCACCTCAACCTGCCAGCGCGCACGGCGGGGGCAGGCGCGCCGCGCAATCTGGATGACCCGTCGCGCGAGGTCGTGCAGAAGGCGTTGGCCGCCAGCGATGGCGTGGTCAGCCATGCCGCTCAGGCGCTTGGCTTGTCGCGGCAGGCGCTGTATCGGCGCATGCAGCGCTACGGCATTGACGGGTGAACCCGCTCGCCCGTCGCTCAAATGCGGGTGGCGCGCGTGTTGGCATCACGCAGTCCTGAGTGCTTGTGGGCGGCAAAGGCCGGATTTTCCCGGAAATCCGGGTCGGTCGGATGCAAAGTACCTGAAACCTTGGTATTTCGGCGTTATATTGTTGCGAGGAAGGCACCCGCCGCTGTGGTGTCGAGCCCGGCGACGGGGCTCGTGAGCTGCGTATCCCTCGTACAGGCGATACGCGTGGACTACTGCGGTATCGACAACTGCAAAGAGGTGCTTGATGAACAGCAATATTGCAAGTTCCAAATCCCTCGGTTTCGGGGTTCTTGCCATCGCTTCGTGGATGTTTTTCGTGACCCATTCCGGGCTGGTTGCACCGGCGGGCGTGGACCATGGTGTCATGCATGCGGTGATGTGCATCGCGGCGATCGGGCTTCTCATCGCCGGCATCATGGCGTTCGTGCGGCATGAGGGATGGCTCGCATTCTTCTTTCTGCTCTGGGCTGGCATGGCCTGGGCCAGCTCGCAACCGATGGGCTGGCATGGCGGTGGTGGTGACATGGGGCACGGCAGCGCGCTGTTCGATGCCTGGTTCTTCATCACGATCACTTTGGTCAACCTGTATCTGTGGCTGGGCAGCATGAAGAACCGCAAGCTTGGTGGCGCGGTCTCCATCACTGTTTTGCTGATCTGGGTTGCCTGGTTGCTGATGGCGCTGGCTTGCTTCCTCAATATCTGGATCCTTGGCCGCATCGGTGGCGTCGTGGGGCTGGCCAGTGCCGTCGTCGCGTTCTACGTGTCGGCGGGCAGCGTGCTTGCCGAAAATGGCGGCAGGAAGTTGCCGTGCATCGGTGGTGAAGATCACGGCGGCCAGGCTTGAGCCAGGAGACTCGGAGTACGTCACTGAGTTGGTGCCGGTATCCACGTGCAGGAGACATGACAAGGCACCGGCAGTGAACGGCGGTGGATTTGTATCGGACCGATAGGCGCACACGGGCCGGATAGATGCTACGTTTGTCCGGTCCGTGTCTGCTTGGGAGATCCGTCATGTCTTTTGTCCGTCGTCGCATGGGGGGGCCGTCGGTGTCCCGTCGCTGGGTGCAACTGGTTCTGGGCGTGTCCATCGCGCTTGCCATGGGCAGCGCATGTGTCGCCGGCACGCCCCTGGTGCGCAAGGCACAGGTGCCCGCGCCGCAGGATGTGAGGTATCCGGGCACGATCGCGCTGCAGCTCAACGTCAGCGACACGCGTCAGGGCATTTACCGCGTGCATGAGGTCATTCCGGTCAGATCCGGCAAGTTGACCCTGCTGTTTCCCAAGTGGATTCCCGGCAATCATTCGCCGACTTTTGCCATTCGCGACCTGGCCGGGCTGGAAATGCATGCCAACGGCGAGCGTCTGATGTGGGTGCGCGACAAATACGACGTGTATGCCTTCCATGTCGATGTGCCAGTCGGGGCCACGAAGCTGGATGTCGATTTCCAGTATCTTTCAGGCCGGCTTGGTCAGGGCGAAATGACCAACCTGATGATGATGATCGAATGGAACAAGTTGGCCTTGTATCCGGCCGGGTACTACTCGCGTGACATCACCGTGCGCCCCAGTGTCGACTTGCCCAAGGGCTGGAAGTTCGGCACGGCGCTGGAGGTGGCCTCGCGCACGGGCAACACGGTCACGTTCAAGCCGGTCACCTTCAACAACTTGGTGGATTCGCCGATTTATGCCGGTCGCTACTTCAAGCGCGTGGACTTGAACCCAGGCGGCAAGGCGCCGGTGTACCTGGACATGGTGGCCGATGCGCCAGGCGACATGGTGATGACACCGCACCAGCTGCAGGTGCATCGCAATCTGGTGACGCAGGCACTGCGCCTGTTCGGCGCGCATCACTACAAACACTATGATTTCCTGTTTTCGTTGTCGGACTACATGGAAGGCAACGGGCTGGAACATCACCAGTCCAGCGAAGACGGCATGGGGCCGGATTATTTCAGCAACTGGGCCAACAACGCGCCCAATCGCGATTTGCTGGCGCACGAGTACACGCATTCGTGGAACGGCAAATTTCGGCGTCCGGCCGACTTGTGGACGCCCAATTTCAACGTACCGATGGGCGATTCCAAGCTGTGGGTGTACGAAGGTCTGACCCAATATTGGGGCTTCGTGCTGACCGCGCGTGCCGGCATGTGGACGCCAGCGCAGTTCCGTCAGGGCCTGGCGATGGTGGCGGCCAATTACGATCGCAACCGTCCCGGCTTTGCCTGGCGGACCATCGAGGACACCACCAACGATCCGACTGCCGCGCATCGCGGCATGTTGCCGTACCGCAGCTGGCAGATGAGCGAGGAGTATTACTCGGGCGGGCAGATGATCTGGTTGGCGGTGGACGCCAAGATCCGTCAGCTCACGCATGATGCGAAATCGCTGGACAGTTTCGCGCATGTTTTCTACGGCATGGACAACGGCAGTTACGTCACGAAGACCTACACGTTCCAGGACGTGGTCCATGCCTTGAACTCGGTGGCACCGTTTGACTGGAGCAAATTTCTGCATGCGCGCATTGATGCGATCAACCCGCCGTTCCTCTCGGGCCTTGAAGCCTCGGGCTGGAAGCTGGTCTACACATCCACACCGAGCACGTACGAACAGGAATACGAAAGCGAGCCCGAATCGCCGCGCCACATGTACAACCTTGCCTGGTCGATCGGCCTGACCATGAACCGCAACGGCAGCATCAACGATGTGCGCTGGAATGGCCCGGCGTTCAAGGCCGGCGTCAGCACCGGTGCCACCATCGTGGCCGTGGACGGGCACGATTATTCGATGGCGGTGCTCAAGCAGGCCATTGCCGCGGCCAGGACCAGCAAGCAGCCGATTCGCCTGTTGCTGAAATACCAGGGCCACGTCAGCGAGGTGAACGTGGATTACCACGGCGGTCTGCAGTACCCGCATCTGGTCCGCATCAAGGGCATGCCGGATTATCTCGACCAGATCATCGCGCCGCGTCGGTGAGCCGTGCGATGGCGGACGTGCAGATGATGTTTGAGCAGCCATGACCCTGCCCGTATGCGTCTGACCTCGCTGGAAGGTCGCCAGAGTCTGCTGATGGTCGCGATGGCGAGCATCGGGGCTTGCGTCTACTTGGCGGTGACCGCATGGCCCATCCCGCAGGCTGTCGATTGGGGCGCCCGGTTGCTCGGGTTCGGACCGGTCGCGCCACTGGGTGATGGCTGGCTCGCGCTGCTGGTGACCATCGCGCTGCTGATACCGCTGGGACTGTGGGTGGGTCACCGCAGTCAGCGGCCGTTGGCGCGGGTGACACGGGCGCTGGAAGGGTCTGTGGCCAGTTATCGCGATGGCGATTTCAGTTTCTCGATTGCCATCGAGCGCGGTGACGAGCTGGGCGAGCTGGTGCGCATGCACAACGAATTGGGTCAGACCTTGCGCGCCCAGCGCCAGCAGCTCACCGAGCGCGAATTGTTGCTGGAGACCGTGGTGCAGAATACGCCGGTGGCGCTGGTGCTGGCCGATGACCGCCATCGCGTCAGCTATTCCAACATTGCCGCGCGGCATCTTTTCAACGAGGGCAAAAGCCTTGGTGGGCTGGATTTCTCCGTCTTGCTGGAGCGTGCACCGGAGGCCATGCAGCGCGTGGTCGCGGCTGGCGAAGACACCCTGTTCTCGGTGGAGATGGAGGGCAGCGAGGAAGTGTTCCATGTCTCGCAGCGTGCGTTTCGTCTGCAGGGACGCCCGCAGCGGCTGTATCTGTTCCGGCGCATGACGCGCGAGCTGGCGCGGCAGGAAGTGGCGGCGTGGAAGCGCGTCATCCGCGTCATCACGCACGAGCTCAACAACTCGCTGGCGCCGATCTCGTCGCTGGCGCATTCGGGTGCGGAGCTGGCGCGGCGGGGTGATACCGAGCGTCTGCAAGGTGTCTTTGCCAGCATCGGTGAGCGGGCCAGGCATCTGCACGGGTTTGTCGATGGCTATGCGCGTTTTGCCAAATTGCCGGCACCGCAGCCGCAGGCGGTGGTGTGGATGGATTTTCTCGAATCCTTGGCGCGGCATTGCCAGTTCCGGCTGGAGGGTGCGGTGCCCGAACCGACTGGCTGGTTCGATACGGCCCAGATCGAGCAGGTGCTGATCAATCTGGTCAAGAATGCCCACGAATCTGGCAGTCAGTCCGATGCGGTGACCTTGCACATCGATCTGCTGGGCAACCGCTGGCGCCTGGAAGTGGCTGATCGTGGCTCGGGCATGAGTACGCACGTGCTGGCCCAGGCGCTGTTGCCGTTCTACTCCACCAAACGCTCGGGGACTGGCCTGGGTCTGGCGCTGGCACGCGAGATCGTGGAGGCACACGGCGGCCGCGTGGTGCTGGCCAACCGCGAAGAGGGTGGCTTGCGTGTCACTTTGTGGCTTCCGGCCAGGATGGCCGGGTAGTTGCCGTGTGGTCGGTCACCGCGCGGGTTGCGCGAGCCTGCATGGCCGGTAACCGTTGCTGCGGTACAAGGCTGCCTGGATGGGCGCCTGTCCGCGATAATGTGTCCATTCAGACAGGGGCGCAGCGCGTGCCTTCCAGCATTGATCCAGCTTTTCTTTCCGCAACCCTGATGGCGGACAACGCATGAGCGTGGCTGCGGCGAACCTTGCCTTGGCGGTCGCTTTCAACACGCGGGTCGGTTTTGTCACCGAGCTGGCGCGCCGCCTGCACCAGTACGGCACCTCGGCCTCGCGTCTGGAAGATGCCATCAGCAGCGCGGCGATGCGTCTGGGCATGCGCGCGGAGGTGTGGTCCAGCCCCACCGCCATCATTCTGTCATTCGCCGATCAGGCCCAGGGCGAGGATAGTGTGCCGCAGGTCACGCAGGTGCTGCGGCTGTCGCCGGGTGACGTCAACCTGGCGCGCTTGTGCGAGGCCGATGCCATTGCCGACGGCGTGATCGATGGCCGCATCGGCATCGAGGATGGCGCTCATCAGTTGCGTGCGTTGTCCAAGCCTCTGACCCGCGCCCAGCGGCATGCGATGGTGTTCGGCTATGGCCTGTCGGCGGCCAGCTTTGCCGCGATCATGCGCACGTCGTGGATGGACATGGTGGTCGCCGGTGTGGTCGGCCTGTTGACGGGTGCGGTGGTGCTGGCCACCAGCCGACGGCCTCGACTGGCGCCGGCGACCGAGGCCATCTCCGCCATCGTCGCCACCCTGGTCATCGTGCTCACCAGCGTGTGGGTGTGGCCGCTGGACGTCAACCTCGTGGTGCTGACGGCCATCATCGTGCTGATTCCCGGCATGTCCCTGACCACGGCCGTGCGCGAGTTGTCCACCCAGCATCTGGCCTCGGGCGTGTCGCGTCTGTTTGGCGGCTTGGCCAGCATGCTCAAACTGATTTTCGGCGTGGTGGCGGTCATCCAGGTTTGCCACTGGTTTGGCGTGGTGCCGCCGCGTGCGCCGCACGTGCACATGCCGGCTTGGGTGGAATGGCCGGCGCTGGTGATCGGGTCGTACGGATTTGCCCTGGTATTCCTGGCGGCCAAACGCGACTGGCTGCTGGTGGCCTTGGCCGCCATGGTGGGATATCTCGCGGCACGTGTGGTGGGTGTGGGTTTCGGCCCCGGTTTTGGCGTGTTTGTCGGCGGACTGGTGTTGGGCGCGTTGAGCAATGTGTATGCACGATACGTGCATCGGCCGGGAACCCTGGTGCGCGAACCCGGCATTATTTTGCTGGTACCAGGCAGTGTCGGTTTCCGCACCCTGTCGGATCTGGCGGATCGACATATCGACACGGGCATGCAAACCGCGATTTTGCTGATTACCCTGTTGATTGCGTTGGTTGCCGGTCTGTTGTTCGGCGATTTGCTGGTGGCACCAAGACGGTCGTTGTAGTGGGTAAATCGGTCAATCGTGGCCGGAATGGCCCTGTGCCATTCGGCACAATGCGATGAAGGAAATCGCGAGCATGAACATGGTGGTGAAATTCACGCAATGGGAATTTTCGGGAGAATGTTCTCCGATATTTGTGGTTGAATGAGTGGCGGTCAATCACCACAGGCTGGTTTCTCGCTGTCGCCGCAAGTCCATCGGTACACGGATCACACATGAAAACGCCGGCGTGAAAGCCGACGTTTTCGATTGGCGCAAGGATCGGGACTTACTTGATGAGCAGGTCTTTTTCCTTCTTGCCGGCCTTGAGGGCGGCGTTGAACCAGCGCGGACGTTTGCCGCGGCCAGACCATGTTTCGGCGCGATTGTCGGGGTTGGCGTATTTGGCCGGAACCTTGCCGGTCGCACGACGAGCCTTGCGGCGACCGCCGAAAACATCTTCGAAGGTATAACCTTCGGCCTTGATCATGTCGTGGATCTTGTTGCGCAGCTGGGTGACCTTTTCCTGACGAATGCTCAGCTTGCGGTCTTCCGCCTTGGCGATCAGATCATTGAGTTGTTTCTGATTGAGATTGCTGATGTCGACTGCCATGAGTGCTCCGATTAATCAAATGTATTAGGGGACGCGTGGACAACAGCATAATGTCTGTATTGACATCATGCAACGACTTGATTAGGCAAATGCGGCGATGATTTTATTTTACAGCGTGCTGTGAACGTTTCGTGATGACCGAATGAGTCAGTCGAACAAGGTCAGCAGCTGATCGTGATTCAGCGATCGATTTTCACTGTCGCAGCGGGCGCGGTATTCGAATGTACCAGCGGCAAGGCCGCGTTCACTGACCACGATGCGATGTGGAATGCCGATCAATTCCATGTCGGCAAACATGGCGCCCGGACGCAAGCCACGGTCGTCGAGGACGACTTCGACACCCTTGTGCATCAATTCGTCATGCAGTGATTCCGCCGCTGCCATGACCGGACCGGCGGTTTTCCCGGCAATGACGCAAATGACCGCCTGCCAGGGCGCCATCGGCTCGGGCCAGGCAATGCCTTGCGCGTCGTGATTCTGCTCGATCGCTGCGGCGACGATGCGACTGACGCCGATGCCGTAGCAGCCGGTCATCGGTGTGTGCTGCTTGCCATCTTCGCCAAGCACGGTGACGTTCATGGTGCGGGTGTATTTGTCACCGTTCTGGAAGATGTGTCCGACCTCGATGCCGCGCGCGAGGGCGAGGGTGCCTTGGCCGTCCGGCGAGGGATCGCCGGCGACGACCTTGCGCAGGTCGGCCACGCGGGTGATGCGTGCATCGCGGTCCCAATTGGCGCCGGTGCAGTGGGTGCCGTCGGCATTGCCGCCGCAGACGAAATCGGCAAGTACGGCGGCGGCGCGATCAACGATGACGGGGATGCTGTCGGGCAGGCCGATCGGTCCGATGAATCCGGGGCGTGCGCCGGTGGCAGCCTTGATCTCGGCTTCGCCGGCCAGCAACGACTCGCCCGGCAGCTCGGGCAGTTTGCCTGCCTTGACCTCATTGAGCTCGTGGTCACCACGCAGACACAGTGCGACGATGCCGTCGTTGCCTTGCACCAGCAGTGTTTTGACGCATTGCGCGGGCGGCACTCCCAGGAATGCGCTGACCTCATCAATGGTTTTTTGCGTGGGTGTTTCCACGCGGGTCAGCGCGGCTGTCGCAGCTGGTCGGGGTGTCGAAGGCGCCAGAGCTTCGGCCAGCTCCACGTTGGCGGCATAATCGGAAGTGTCGGAGAAGGCGATCGCGTCTTCGCCCGAATCGGCCAGTACCTGGAATTCATGGCTGGTATCGCCACCGATCGAACCGGAGTCGGCGGCAACGGCGCGGAACTTCAATCCCAGGCGCGTGAAGATGCGCTGGTAGGCCGCGTACATCGCCTGATAGGTGGCTTCCATGGAAGTCTGATCCAGGTGGAATGAATAGGCGTCCTTCATGATGAATTCGCGCGAGCGCATCACGCCGAAACGGGGTCGGATTTCATCGCGGAATTTGGTCTGGATCTGGAAAAAAGTGATGGGCAGCTGCTTGTAGCTGCGCAGTTCATTGCGCGCGAAGTCGCAGATGACTTCTTCGTGCGTCGGGCCGTAACAGAATTCCTGTTCGCGGCGATCGCGGAACTTCAGCAATGCCGGTCCGTATTTGTTCCAGCGACCTGATTCGTCCCACAGCTCGCGTGGCTGCACGGACGGCATCAGCATTTCGATGGCACCGGCGTGGGTCATTTCCTCGCGGACCACGGATTCGACCTTGCGCAACACGCGCAAGCCGAGCGGAGTCCAGATGTAAATGCCCGATGCCAGTTTGCGGATCATGCCCGCGCGCAACATCAGCCTGTGGCTGGCGATTTCCGCGTCAGCGGGGACTTCCTTGACCGTGGCAAGGTGGAATTGACTCAGGCGCATGCAAGTACCGCGAGGCTCGAAAAGCGCCGATTATAGAAAAGGGCGGGCCTTGCAGTCACCTGCAGGTGCCAGAGGGGGCATCCCGTGTCGAAGACTTCACGTCACGAGCATGCCGGAAAACGGGGTCCCATGTGGTCCTCTCGAGGGTCCGATGGTTCGCATGGCATTCAGTTCCCGCAATAGGTCTGATACTGCTTTTGCGCCGTGCTCAATTCCTGCGCACGCCGAGCCTTGGACATCAATTCGTTCTTGCCGTTCTTGCCTTTGACGATCAAGGGCTTGTTTTCCCTGAGCAGGGTCAGGTTGGCGCTGATGTTGCCGCACACTTTCTTGCGATTGGCGGGGGTGTCGGCAATGCGACTGGGCAACGCAGAAGACGCGGACGCCGTGTCGTCCTCGGCGATGCCGTCGGCGACCGTGGGCGTGTGCACGCTCGAAGCCGTGTCGGCGGCAATGTGAACGGATTTGTACTTGGTGCCGTGCGCGGGCGGTGAGTCGGAGTAATGCACGATGCCGTGGGCATCCGTCCACTTGTAGACCTGCTGCGCGCAAACGATGCACGGCACGCTCAGCAACAATATCAACAATAAGAAGTCAGGTCGGCGTCGCATGACAACACTCCAAAGATGTCGGTGGGCTCCGACGGGTCGCATCGGAGCATCGATCGGACAGGGCAGCGCGGACATGCGCGAGCCATGCGTGCATGGCTGCCACGCGCCATAGTTAACACCCCATGACGTCACCATGAAGTGCGCACGGTCACATGGTTTACACTTCGCGCACAGATATTCATCCAGGCGGAGTTGCCAGCCAATGACCGAATCGCTTCCCCATCGGCCACCACGCCATCGGGGCATTTATCTGCTGCCGAACCTGTTCACCACGGGGGCCTTGTTCTCGGGATTCTACGCCATTGTCGCGGGCATCGGCGGACATTTCTCGGCAGCGGCGATTGCCGTGTTCATCGCGGCCTTGCTCGATTCCATGGATGGACGCGTGGCCCGGTTGACCCACACCCAGACCGACTTCGGCGTGCAGTACGACTCGTTGTCGGATCTGGTGAGCTTCGGCTTGGCGCCGGCCTTGGTGATGTACACATGGTCGTTGCATTACCTGGGCGCGTATGGTTCGGTCTGGGGCAAGCTAGGCTGGGCGGCGGCCTTCATCTATGCGGCCTGCGCGGCATTGCGTTTGGCGCGATTCAACACCCAGGTTGGCGTGGCCGACAAGCGCTGGTTTCAGGGATTGGCCAGCCCGGCCTCGGCGGGCGTGTGCATGGCGTTTGTCTGGGCCGTGGACAAACGCGGCATCAGTGGCGAAACCTTGTGCTTCGTGACGCCGTTTTTTGCCATCATCGCCGGGTTGCTGATGGTAAGCCGGGTGCGTTACACCAGTTTCAAGGCGCGGCCCGAAAATGACAAGGTGACCTTTCTCTGGATCATTGCGGCGGTCCTGATTCTGGTGTTGCTGGCCATCGATACGGCTGACGTGCTGCTGGTCGTGCTTGGCCTGTATGTCATTTCCGGCCTGGTGCTGACGGCTTGGGCCATGGGTCAGCGTCGACGCCGCCGTCGGCACTCGGGAAAACCACAGGGTTGAGACCATGACCGTGACGGCGGCCGTCGACGCCAACCATCGGCAGCGCATACTGCATGCGCTGGGAGTGACGATGTACGCCTTGCGTGGGAATTGCAGGCCCATGTCTGCGGGTGATTCGGCGATAGCCGCCCCACCATGGCCGGCAACCGGACCGGGTACGGTCGCGCTGGTGCTGCCCGAGGGCGTGACTGCTCGCGAACGCGGGCAGGTGGATCGCATCATGCAGGCCTTGGGGGGCGCGTTCGTGCAGGCGCCGGGACTGGTCGTGACCGCCGGTGAATTACCCGCGCCAGTGCCTCCAGCGACGGTTTATCTGGTTTTTGGCAAAGCCCAGGCGCAGGCATTGGGTCGGGGGCTGGATACCGACGTGATGGCGCAAGCCGAGGTGCTGCTGCTCGACTCCCCCGATCGGCTGTTTCAGGCGGAGGGCAAGCGTCGGCTGTGGCAGGCATTGGGTGGCTTGCGTCGACAGGGGCGCAGGCAGGCCGACGACAGGGAGTGATGCATGGTTGCCGTGGTCAAGTCACCGGAGCCGCAGCTGCGGCGCATGGGTCGCGAGGATCTGGTCCAGGTGGCGGCCATCGAGCAATCGGCCTACGAATTTCCGTGGACGCCGGGCATCTTCCGCGATTGTCTGCGCGCCGGCCATGCCTGCTGGGTATTGGCCGACGGAGAGGATGTCATCGGCTACGGCGTGCTTTCCGCCGGTGCCGGTGAGGCGCATGTGCTCAACGTGTGTGTGGCGCCGCGCTGGCAGGGACGAGGCCTCGGGCGGCGCATGCTGCGACGTCTGCTGGATACGGCCCGGTGGCATGGGGCCGAGCGCGTGTTTCTTGAGGTGCGGCCGTCCAACGTCAACGCGCAGGCGCTTTACGAGAGCATCGGGTTCAACCAGATCGGGCGACGGCCGCGCTACTACCCGGCGCGCAACGGGCGCGAGGACGCCATTGTCATGGCCATGGAATTGCTGTCACCCGAGCGCGATTGATGCGGACAGCCCTTGTCGTCCTGACGGTCACAACCAGCGTGCGCGTTTCAGCAGGTAGTACAGCCCGCCGCACACGATCAGCGTGAATGCCAGCACGCCCGGATAACCATAGGGTTGTGCCAGTTCCGGCATGTGCTTGAAGTTCATGCCGTACCAACCGGTGATCAGTGTGGGCACGGCCAGCATGGCAGCCCATCCGGCCAGTTTCTTGACGACTTCGTTCTGGCCGACGGAGACCAGCGACAGGTTGACGCTCATGGCTGCCGACAGCATTTCGCGCATCGCCGAGGTGCCTTCGTTGACGCGGTACACGTGGTCGTATACATCGCGGAAATAGGCTCGCGTTTCATCGCGGATCAGTTGCGGGTGCAGGGTGACCAGCTGATGGGTGACATCCTGCAGTGGCGCCACTGCAAAGCGCAGTGTCAGCAACTCGCGCTGCATGTTGTACAGGCGCCGAATGGTGTCGCGGCGGAAGGTCGAGGCGAAGATGTCTTGTTCCAGCTCTTGCAGCTCTTCGCGAAATTCGGTGACGATGGGCAGGAAATTGTCGACGATGAAATCGAGGATGGTGTACAGGCCGTAGCTTGGCCCCAGGGCCAGCAGGGCCGGCGCGGCTTCGCAGTTGCGCCGCGCCGGGGCATAGCTCAGGGAGGCACCATGGCGTACGGTGATGAGATAGCGTGGACCGAGGAAGATGTGCGTCTCGCCAAACGCGATCGCGCCGTCGATCAGTTGTGCGGTCTGCACCACGATGAACAGCGAATCGCCATAGGCCTCGATCTTGGTGCGCTGGTGTGCCGTCTGCGCGTCCTCGATGGCCAGGTCGTGCAGGCCGAATTCTTCCTGCAGTTTGGTCAGCAGCGCCTCCCCCGGTTCGTGCAAACCAACCCACACGAACCGATCGGGATCTTCCAGCACGTCGCTGATGTGGTCGATGTCGACGTCACCGACCTTCCGGCCTGCAAGGTCGTAAGCCGCACAATTGAGCACGGATTTTGCGAGGGTGGCGTTCGCGGTCGGGCTTGTCGTACTCACGCCTGCATGATGCCGACTGTGTTCGGGCGAAGCAACTCATGGGTTCCCCTGGACAGTGACGGATTTGTGTCAACGACAAGTCGGCGGCTGCATTTCATGGCATGTTGGGTTGCAGCGGTCGTCAACAGCGATGAGTGTCGTGTCAGGCCCCATCCTTGTCCGAAGGGTGGTTGACGCCATCATTGGTTGGAACATTCGGGATGTCGAATGGATCCACGCCTTCGAGGCAACCGACGTTGTAGCCATATTGCCCGGGGTTGGAGCGTCGCTGGTGATGGGTATGGATGCCGCACACGGCGCAGAAATAATGCCTGGCCGTACGGGTATTGAATTGATAGGTCCGCAGATGCTCGGAGCCCTTGATGATGTGGAGACCGCCGAGTGGAACCGACGCGACGATCGTCCCCCGGCGCCGGCAATACGAGCAGTTGCAGCGTCGCGGATTGACCACTCCGTCGGGCAATTCCAGCTCCAGCACGACCGCTCCGCAATGACAAGTTGCACGGTGCCGGGGTTGTACGACGGTTTTGCCGATTTGCTTGAATTGCATCGAAACCTCCCATGAGTGGAGACGTACGAATCTCGTGACGAGCCGATCACGTCAGCACTCGATAACGTTCACAGCCAGCCCGCCGCGCGAGGTTTCCTTGTACTTGTCCTTCATGTCGCGGCCGGTATCGCGCATGGTCTTGATGACCTTGTCCAGCGACACGCGGTGTTTGCCGTCGTTCTTGAGTGCCATGCGGCTGGCGTTGATGGCTTTCACCGAGCCCATCGCGTTGCGCTCGATGCAGGGAATTTGCACGAGGCCGCCGATCGGGTCGCAGGTGAGGCCGAGGTTGTGTTCCATGCCGATTTCGGCGGCATTTTCGACTTGATGGATGCTGCCGCCGAGCGCGGCGGTGAGACCGCCGGCGGCCATCGAGCAGGCCACGCCGACTTCGCCCTGGCAACCGACTTCGGCGCCGGAGATCGAGGCGTTTTCCTTGTACAGGATGCCGATGGCGCCCGAGGTCAGCAGGAACTCGATGATGCCGGCCTCGTCGGACTTGGGGCAGAAGCGGTCGTAGTAATGCAGCACCGCCGGCATGATGCCGGCCGCACCGTTGGTGGGCGCGGTGACGACGCGGCCGCCGGCGGCGTTTTCCTCGTTGACGGCCAGCGCGTACAGGTTGACCCAGTCGAGGATCGACAGCGGATCCTTCAGCGAGCTTTCCGGCTTGCTGCGCAAGTCATCGAGCATGGCCGGCGCACGGCGCTTGACGTGCAGTCCGCCGGGCAGTTCGCCGGGTGAACGCAGCCCGCGTGCGACACAGTCGGCCATGGCCTTCCAGATGGTCAGCAGGCCGTCATGGATCTCTTGTTCGCTGCGCCAGGCCTGTTCGTTGGCCAACATGACCTGCGCGATGGTCAGGTGTTCGCGCTCGCAAATGGCCAGCAGTTCGTTGCCGCTGGTGAATGGGTATTTGACGGCGGTGGTGTCGGCGACGATGCGGTCGGCGGCCGCCTCGTCCGGGTTGACCACGAAGCCACCGCCCACCGAGTAGTAGTCGCGTGTGGCAAGTTCGTTGTCGCTGGCATCGAAGGCGGAAAAGCGCATGCCGTTGACGTGGTAGGGCAGCTTCTGGCGCTTGTTGAACACGAGATCGCGCTTTTCGTCGAAGTCGATCGACTTTTTGCCGGCCAGGTTCAGGCGTTTGCTGCTGCGGATGCGTTCGAGCGTGGCCGGGATGATGTCCGGATCGACCTGGTCGGGCCAGTTGCCCTCGAAGCCCAGCAACACGGCCTTGTCGGTGCCGTGACCGCGCCCGGTCAGCGCCAGCGAGCCGTAAAGCTCGCAGCGCACGCGCGTGACGCGGTCGAGCAGGCCTTTCTCGTCCAGCCAGCGCTCGGTGAAACGCGCGGCGGCACGCATCGGCCCGACGGTGTGCGAGGACGACGGCCCGATGCCGATCTTGAAGATGTCGAAAACGCTGACGGCCATGATGACGTGCGCGTGTGAGGAAACCGTTATTCTACGCGTCTGGCCGGCACTGCATAGTCATCGTCATGGTTTGCTTGACCCTTTTCCAGCGGGATGATTGCCACCTGTGCGACTTGGCGCTGGAGGTGATGGCGCGCGCGCGCGCGCCGGATTTTTGCAGCTGCTGGCTGGAAGACGATCCGCAGTTGGAGGCACGCTACGGCACGCGCGTGCCGGTACTGCGCGACGAGGCGACGGGCAGGGAGCTGGATTGGCCGTTTGACGCCGCAGCCGTGGAAGCGTTGGTGGAGGCGGCATCTGGCGATGCGCAGGCATCCGTGCCTTGACCACGCTCGAACGGGCCGCGCCGGTCATCACATGTCATGTTTGGCCAATTCGACGCCGGCCTGCTGGTATTGACGCCAGCGCAGACGTGAACCCTTGCGCTCGGCCGGGTCGGCCGGCACCACTTCGAGGACGCGCTCGAAATGGCCCTGCGGCATGTCCGCACGCAGGTTGATGGCCAGCGGTCGGTCGGGAGCATCCACGCCAGGCGGCACGATCAGCACCGGCACCTCGGTATCGTCGTCATGACCGGCCAGCTGATGCGGGATGAACGCGTCCTCGTCGAAGGCCCACAGCAGGTCGTCGATTTCCTCGGCCTGCGCATGGTCGCGCGCCAGGATCACCAGCGGCAGGGTTTGCAACAGCGCCTTTTGCACCAAGGCGCACACCAGCAGCAACGGTTGCTCGCTGAAACGTGGTTGGGCGATCAGGTAGAAGTCGGCACGCATGGGCAGAGTCGGCGGAATCAAAGGGAAGGGCATGTGGTCGGCATGCCATGCACTGGTGATGGCAGGCCGGCAAGGGGTACGAATCTGAATTCGACGACCATGGCCATGTCCTTGAAATGGTGGCTACCGGCTACACTGGCGACCTCGCCGCGCCCGCGGCACGACGCGTGAACCCGCATTATCGCATGCTGCGCATTCTCGACCGCTACCTGTTGCGTGAACTTGCACTGAGCGTTCTGGCCGTGGCCGTGGTGCTGCTGGTAGTGGTCGCGGGTGGCACGTTCGCGCGGGTGCTGCAGCAGGTGGCCGAGGGCAGCTATCCGGCCAGCGTGATGTTCGACGTGCTGGGCCTGAAGATGCTGGCGGCGCTGGCGGGCCTGCTGCCGCTGGCCCTGTTTCTCGGCATCCTGTGGGCATTGGGGCGTCTGCATCGCGACAGCGAGATGCATGTGTTGGCGGCATCCGGCATGGGTCGACGCGGCCTGTTACGGCCGGCGGCGTGGCTGGCCATACCGATGGCGGTGCTGATCGGCATGGTGTCCTTGTGGCTGGGACCGTGGTCGGAGCAGACCAGCTCGAATCTGATCGCGCAGGCGAATCGTTCGGTCATTGCCGCGGGGCTGCAGGCCGGACGGTTCACCGAACTGCCGGGCAAGGGCGGCACCATTTTCGTGACCAGCATGAATCGCAAGGGCACCCGTCTCGGGCCGGTATTCATGGCGCGCGAAGATGCGGCGAAGGCCGGTCAACCACCGACCTTGCGGGTGATCACCGCCAGCCATGGCCAGTTGCATCCGGGCAGCGACGGGCAGGGACGTTATCTCGTGTTGACGGATGGCTGGCAGTACAAGTTGCCGCTGGACGCCGACAACTGGGACCGCATGCAGTACCAGCGCAACAGCGTGGCGATTTCGCCGGTACAACCGGACAACGGCAACAATCGCGGCGACATCGGATCGGCAACAGACACGGCAGCCCTGTTTGCCACGCCCGGGCCGCAGGCGCGTGCCGAGCTGGCTTGGCGCATTGCCGCACCGGTCATGGCCTTGGTACTGGTGCTGCTGGCCTTGCCGTTGTCCCGGCAGACGCCGCGCGAGCCACGCTACGGGCGCATGCTGATCGCGGTGCTGTGCTATTTCCTGTATTTCAGCTTGCTGCTGCTGGCCAAGTCGATGATTGGCGAAAACAAGCTGCATGACAGCACGGCGATCTGGGTGCTGCATGCCGTGATCGCTGGTGTGGCGACGTGGTTCCTGTGGCGCCAGTACGCGCCGTGGAAGGTCCGGGGAGCAGGCGGCGCATGACTTGGCCGACCATCAAGCGTGTCGACCGTCTGATCGCCACCAGCGTGCTCGGCATGCTGGTGATCGTGTGGCTGGTGTTGGTCGGTTTCGACACCTTGAACCAGTTTCTGCACCAGCTCGGTGATATCGGCAAGCATGGCTACACGCTGCCGGATGCCATCATTTACATCGCCTGGACAGTGCCACGTCGCGCCTACCAGTGGTTCGGCAATGCCGCCCTGATCGGCGGCCTGTTGGGTTTGGGCGGCCTGGCCACCAATGGCGAAATGACGGCCTTGCGCGCGGCAGGCATGTCCAAGTTGCGCATTATCGGGTCGGTGGTGGTGTTGCTTGCACTCCTCATTGGTCTGGTCATGCTGATGGGGGAGACCGTGGCGCCTTATGGCGCGCAGCGGGCACAGGCATTGCAGTTGCGCGTGCACTCGCAGCATCTGGGCATGACCACGGGCTCTGGCCTGTGGGCACGCAACGGATCGAATTTCATCAATGCCAAGGCCGTGCTGGCGCAGCACGAGCATGGTCGCACGCAGGTGCGGCTGGCCGACGTGCGCGTGTTCAGCCTGGGCACCGACGGACAGCTCACGAAATTCGTGCATGCGCAGGACGCGGTCAGCCATGCTGGCCAATGGACATTGCAGCAAGTGCGCACCAGCACACTCGATGCGACCGGCGTGCACAGCGTCACGCGAGCGAGCGAGCCCTGGCCCACGCACCTGGATGCCACCGTGCTCAAGCAGTCGGTGATCCATCCCGAATATCTGTCGATGCGTGATCTGCGACGCAACATTCGTTACCTGGAGCACAACCACCAGAACCCGGTGGCGTATGCCAAGGCGTTCTGGGCACACGCGTTGTACCCGGTCAATGTGCTGGTGCTGGTGTTGTGCTCGCTGCCGTTCGCCTTTGGCGCATTGCGTTCCGGTGGGCTGGGCAAGCGGCTGCTGATCGGCGTGGTGATCTCGCTGGCCTGGTACTTCCTGCAGCAGGGACTGACCAACGTGGGTGTCGTTTATGGTGCGCCAGCCTGGTTGGCCGACTTGCTGCCAGCACTGGTGCTGGTGATCGTGGCGGCACTGTATTTCCGGCGCTACGGATGAGTGTCGGGGTTCGTGGTGCTTGGTCGTTGTCGTGACAGCCGCGGCACCACCATGTGCACGATGGCGGTACCGGCGATGATGTCGTGCAGGGCGCATCGCTGCGGATCGAACAGCGCCACGGCATAAAACACTACCCACGCCAGTAGCAGGATCAGTATCGCCGTGTGCGGCGCGATGCCGTGGCCGATCGACAGCAACAGCATGGGCAGGGACACCACGATGGCGCGCACGATGGCTGCACGCCAGCGGATGCGGCTGCCGTCACGCATGCGCAGGTACATGCGCCATGGCCGCATGCCCAGCGTCTGTCCACCGCGCAGCCATGAGGCCATGAAGTAGGCCACGATCACGAGGTACTGCAGCGGGCGGTACCACCAGGCGATGACGACATGCGTGCCCGTCTGCACCAGTTGGCCGCGGGTGGCGGCCTGACAGATCATGCCGACCACCATCACGATGGCCAGCACTGCCACCCAGTCGTAAATCAGACCGGCCACGCGGCGCAGCAGCGACGATGGCTGCCACGTGATGGCGGGTGCGGTTTCGGTCGAGATGGCGGGGTCGTTCATCAGGCTTTGTCTTGCATCCGGCAGGGGCAGACGGCAGCATCATGCCATGCCGGATGCACAACCACGAACTGTTCCTGATGTCGCACGTGCGGACATCGATGCCTTCCTCGAGCGCGTGTGGGCCGAGGATGGTCTGTCCGATCGCACGCTGGAAGCCTATCGGCGCGATCTGGAAGGCCTGGCGCGTTGGCTTGACGGGCAAGCTTGCCGTTTGCGTGACGCCAGCGGCGAGGACATCTCGCGCTATCTCGGCGAGCGTGGCGGCGCGGCGCGCACGATGGCGCGGCGGCAGACCGCGTTCCGGCGGTTCTATGCGCATCTGGTACGCACGGGCACGGAGCATGTCGATCCAACCTTGCACCTTGCGCGACCGCGCCTGCCGCGCAGCCTGCCCAAGGCCTTGACCGAGCGCGAGGTCGAAGCCTTGCTGCAGGCGCCGGACGTGGCCACGCCGCTGGGCCTGCGCGATCGCGCGATGCTGGAACTGATGTACGCCAGTGGTCTGCGTGTATCCGAGCTGGTAGGCCTGACGCTCGGTGGGCTCAATCGCCAGCAGGGCGTGTTGCGCGTTACCGGCAAGGGCGGCAAGGATCGTTTGGTGCCGGTGGGCGAAGTGGCTCTGGATTGGATCGAGCGCTACCTTGCCAGCGTGCGCCCGGTCCTGGTGCGCACGCCTCCGAGTGATGCCTTGTTTCTGTCGAATCGCGGCAGCGGCATGAGTCGGCAGATGTTCTGGTTGCTGGTCAAGCGCCATGCGGTGGGTGCCGGCATCGACGCGCAGCGCATTTCGCCGCACGTGTTGCGGCATTCCTTTGCCACGCACCTGCTCAACCATGGCGCGGACCTGCGTTCGCTGCAGATGATGCTTGGCCACAGTTCGCTCAGCACCACGCAGATCTACACGCTGGTGGCGCGCGAAGGACTCAAGCGCCTGCACGCCAAACATCACCCACGTGGGTGAGCCGCCCATCGACTGCCAGTGGCAGTCGATGGGCGGCGAACGCCCGGCCAGGATGGCCGGGCCGGACAATGCGCACCATGGACGGTTGCTTGCCACGAAGTGGTGGAAGCGAGTCCGTGGCAGTCTATGGGCGGCGAACGCATGGCCAGGACCATGTGCATCTGTTGCAGCCAAACCATCCCGGTCCATCACATTCCCGGGTCTGGGCGCATGGGATAATGACCCACCATCCCTCGCGCTTTCCGATCATGTTTCGTCACGCCAGCCATCGTCATGTTCGCCTCGTGTGTGCCGTCTTCGGTCTGCTGGTGTTGCTGTCGTCGATGCCTGTGCTGGCGCAAGCCACGCGATCTGCGACGGGCATCGCGACCGTCAAGGCAGCGCTCGAACGCATGGCGCCACCCGCGTCGATCAGCGACATCCGCAAGGCACCGCTGCCGGGCTTTTATCAAGCGCTGGTCGGCGGGCGTCTCGTGTATGTCAGCGCCGATGGTACCTGGGTGATGGACGGGCATTTGTACGACCTCGCCAAGGGGCAGGACGTGAGCGAACGCAGCATGCGCCGCGTGCGCCGGGCGGCCCTGGCCAAGGTGCCGGCGGGCGATTTCATCACCTTTGCACCGGCGCATCCGAAATATTCGGTGACGGTGTTCACCGACCTTGATTGCGCGTATTGCCGCGTGCTTCATCGCCTGATGCGGCAATACAACGCGCTCGGCATTGCCGTGCATTACCTGCCGTGGCCGCGTTCGGGCATCAAGGCCGTACCCAGCGGCAAACCCACCAGTTCCTACCTCAAGGCCGTGGCGGTATGGTGCGCGAAGGATCGCAAGGCGGCCTTCGACAAAGCCATGGCGGGCCATGCGATGGCGCTGGCCACGTGTACCAACAGGGTCGCCGCCGACTTTCGCCTGGGGGCACGCATCGGCGTGGATGGCACGCCCACGGTGATTGCGCCCGACGGCGCCGAGCTGGGCGGTTTTGTGCCACCCAGACAGCTGCTGCAGGCATTGCAGGCGCAGCAACACCGCGGCACGACGACCCGTTGATTCGTGCCGGCGGACGTTCGCGCCGTCGCGGCAATCGGCTAAAATGGCGGTTTTCCCCGCGGCGTCAATCACATGATGGTTCTCGACGGCCAGACGGCCCTTTCGCCATTCCGGCTGGATCGGCTCAACGCACGGCTTGCCGGGATGGTGGCCGGGGTGCGCATCAAGGACA
Organism: Rhodanobacteraceae bacterium; assembly: GCA_036379495.1. Lineage (GTDB taxonomy): Bacteria > Pseudomonadota > Gammaproteobacteria > Xanthomonadales > Rhodanobacteraceae > Oleiagrimonas. The sequence continues at coordinate 4,071 of DASVGO010000016.1, read as the reverse complement.
CCTGGCATGTCTATCTGATCGACGCGCCACAGCCGCTGGCGCCGACCGAGCACGCACGTTTGATCGAAGTGCTCGACGCCCGCGAAGGCACGCCGCAACCGGCTTCGCTGTGGGTGATGCCGCGCCTGGGCACGATTTCGCCATGGTCGAGCAAGGCCACAGACATCCTGCATGTGGCCGGGTTCGAACTGGCGCGCATCGAGCATGGCGTGGCTTGGCGCATCGAGGGTCTTGACACGCTTGATGCCGCGCAACGCACGGCCATCGAAGGCGCGCTGCACGATCCGATGACGCAATCGCTGCTGAGTGATCTGGCGCAGGCCGAAGGCTTGTTCTTGCACGGCACGCCCGGTTCGCTGGGCCGCATCACGCTGGGCGAGGATGCGGCGACGGCCTTGGCCGTGGCCAATCGCGAACTGGGTCTGGCGCTGGCCGAGGATGAAATCGACTATCTCGCCGCGCGCTACGCGGAGTTGGGCCGCGATCCCAGCGATGCCGAACTGATGATGTTCGCGCAGGCCAATTCCGAGCATTGCCGGCACAAGGTGTTCAACGCTCGCTGGACCATCGACGGCGCCGAGCAGGAGGTCACGCTGTTCGGCATGATCCGGCACACCCACGAGGTGTCGCCCAAGCTCACCTTGTCGGCCTACAAGGACAATGCCGCCGTGATTGCCGGCAGCGAAGGGCAGCGCTTTTTTGCCGATGCCGACGGCGTGTGGCGCGCGCATGCCGAAACCGTCGATCATGCCATCAAGGTCGAAACGCACAATCATCCGACCGCGATCGCGCCATGGCCGGGCGCCGCCACCGGTGCCGGCGGCGAGATTCGCGACGAGGGCGCAACGGGCCGTGGCGGCAAACCCAAGGCTGGCCTGACCGGCTTTTCCGTCTCGCACCTGCGCATTCCCGGACTGCCGCGGCCGTGGGAAACCGATCGTCCGCTGCCGCCCAACATGGCCAGCGCATTCGAGATCATGCGCGACGGTCCGCTCGGTGCGGCTGCGTTCAACAACGAATTCGGCCGGCCCTGTCTGGGCGGCTATTTCCGCACCTTCGAGCAGGAAAACGGCGCGCCCAACGTGCGTCGCGGTTACGACAAGCCGATCATGATCGCCGGTGGTCTGGCCAACATCCGCCACGACCACGTGCAAAAGCGCGCGCTCGAAGCCGGCGACGCGGTGATCATGCTGGGCGGTCCGGCCATGTTGATCGGCCTGGGCGGCGGCGCAGCCTCGTCGATGAGTGCTGGTGCCTCCAGCGCGGAGCTCGATTTTGCCTCGGTGCAACGTGACAACGCCGAGATGGAGCGGCGTTGTCAGGAAGTCATCGACGCCTGCTGGGCGCAGGCGGTCAATCCCGTCATCAGCATTCACGACGTCGGCGCCGGCGGCCTGTCCAACGCCATTCCCGAGATCCTGCACGATGCCGAGGTCGGTGGCGTGATCGATCTCGATCAGGTGCCGGTGTCCGATCCGTCGCTGACGCCGATGCAGGTGTGGTGCAACGAATCGCAGGAGCGCTACGTGCTGGCCTTGCGTCCGGCCGACGTGCCGGCCTTTGCCGCCTTGTGCGCGCGTGAGCGTTGCCCGTTCGCGGTGGTCGGCACGGCCACCGCCGAGGAACGCCTGACGGTGGCGCGCACGCTGGTCGACGGCACGCGCGAAACGGTGATCGACCTGCCGATGGACGTGCTGTTCGGCAAGGCGCCGCGCATGCACCGGCAGGCCACGCGCAAGCCGCTGCGGCTGGAACTGGTGCCGGACCTGTCGGGCATCGAGATCAACGAAGCCATTGCGCGCGTGCTGCGCATGCCGGTGGTCGGCTCCAAATCGTTCCTCATCACCATTGGCGATCGCAGCGTCGGCGGCCTGTGCGCGCGCGACCCGATGGTCGGCCCGTGGCAGGTACCGGTGGCCGATTGCGCGGTCACGCTGGTCGATTTTGACGGCTATGCCGGCGAGGCCATGGCCATGGCCGAACGCGCGCCGGTGGCGCTGGTGTCGAGCGATGCGGCCGCGCGTCTGGCGGTCGGCGAGGCCATCACCAACCTGGCCGCCGCGCCGATCGAGCACCTGTCCGACATTCGCCTGTCCGCCAACTGGATGGCGGCCGTCAACCACGAAGGCGAAGGCGCCGCGCTGTTCGACGCGGTCAAGGCCGTGGGCATGGAATTGTGCCCGGCGCTGGGCATTTCCATTCCGGTCGGCAAGGATTCGCTGTCCATGCAGACGGTGTGGCACGACGCGGAGCTGGGCGAGCAGCATACCGTCGCACCGGTGTCGCTGGTGGTCACGGGCTTTGCGCGAGTGACCGATGCGCGGCGCACGCTGACCCCGCAGTTGCGGCTGGATGTCGGCGTCTCCGAGTTGTGGCTGGTCGACTTGGGCGGTGGCCGCAATCGTCTGGGCGGCAGCGTGCTGACGCAGGCCTTCAACCGCCGGGGTGGCGTGCCGCCGACGCTGGATGATGCGGCGCAGCTCAAGGCATTTTTCGCGTTGATTCAGGACGCGCGTGCGGCCGGCCTCATTCGTGCCTATCACGACCGTTCCGACGGCGGCGTCATCGTCACCCTGCTGGAAATGGCCTTCGCCGGCCATTGCGGCATGGAGCTGCAGCTTGACGGTTGGGGCGAGGTGGCCATTCGCGCCCTGTTCAGCGAAGAGCTGGGTGCCGTCGTGCAAGTCACCGAGGCCGATCACGAGGCCTTCGTCGCCTTGCTCGAAAAACACGGTCTGGCCGATTGCACGCACGTGGTCGGGCATCCGCGCGCCAAACTCGGCATCAAGTTGTACCAGGGTGACGAGGTGTTGGCGAAGTGGCGCTGGCAGGACTTGATGCGAGCCTGGAGCGAGACCAGTCACGCCATGCAGAAGCTGCGCGACAACCCGGTCAGCGCCGACGCCGAGCTGGCCTGGCGGATGCGCGATGACGATCCCGGCATCAGTCCGGTGCTGACATTCGATCCGGCCGAAGACCTTGCCGCGCCGTACATCGCGCGTGGTGTGCGTCCGCGTGTGGCCGTGCTGCGCGAGCAAGGTGTCAACGGCCAGGTGGAAATGTCCGCCGCCTTCACGCGCGCCGGCTTCGAGGCGCACGACGTGCACATGAGCGATCTGGCCGCGGGGCGCGTGCAGCTGTCCGACTTTACCGGTTTTGCCGCGTGCGGCGGGTTTTCCTACGGCGACGTGCTGGGCGCCGGGCGCGGCTGGGCCACGGCCATTCTCTACGACGAGGGCTTGCGTCGACAGTTCGAAACCTTTTTCGCCGACACCAGCCGCTTTGCGCTGGGCGTGTGCAACGGTTGCCAGATGCTCTCGCAACTCAAGGACATCATTCCCGGCGCCGAGCACTGGCCGCGGTTTTTGCGCAACACCTCCGAGCAGTACGAGGCGCGTCTGGCCACGCTGGATGTCCTCGATTCGCCCAGCATCCTGCTGCGCGACATGGCCGGGTCGCGCATTCCGGTGGTGGTGGCGCATGGCGAAGGCCGCGCCAGTTTCGAAGTGCCGGCCAGCGCAACCAAAGCGTCGGCTTGCCTGCGCTATGTCGACAACCGCGGCCGCGCGACCGAGGATTTTCCGCTCAACCCCAACGGCTCACCCGCCGGCCTGACCGGCTTCACCGCCGCCGAGGGCCGCGTCACCATCATGATGCCGCACCCCGAGCGCGTGCATCGCAGCGTGCAGATGAGTTGGCATCCGGAGGCTTGGGGCGAAGATTCGCCGTGGTTGCGCATGTTCCGCAATGCGCGGGCGTGGGTGGGGTGACGTCCTGAACGTGTGTGCGGCCGCGGCGCGGTACAACGGTCATGGCCACGGCCAGCCTGCATGATTGCGGCATACTGACCGGCATGGATCGAACCTCCGTCAGCGTTCTCATCGTTGCCGCCGACAGCGGCCGCTCGCTGGCCGAATGCGTGCGTTGCGCCCTGGCCAGTTCGGCAGTGGGTGAGCTGCTGTTGCTGGACAACGCGTCCCGCGACGGCATGCCTGATGCGGTCGAGGGCGAACATGCGGGCGACCTCCGGGTACGGGTGATCCGCCACGATCGCAACCTCGGTTTCGGCAC
>DASVGO010000015.1:0-25297 GCA_036379495.1 Rhodanobacteraceae bacterium | reverse complement strand
CAAGTCTTTCGCAACCCGTATTTCCGTGATGGGCAGTGAGAGGTTGATGGATTCAAGCTGAGAGCGCGCGCAACCCCGCCAAAGGAACTGTCATGAATCACCCTGTCCGCACCATGATCGCATGGCTGAGTGGGTGCTGTTTGGTTCTGCCGCTGGCCATGGCCGCACCAAGCCCGCATGCGCCCGCGCAGACACCGGCAACGCACGCGGCAAGCACGCCTCCGCTCGTATGCTTCCCCGCCGTCTTCGAAGGTCCCTTGCCGGGTCGCAGCGACTATTGTCTGGGCATGCACGACTGGAACCACGGACATTACCGCAACGGCCTGCAATTCATGCAGTTGGCCGCCGGCTGGGGCAACAAGAACGCGCAATACACGTTGGGTTTGATTTATTTTGCGGGTCACCACGTGGCCACCAACGTGCCCCTGGGCCTGGCCTGGTTGCAACTGGCCGACGAACGGAACAACGACGCACAGATCAGCCTGGCCCGGCGCTCGGCCTTTGCCGTCGCCACACCGGCCCAACGCCATGCGGCACAACACCTGGTGACACGAATGACCGCGACCTACGGCGACGCCGTCGCCGCCGCTCGCGCCTGGCAACATTTGCAGCACTGGCGTCGCCGCACCCGCGGCAATTCGGGCTGCGTGCGATTGCTCGGAGCGCAAGCCGCCGCCGCCCGCCACGCAGGTCTGGCCGGCATGCCACCATCATCAATCGATGCTCTGGTTCACCCTACCTACGAACAGATGCTGGCGATGAGTGGGGGCCACGAGACGATCAGGCAGGTACAAGAGTACATCGCCCAACAGAACGCCGGCGTGTGCGTGACCTTGCACATGCAACACCACGTGACAGGCGAGCTGGCGCAATCGTACTTCGCCGGAACCCCGTGGTTGGGCACGGTGCATGTCGGTCCGTTGCAGCAAATACCGGCTTCCGCCTCCACCTCCGCACGGTAAGGCGCAAGGAAACGCCATGATGGCGTCGTGACAAGCCATGGCCACGCCGCCACAATGCGTGGCCATGACGACACCCATTCTCATGTCCTGGAGCGGCGGCAAGGATTGCCTGATGGCCTTGGCACGCCTGCTCGCCGATCCGCGCTGGCAGGTGGTCGGCCTGCTCACCACCGTGACCCTCGATTACGATCGCGTGTCGATGCACGGCATCCGCCGCGACGTGTTGCGTGCGCAAGCCGATGCGCTTGGCCTGCCGCTGGTCGAAGTCGGCATCCATTGGCCATCCGACAATGCCAGCTACGAAACCGCCCATCACGCGGCGCTGCGGCAGGCGCAGACACGCTGGCCGGGTTTGCGCCACTGCGGTTTCGGCGATCTGTTCCTCGAAGATGTGCGTGACTACCGCGTGCGCCAGCTCGGGCGTGACGATTGGCAAGCCGTGTTTCCGATGTGGGGCGAAGACACGGCCGTGCTGGCGCGGCAATTTCATGCCGACGGCCATCGCGCCAAAGTGGTTTGCGTCGACACCACGCGACTGGATGCCGATTTTTGCGGCCGCGAGTTCGACGCCGCCTTTATCGACGCCCTGCCCGCCGGTGTCGACCCCTGCGGCGAGCGCGGCGAGTTTCATACCTTGAGCCATGCCGGTCCGCCGTTTCGCCATCCGATCCGGCTGACACGCGGTGAGTCGGTACTGCGCGACGGGCGTTTTCAGTACACCGATTTTCTGCTCGACCCCACCGGTGCCTGACCCGGCTCCCATCTTGCCCGACGTGCTGCAACCCGGTCTGGCCGTGGTGTTCTGCGGCACCGCGCCCAGTCGCCGTTCGGCTGCCGAGCATGCCTACTACGCGCACCCCGGCAATTTTTTCTGGCGCGCCTTGTTCGAGGCAGGACTGACCCCGCGACGATTGGTCCCGCACGAATTCACGCAACTGCCGTCATGGGGCATCGGCCTTACCGACCTGGCCAAACGTCACAGCGGCAACGACGACGAGCTGCCCAAGGACGCCTTCGACACCGCCGCGCTGACCACCAAAATCCACGCCTTCCAGCCGCGCTTGCTGGCCTTCACCAGCAAGAACGCCGCGCAGGCCATGCTCGGTCACGCCGTCGGCTACGGCATGCAGGACACGACGATCGATCGCACCCGCCTGTTCGTGTTGCCCTCGCCATCCGGTCAGGCACGCCGCTTCTGGGACATTCGTCCTTGGCGTGATCTGGCTCTGCGTGTCAGCGCGTGAAGGCCGAGCGGTATTTGGCCACCGTGTCATCGGCCACCGTCGACAACGGCGGGTCCGTGGCCGGCCGGTTGCGCCAGGCGTGGCGAATGTAGGTGACCACCAGCGCCACCTCGTGATCGTTCAATTTTTCGATGAACGGTGGCATCGAATAGGGTCGCGGAAACGTCTGCGTGGCCGGCGCAAAACCACCCAGCAACACCTTGCGAATGGCATTGGCCGGACTGGCCGCGAGAATCGAACTGTTGCCGGCCAATGGCGGATAGACATCCAATTGCCCCTCGCCATTTTTGCCATGGCAAGCCGCACAATGCTTCATGTAGATCACGTGCCCTTGCACCACCCAACTGTTCAAATGATCCTCGCGCGCGCGCCGCACCGGCGGCGGCACGAAGCGACTGTAATGGATCGGCGTGGGCCTGGACGGGCGCTGCATGAGGTAGGTGGCCATGGCCACCACGTCCGCCGTGGTCAGGTATTGCAGGCTGGCATGCACCACTTCGGCCATTGGGCCATAGGCAATGCCCTTGGTCGAACGCCCCGTATGCAGAAAATCGATGATGTCCTGACGGCTCCAGCCGGCCAATCCATTGCCCTGCGCGGTACCAAGGTTCGGCGCGTACCAGTCTTGCTGCGGGATCATCGCGCCCGCCAGCGCGCTGTTGTCCCTGGTGGCACCCAGCCAATTGCGTGGACTGTGGCAATCGGCACAATGGCCCAGACCCTTGACCAGATAGGCGCCACGATTCCACGCTGCGGATTTGGTCGGATCGGGCCGATACGTGCCCGCATCGAAATACAGCATGCGCCAGATGCCCATCAACGAGCGCCAGCTGTACGGAAACGACAGCGTGTTCGGCAGGCGCGTGGCGTGTACCGGCTTGACCGTGCGCAGCCACGCGTAGATGGCATCGACATCCTGCCGCGTCAATCGGGTGAACGAGGTGAATGGAAACGCCGGGTACAGATAATGGCCATGGGCATCGATGCCGTCGTGCATGGCACGCCAGAAATCCTCGGCGCTCCACGTGCCGATGCCGGTCGTCATGTCGGGCGTGATGTTGGGCGTGTAGATCGTGCCGTAGGGCGTTGGAATCGGCCGCCCGCCGGCCAGCGGTTGACCGCCTGCCAGCGTGTGGCACGACGCGCAATCGCCCGCGCGAGCAAGATAGGCACCCCGCGCCACCTGCGCGGACTGGCTCGCCGCATCGGCAGGCTTGTCCACCGTCTGCGGCGTCCCCAGCAGCACCATCCAGGACAGGCCAAGACTCGTGGCCAACACACCAACCAGCATGCCGCCGACATGCCGCCAACGCAGGATCGTGTTCACTGCGGCATGTCCCCGCACTTGAGCGGCAATTTCAGCGACCCGGCGGGTGCCGGCTTGACGTCGGCCGGCATCGGTTGCGACGACAACCACGCGGCCAGCGCGGCGACTTCCTGCGGCGTCAGTCGCGCGGCTACCGTGGCCATGCAATCCGGCGCCATGGCATGCCGCGTGCCGCCGCGCCATGCGCCCAACTGGTTGCTGATGTAATCCTTGGGCAGGCCCAGCAAGGGCGGAATGGCCAGATCAAGCCCCATCAGGCGTTTGCCATGACAAGCCGTGCAAGCCGGCACCTTGCGTGCCTGATCGCCATGTTCGACCAGCTCCTGACCACGTCGCAAAAACGCCGCCGGCATCACCGACGGCGGCGGCGCGGGCCACACCGGCACCTGCGCGGCAAAGTAGTTGGCGATCTCGCGCAGATAGGCATCAGGCATGTCCCTGACCATGTGTTGCATCATCGGGTAATGCCGTCGGCCGGCACGAAAATCGAGCAGCTGGTGGTACAGGTACAGCGCCGGCTTGCCGGCAAGCCGTGGATTGAACCCGTTGTGGCCACCCTGACCATGCTTGCCATGACAGCTGGTGCAGGCCGCAATGCGTTGCTGCAGCGTGTTCGGCACTTGGGCGAACGCCGTGCCGACAACCAGTCCCCATGCCAGCACGGTTGCTCCGGCCATGGCCAGTCGCCAACGTCTGTCCGACCAGCTCATGCCATGCCTCCCGTGACTCGCCGCATCGACAACCCGTGGCTGCCTCTTCGTAGTGTAGCGCCCGTCGCACGAGTACCATGGGCGCGACGTGCGCGACACGTCGCCGCAACTGGAATGCCCATGCCATCGCGCTTTGCCCTGTCGACCATTGTTGCCTGCCTGCTGCCGTTCGTTGCACCCACCGTCATGGCGCAGAACGCAGCCACTCCCGCCCGCCCAGCCAGCCTTGCGCCCACACCTGCCGCGGCGTCGACAGCACCAACACCCTGGTATGCATCGATCACCACGCTCGATCAGGCCATGGCCAGCGGCAAGCTGACCTCGCTTGACCTAGTGCAGGATTTTTTGCGCCGCATCGTCAAACTCGACCAGAACGGACCGAACGTGAACTCGGTCATCGAGGTCAATCCGCTGGCGCTGGAAATCGCCCGCGCCCGCGATGATGCGCGTGCGCCGGGCAAAACGCATGGCCCGTTGTTCGGCATTCCGGTGATGCTCAAGGACAACATCGACACGCGCGGGCCGATGCTGACCACGGCCGGCTCGCTGGCGATGGTCGGTGCGCCGGCGCCGCGCGACTCGACCGTGGCGGCCAAACTGCGCAAGGCCGGCGCCATCATTCTGGCCAAGACCAACCTGAGCGAGTGGGCCAACTTTCGCTCCTCGCGTGCAACCAGCGGCTGGAGCGGACGCGGCGGACTGACGCGCAATCCGTACGTGCTCAGCCACACGGCCTGCGGATCCAGCTCCGGCTCGGCTGCCGCCGTCGCCGCCGGCTTCACCACCGTGGCCATCGGCACCGAGACCAACGGTTCGATCATCTGCCCGTCTTCCGCCAACGGCGATGTCGGCATCAAACCCACCGTCGGCCTGGTCAGTCGCGCCGGCATCATTCCCATCAGTTCCACCCAGGACACCGCCGGGCCGATCGCGCGCAACGTGCGCGACGCCGCCATCGTGCTCACCGCCATCGCCGGTTCCGACCCGCGCGACCCGGCCACCGCCGACGCCGACCAGCACGCCACCGATTACACCAAATTCCTGAATGCCAACGCGCTCAAGGGCAAGCGCATCGGCGTGGTACGCGCGCTCGTCGGTACCAACCCGGCCGTCATCAAGCTGCTCGACAAGAGCATTGCCGTGCTGCGCGCCAAGGGCGCCATCGTGATCGACCCGGTCACGATCCCGCACCTCGGGCAATACGACAAGGCCGAGATGACCGTGTTGCTGTACCAGTTCAAGCACGACATCAACGCCTACCTCACCACACGCAAGCATCTGGCCGTGCACTCGCTGAAAAAGCTGATCGCGTGGGACAAGGTGCATGCCGCCGAGGAAATGCCGTGGTTCGGGCAGGACCTGTTCATCCAAGCCGAGGCCAAGGGACCACTCACCGACAAGGTCTACCTCGACGCGCTGCACAAGCTGCAGACGCTGGCTGGCCCCGAGGGCATCGACGCCGCGCTCGCCGCGCATCATCTGGATGCATTGATGGCACCGGCGCAGGGACCGGCGTGGAGCATCGACCTGGTCAACGGGGATGCATCCTCCGGCGCATCGGCCTGGGGACCGGCCGCCGTGGCCGGTTATCCGTCGATCACCGTACCCGCCGGCTTCGTGCATGGTCTGCCGGTGGGCATGCTGTTCTTCGCCGGCAAATGGAGCGAACCAACCCTGATCGGCATCGCCTATGCATATGAGCAAGCCACACACGCACGGCGCAACCCGAAGTTCTTGCCCACCGTGCCGATGCCGGCCACCGCATCCACGCCATAGCGTGCACGACGGCAGGGTTTGTCTCAATCGGGCTGCGTCCGCCGACGTGTTCCATGCACGGCCGACGCCGACATCACCCGCGACACGCCTTCGCACAGCGCCATGCCTGCCAACATGGCCGGAACAAACCACAATGCCTCGACCGAGCCGATACCCAGGCCCGACAAGGCCGGCCCCGGGCAATAACCGGCGATGCCCCAGCCGATGCCGAACAAACCCGCACCGATCAGCAACCGGCGATCAATGCGCGTCAACGCGGACAACGTGAACGCCGGCGCCAGCAACGGACGCCCCCGCAAAATGAATCGGAACGCCAGCGCCGTGGTAATCACGGCCCCACCCAGCACGAACAGCAAGGCCGGATTGAACGCGCCGAACACGTCGAGAAAACCCAGCACCACGCGCGGATCGGTCATGCCGGACATGGCCAGCCCTACGCCAAACAGCGCGCCGCAAACCAGCGTCGAAAACAGGTAGCGCTTCATCACAGCACTCCGGGCAGGACATGACGCACGATGGCGGTGGTCGCAATGGCCGTGGCCATAAAGGTCACCACCGCCGCCAGCGAACGCACCGACAAACGCCCCAATCCGCACACGCCGTGGCCGCTGGTGCAGCCGTTGCCCATGCGCGTGCCGAAATCCACCAGAAGGCCGGCGGCAATCAATCCCCAACGGGAAAAATCCGCCCGTGGCTGCGGCGCGCCCGGGACAAACGCCATGTACAGCCCCGCCGCGCCGATCATGCCCAGCAGGAAAATTGCCCGCCACGCGACCTCGCCACGGCGCGGAAACAGCAAGCCCCCGCACAGGCCGCTGATCCCGGCGATGCGGCCGTTGACCCACAGCAACAGGCCGGACGCAACACCGATGAGGATGCCGCCGATCAAGGCGATGAACCAGGTTCCCATGAAAAACCACACGCACAGAGAGTATCTTTATATTAGTTTTCGCTTTATTAAAAAACAAGCCCGATCTGGAACAACACCCGCCCGCCAGCCCAAGGCGTCACAGCCCGTCAGCGCGACTTGCGTCGGCTCGAAGCTGGTGCGCAATAAAGGCCATAAAGTGTCGCAATCACGTCCCGCGCCGGTCCCGGCGGCAGCGAATACCAGATGGTCTGCGACTCACGTCGCGTATGCACCAGCTGTTCTTCGCGCAGGCGCGCCAGGTGCTGCGACAGCGCCGACTGGCTCAATTCGGGAATGCGCTCATGAATCTGCCCGACCGACATTTCGCAATCGGCAAGCATGCACAAAACCCGCAGGCGCTGCGCGTTGGCCAGCGCCTTGAGCAGGGCCGCGGCCTTGTCGGCATTGGCCTGCATGGCCGTCAGATCGGAGGCGGAAGACATCATGAAGTCGCCCTGGTGACAGGAAGCTTGACTTTACCACACCTTACTAAATAAGATTTATCTAAATAACGTTGACTTCAAGGCAACCCGCCACTCACCTCACGGAGCCACCATGTCCATGCCATCTTCGTACACCGACCTGACCCGCCACGTGTCGCACCAGCTGAAACCGCTGCGCAACGATCACGCCGACGTCATGCAGGCCTTCGGCGCCTTGAGTCAGGCCGCCATGGCCGACGGCGCGCTGGATGCACGCACCAAGGAGCTGATCGCCATGGCCATCGGCGTGGCCAGCCGCTGCGACGACTGTCTGGGCTTTCACGCCAAGGCGCTGGTGCGACTTGGCGTGGAACCCGCCACCTTCCGCGACATGCTTGGCGTGGCTGTGTACATGGGCGGCGGCCCGTCGCTGATGTACGCCGCGCACGCACAAGCCGCCTATGACGAGTTCCGCGACAAGGCCGCCGCCTGAATGAACGGGGCCGGCGTCACGCCGCCGGCGTATCGCGCCCGTACACGTCCTCGAAGCGCACGATGTCGTCCTCGCCCAGATAACTGCCGGACTGCACTTCGATCAATTCCAGCGGCAGCTTGCCGGGGTTTTCCAGACGGTGCGTTGTGCCCATCGGGATGTAGGTCGACTCGTTTTCGCCGAGCAGGAACACCTCGTCGCCGCGCGTCACCCGTGCGGTGCCGCTGACCACGATCCAGTGCTCGGCTCGGTGATGATGCATCTGCAAGCTCAGCCGGCCACCGGGCTTGACGGTGATGCGCTTGACCTGGAAGCGCTCGGCCATGTCGATGGAGTCGTACGCACCCCACGGGCGATACACCTTGCGATGCAACACCGCCTCACCGCGGCCGTCGTGCTTGAGCCGGGCCACGACGTCCTTCACCTTCTGCACCTGCCCCTTGTGCGCGACCAGCACGGCATCGTCGGTATCGACCACGACCACGTCGTCAAGGCCGATCATGGCCACCAGCCGGCGCTCGCTCCATGCCAGCGAGTTGCGGCAATCGAGCGCCAGCACGTCGCCGTGGTGGGCATTGCCGTCGGCATCGTGTCCGGCCACCTGCCACAAGGCGGCCCACGAACCGACGTCGTTCCAGCCCACGTCAATCGGCAGCACGCGCGCGGCAGTGGTCTTTTCCATCACCGCGTAGTCGATGGAATCGGACGGACAAGCCTCGAACGCCGCCTTGTCCAGACGCAGGAAATCGGCGTCACGCACGGCCCCGGCAAACGCCTTGCGACAGGCATCGAGAATATCGGGCCGATGCCGGCCAAGTTCTTCGAGATAGCGCGAGGCACACATCAGGAACATGCCACTGTTCCAGGCATATTCACCGCTGCTGACATAGCGGTGCGCGGCTTCCTCGTCCGGCTTCTCGACGAACCTTTCGACACCGCGCACGCCATCGCCGCGACCCAGCTTGATGTAGCCGTAGCCCGTCTCGGCCTCGGTCGGCACGATGCCGAAGGTCACCAGCGCACCGTCGTCTGCCGCCGGCATCGCTTCGATCACGGCGGCGCGGAATGCCGCGACATCACCGACCACATGATCGGATGGCAACACCAGCAACAACGGATCTCCACCGCCGGCTTGTGCCTGCATGGCGGCCACAGCAATGGCCGGCGCGGTGTTGCGGCCTGCCGGTTCCAGCACGATGGCTGCCGGCGCGCAACCGACCTGGCGCAGCTGCTCGGCGACCATGAAGCGATGCGCCTCGTTGGTGACCAGCAAGGGCGCGCCGATATCCGGCATGTCAGCCACCCGCATCCACGTGGCCTGCAACATGGAATGCTCGCCATCCAGGGCCAGGAACTGCTTGGGATGACCTGATCGCGACAACGGCCACAGCCGCGTGCCGGAACCGCCGGAAAGAATCACTGGGACAAGCTTGTCGGCCATGCGGCAATCCTTGAAAAGTTCACTTCATCGCACCGCACCAGTGCGAGAGACTGCATTATGCTGCATCCCATGGCCGATATTTCAACCGACCGCGCCCAGGCCCGTCTGGACTGGACGCGCCGCACCCTCGCCAATCCTACGCTCACCTTGGCCGCCGCCTCCAGCGACGCCAGCTTCCGCAGCTATTGGCGCACCTCGCACGCGGGCCAGAATCTGATCGTGATGGATGCTCCGCCGCCCACCGAAGATGTACGGCCATGGCTTGCCATCGGCGCGCGTCTGGCGGATGCCGGCGTGCACGTGCCCGCCGTGCATGCCAGTGACATCGAACAAGGTTTCTTGCTGATCGAAGATTTCGGCAGCCGCCTGTACCTGCCCGAGCTTGATGTGGACAGCGCCGATGGCCTCTACGATTCGGCCATGCAGACCCTGCTCGCGATGCAGGCGCACGGCGACACGGCCGACCTGCCAGCCTACGACGCCGATTTCCTGCGTCGCGAAATGGAACTGCTGGTGCCATGGTTCCTGGAACGACACCTGGGCTGTGTACCGGATGCGGCCGCCAGAGACACGCTCGACACGGCTTTCGATCTGCTCGTCGACAACGCAGCCCGCCAGCCACAATGCTTCGTGCACCGCGACTTTCACAGCCGGAACCTGATGCTCACCGACGGCGCCAACCCCGGCGTGATCGATTTCCAGGGCGCGCTGTGCGGCCCGATCACCTACGACCTCGCCTCCCTGTTGCGTGATTGCTACATCACGTGGGACTACGCGCGCGTGGATGGCTGGATGCAGGCATACCGACTGCGCCTGATCGACGCCGGCCTGCTCGCCCACGATGTCGACGTCGACCGCTTTCGCCGCTGGTTCGACCTGACCGGGCTGCAGCGCCATCTCAAGGTACTTGGCCTGTTTTGCCGACTCGCCTGCCGTGACGGCAAGCGCGCCTATCTGGACGATCTGCCGCGCGTGTTCGATTACGTGCTGCGCACCGCCGCACGCTACGATGAACTGACCGATCTCGCCACACTGTTGCGTGATGCGACCGGCGCACACGACCTTACCCAACCGCGCGCCACGCACGCCAGCCCATGCGCGCCCTGATCTTCGCTGCCGGTCGCGGCGAACGCATGCGTCCGCTGACCGACACCATGCCCAAGCCGCTGCTTGACGTCGCCGGCAAGCCACTGATCGTGCATCACCTGGAACACCTGGCCGCGGTCGGCGTGCATTACGTCGTCATCAACACCTCACACCTGGCCGGACAGTTTCCGGCCACGCTGGGCGATGGTTCACGCTGGGGCCTGCGCATCCGCTACGCCTACGAAGGCGACGAGCCGCTGGAAACCGGCGGCGGCATGCTGCACGCCATGCCGCTGCTTGGCGACGAACCATTCCTGGCCATCAACGGCGACGTGTACACCGACTTCGATTTCGCCGTGCTGCCGACTGAACCCGCCGCCCTCGCCCACCTGGTGCTGGCGGACAACCCGGCGCACCACCCGCAAGGCGACTTTCATCTCGCCGCCGATGGCCATGCCTCGGACACCACGCAGGCCGAACGCCTGACCTTTGCCGGCATCGGCATCTACCGCCCGCGGCTGCTCGATGATTGGCGCGACATCATCGGCAATGCCCCTGGCGCCGACGCCGAACCACCACGCTTCAAGTTGGCGCCGATCCTGCGCGCCGCCATGGCCCATGGCCAAGTCACCGGCGAACACTTTCGCGGCCGTTGGAGCGACGTCGGCACCCCCGAACGCCTGGTCGCGCTGAACCAATCAAGCGACTGACGTCAAACATCAAAAGCAAAACGGGAGCCGCATGCGACTCCCGTTTTGCTTGATTGCGCTTCGCCATCACGGGCGCCGCGACAACTCCGCTTCGTCGCGTCGCTTGGGCATGAGATCCTTCTTCGACACGCCCAGCCACAGCAGGATCGGGCAGGCGATGAAGATCGACGACAGGGTACCGATGGCGATGCCGATCATCATGGTCTCGGCAAAACCGCGCACCACCGGACCGCCGACGAGGAACAGCGCCAACATCGAGATGAAGGTCAAGGACGCGGTCAGGATGGTTCGGGACAGCGTGCTGTTGATGGAGCGGTTGAGGATTTCCTCGGCATCGGCCTTGCGCGCCAACCGGAACAGTTCGCGCACGCGGTCGAACACCACCACCTTGTCGTTGACCGAGTAACCAACCACGGCCATCAGCGAGGCCAGCACGGTCAGGTCGAAGGTGTGCTGGGTCAGCGCATACACGCCCACCACCACCACCGCATCGTGGATTTCGGTCAGCACCGCTGCGATCGCGAAACGCCGCTCGAAGCGCATCCACAGATACAGCATGATGAAGATGATCACGAACACCGTGGCGTAGATGCCCTTGGTGCGCAGTGACGCGCCGACCTCGGGGCCGACGAAGTCGCGCGAGCTGATCGTGACCTTCTCGCCGGCGGCCGTCAGCGCCTTGAGCACGTCACTGGCGATCTTGTCGACATTGACCTTGACCTTGCCATTGACCGTGCTCAACGCCTTCGGATCGTTCTTGGGCTGCAAGCGCACCGAGACGTCATGCGTGCCACCCAGTGGCTGCACGACCGCCAGCGGAAACCCGCCCTTGTCGAGCGCGGCACGCACATCGGCAATGTCCACCGATTGCTGCTGATATTGCAGCTCGACCACCACGCCGCCGGTGAAGTCGAGACCATAGTTCAGGCCGCGCGTGAAAGTCAGCGCCAACGCCGTCACGATCAGGCAGATGGCAATGACGATGGTGAATTTGCGCAGGCGCAGAAAGTGGATATTGCTGTGGGGATTGAAAATTTCCATCGTGTATTCTCCCGCGCCTCAGACCGACAGGCTCTTGAGCTTGCGCCCGCCATGGGTGGCTGCCGTTATGGCATGCGTCACCGTGACCGAAGTGAACAGGGACGCCACGATGCCGATGAACAGCGTCACGCCGAACCCGCGGATCGCGCCGGTACCGAAGGCCATCAGCGCGATGGCCGCCAACGCATGCGTCACGTGCGCGTCGATGATGGTCGACCAGGCCTTCTCGTAACCGGTGCGGATGGAAGCCAGCGGCGTGGAGCCGTTGCGCAGTTCCTCGCGGATGCGCTCGCAAATGAGCACGTTCGCGTCGATGGCCATGCCCAACGCCAAGATGATGCCGGCGATGCCTGGCATGGTCAGCGTCACGCCCACCAGCGACATGACGGCCACCAGCAACACCAGACAGCCGACCAGCGCCACGTCGGCCACCAGACCGAACAGCTTGTAGTAGCCGCCGAAGCACACCAGCAAGGCGGCCAGGGCGATGGCGATGGCCCACATGCCCTTGCGGATGTTGTCACGGCCAAGGCTCGGGCCGATCACGCGTTCGGCAATGATGCGCATCGGCGCGGCCAGCGAACCACTGCGCAGCAACAAGGCCAGATTCGCAGCGGCAGTCGTACTGGCCAGTCCGTTGGTCATGAACTTGTTGCTGAACACGCCATCGACGCGCGCGTAGTTGATGACGGTCTCGGTGGTCTTGTAGGTACGCACCTTCTTGCCGTCAATCACCTTTTCCTCGGGAATGGTTTCCTTGTACACCACGCCCATCATCTTGCCGACATTGACCGAGGTGAAGTCGAACATGCGCTTCGCGGCGGCCGCATTCAGCGTCACGTTGACATCGGGCGTACCCGATTGCGGATCCATGCCGGAGGAGGCGTTGATGAGCTGGTTGCCGGTGGCGAGGATCTTCTTGTTGAGCAGGATCGGCTGGCCCTGGCGGTTGTAGTACAGGCGTGCCTCGGGCGGGACGATGCCGGTTTTGGCAGCCTGCGCGGCCTGCTCGGGCGTGCCGTAGCCGGCGCGGTATTCCAGCGTGGCCACCGCGCCCAGCATCTTCTTGGCTTCGGCCGTGTCCTGCACGCCGGCGAGCTCGACCACGATGCGGTTTTCGCCCTGCTGCTGGATCAAGGGTTCGGACACGCCCAGCGCATTGATGCGGTTGCGCAAGGTACCGACGTTCTGGGTGATGGCGCGTTGCGCCAGCTCCATCAAATCCGTCTCGGACATGACGGCATTGAGCACGTAGCGGTTGTCGGTGTTCGTGCCGTCGGAGATCTTCAACTTCGGAAAATCGGTGCCGATCAGAGTGGCCGCCTGATCGCGGTCGGCAGACGAGCGCAGCACCACGCTGACACCCACACCAGTGGCGGACTTGCCCACGTTGACGTAGCGGATGTTGTGCTGGCGCAGCATGGCACGGATGTTGCCAATGTAGCCGTTCTGCTGCTTGTCGCGTACCGCCTGCTGGTCCACTTCCATCATGAAGTGCACGCCGCCCTGCAGGTCAAGACCCAGGCGCATGGCATTGGCGTGGATGGCGCGCAGCCAGCCCGGCACGGTGGACGCCAGATTCAGGGCCACCACATATTTCTGGCCCAGAGCCTTGCGCAAGGCATCGGAAGCCTTCAGCTGCACATCGGGATTGGCAAAGCGCACCATCACCAGCGGGTGCTTGCCGGTGTCCAGCTCCAGTTGCTGAAACGCGATGTGGTCCTTGGCAAGGATATCGCCCACATGCTGTTTCAGCGCCTGATCCACGCTGACACCACGATTGGCTGAAATCTGCACGGCCGGCTGGCGCTGAAACAGGTTGGGCACCGCGTACAGCAAACCCAGGGCCAGAGTCACGATGACCAGCGCGTATTTCCAGCGGGGAAAATCACTCATGCGTTGAATCCGTCAAACCACGGCCGCGACGCGGCCAATTCAGGCGGCCAGACCGCCACTCCCGATCAGGCCGATTTCAGCGTGCCCTTGGGCAGCACTTGGGCAATCGACGCACGTTGCAGCTTGATCTTCACTTCGCTGGCGATTTCCACGGTCACGAACGAATCGCCCAGCTGGTCGATGCGGCCGGCAATGCCGCCGTTGGTGACCACTTCGTCACCCTTGGCCAGCGCGGCCACCATGGCGCGATGCTGTTTCTGCCGCTTCTGCTGCGGACGGATCAGCATGAAATACATGGCCACGAACATGACCACGATGATGATGATGAACGACATGCCACCAGCGGCAGCGCCACCGGCCGGGGCTGCGGCGCCAACCGCAACCGTATTGAAAAGGGACAGGCCCATGATGACTCCGATCGAATGCAGGCGAGCCGCCCATGCGGCCCGTCAAGGTAAAGATTGCGGATTATGCCATGAGGTCGCCGCTTGGTGCAGCGCCGGCCGGCCCCTGCCGGAAGTCACATCCCTGCCGATGACCGCCGCCGCGCGTAAAACGCCGCCACGAAATTCTCCAGCGCATCGGCCTCGATGGCCCGGCGCAGGCCGGCCATCAGACGCTGGTAGTGGCGCAGGTTGTGGATGGTGGCCAAATGTGCGCCAAGGATCTCGTTGCAGCGATCCAGATGGCGCAGGTAGGCGCGACTGAACCCGTGCGTGCAGGCGTAACAGTCGCAGCCTTCCTCGATGACGCCGGTGTCGTGCACGAATTTGGCGTTGCGGATGCGCAAAGTACCGGTGTCGGTGAACAGGAATCCGTTGCGCGCGTTGCGCGTGGGCATGACGCAATCGAACATGTCGACGCCGCGGCACACCGCCTCGACGATGTCCTCGGGCCGCCCCACGCCCATCAGATAGCGCGGCCGGTCGGCCGGCAGCAATGGCACGCTGAAATCCAGGGTGCGGTTGCGCTCGGCCTCCGGTTCGCCGACCGCAAGACCACCGACGGCATAGCCGTCAAAACCGATCGCCACCAACGCCTCGGCCGAACGCCGCCGCAGTGTTTCGTGCACGCCGCCTTGCACGATGCCGAACAATGCGTGGCGGTTGCCCAGATCGTCGAATGCGCGTCGCGAACGCTCGGCCCAGCGCATTGACAACTCCATCGACCGCGCCGCTACATCCACCGATACCGGCTGACCATTCACCTCGTATGGTGTGCACTCATCGAACGCCATCACCACGTCGGCATCCAGTGCCGTCTGGATGCGCATGGATTCCTCGGGCGACAGGAACACCTCCGAGCCATCCACGGGCGAGGCGAAGGTGACCCCCTCTTCGGTCAACTTGCGCCGCTGGGCCAGCGAAAACACCTGAAAGCCGCCCGAATCGGTGAGAATCGGCCGATCCCAGCGGGCAAAGCCGTGCAGCCCGCCGAACTCGCCGATGACCTCCAGCCCTGGCCGCAAGAACAAGTGAAACGTGTTGCCGAGAATGATCTCGGCGCCGATGTCGCCCAGGTCGCGCGGCGTCATCGCCTTGACCGTGCCGTAGGTGCCCACGGGCATGAAGCACGGCGTTTCCACCGTGCCACGGTCAAACACGAGGCGGCCACGGCGGGCCTGACCCGACGTGGCCGCAATATCGAAACGCAAGGAACTCATCAGGACATCCGGTGCGGGGCCGTGGCGACAAACCTCAAGGCTTGTCGAAACACTCGCCCCGCGTCCGTGCCCACTGACCCCGGATCGATTACATCTGCACGAAACGGTAGGTCGCGCCGCTGGGCTTGACGGCCGCTTCCACGCGGGCATTGTCGGCCGCATCGCCAATAAACAGCACGATCACACCCTTGAGCGAACCCGGCGCGGCCTGCTTGAACGCCGACACCACCAGATCGGCCGTGTCCTTCGAGCTGGGGCCACCAAAGGCCAGCAGGTTGCCTGGCGTCACGCCACGCAGGACCACGCCAGTGACGTTGGTCAGCTGACGCGACCGCTCACCCTGCGCCGTGGTGCTGGCACCGGCCGGCACCATGTACGGATACGGACGATTGGCCGTCATGCCCTGCAGATGGTGACTGAGCACCTGGCCGAGATACTTGCTCCATGCCGCAGTGTCGGTGGGGCTGGTCGGCTTGGTGATTTTCTGGACCGTGGCCTGCGCAGTCTGCTGCTGGCTTTCACCCTTCTTGCTGCAAGCGGAAAGCGCGAGGACGGCGGCCAGTGCCAGGATGGCGATGGAGGCATATTTGCGCATGGGACTCACCTTTGAGCGGTAATGGGATAAATCACGCCGATCATCTTACCCCGTTATGCAGGGTTGGTGCCGGCCTGTTTGCGCCACAATTGCTGCATGGCATGTTGCACCGCCGGGTGCACGAAACCGGACACATCACCGCCCAGACTGGCGATTTCGCGCACCAGCGAAGACGAAATGAAGCTGTATTGCTCGGCCGGCGTCAGAAACAGCGTTTCGGCCGTCGGAATCAGGTGCCGATTCATGCTGGCCAGCTGGAATTCGTATTCGAAATCGGATACCGCCCGCAGGCCGCGCAGGATTACGTGCGCGCCGATGTCATTGACGAAATGCGCCAGCAGCGTGTCGAACCCGCGCACCTCGACATTGGGCAGATCAGCCAGCGCCAGACGCGCCAGCGAGATGCGCTCTTCCAGGCTGAAACTGGGACCCTTGCCGGAATTCTTCGCCACTGCCACGATCACGCGATCGAACAGCGGCGCGGCGCGCGCCACCAGGTCGGAATGGCCGTTGGTGATCGGGTCGAACGTGCCCGGATAAACCGCCAGCCGAGCCACAGGGGGGGATTTGTCAACCATGGATGGACCCGTCAAGCCGTCAGGGCCGACTAGCTTACCGGATCGGCACGACGACGATACAGCCGGCCACGGACATCACCGACCACCGTTTCGCGTTCGGGCAGCCATGCCGACGGCGGATCGACGTGTGTCCCCACCGGCATTTCGAGATAAATCCACGCCCGCGACGCCACCCAGCCCTGCGCCTCGAGCAAGGCCATTGCCCGGTCCCACAAAGCCTCCGCGAACGGCGGGTCGACGAACACGATGTCGAAGGATTGCGACGCAGACGCGGCCAGCAGGGACAGCGCGTCGGCCACCAGTACCTGCGCCAGATCCTGCCTCCGCAAACGCGCAAGATTGGTCTGCAAGGCAGCAGCCAGGTCGGCATCACGCTCGATCAGGCACGCTTGCCCAGCGCCGCGCGAGATCGCCTCGACCGCCAGCGCGCCACTGCCGGCAAAAAGATCCAGACAGCGCGCGCCGACCACATGCGCCTGCAGCCAGTTGAACAGGGTCTCGCGCAAACGCCCGGGCGTCGGGCGCAGACCCGGACGATCCGGCACCGCCAGCACCGAACCGCGCAGCTCGCCCCCGATGATGCGCACGCGCCCCGGTGCGCTGGTGCGTCGGCCCGGACTCATGCGCAAAACCCGCTCGCGGCGACGGCGCAAATCCGCCCCGGTGCTAGCATGTCGACCCGAATCACCCTCGTTGATCTTTCCATGCGCCCATTCTGGAAGAAAAAAGAACCCCACAAGGATAGCGACAGCCGTACCGCCCCGGCGACGGCCGATGCGGACTCGCCGGTCGATTCCGCGAGCACGTCCGGGCGCATCGCCGACAGCGCCGATCAGCCGGCACCGGCATCCGCCCAGGCAACAATCAAGACTGACGCCACGGCATCTGCCCAGCCCGATGTCCCGGCCCGCGATCCGGCGGCATCCACTACGCCATCGCGCGGCTGGCGCCGGCGTCTGTCCGGCAGTGGTTTCGCACGTAGTCTTTCCGCCGTGTTCACGCGCCACCCGAAGCTCGACGACGCCCTGCTCGACGAGCTGGAAACCGTGCTCATTACCGCCGATGTCGGCGTCAATGCCAGCATGGCTTTGGTCGAAGCCTTGCGCACACGCATGCACAAGCGCGAATTCGCCGATGCCGACGCCCTGCTCGATGCCTTGCGGCAGGAGCTCGTTGCCCAGCTGCAGCCAGTCGAGCAGGCACTCGAACCGGCAGGCCATACGCCATTTGTGGTGCTGGTCGTCGGCGTCAACGGCGTGGGCAAGACCACCACCATCGGCAAGCTGGCGCATCGCTATCACGAGGCCGGACTCAAACTCACGCTGGCCGCCGGCGACACCTTCCGCGCCGCCGCCGTCGAACAATTGAAAACCTGGGGCGAACGCAACGATGTGCCGGTGGTGGCGCAAGGCCAAGGCGCCGATGCCGCCAGCGTCATCTACGACGCATTGGACGCCGCACGCGCCCGTGGTTGCGACGTGCTGATCGCCGACACCGCCGGGCGCCTGCACACCCAAAGCGGCCTGATGGACGAGCTGGCCAAGGTCGTGCGAGTGATGCGCAAGCTCGACGCGCAGGCGCCGCACGAAGTGCTGATGGTGATCGACGGCACCACCGGCCAGAACGCGATCAACCAGCTGCGCCAGTTTCACGAGTCGGTCGGCGTCACCGGGCTCGTCGTCACCAAGCTCGACGGCACAGCCAAGGGCGGCGTGGTGTTTGCACTGGCGCGCGAGTTCGGCCTGCCGATCCGCCATATCGGCCTGGGCGAAGGCATCGATGACCTGCGCCCGTTCGAAGCGCGCGCCTTCGTCGACGGCCTGCTGCCGGACCGCATCGGCAATGCGGAATGACATGTCACACGGTCACCGATCCCGTTGCCGCGCATTTGTCGACCAGTCAACGTGAACCGCCGCTGATGACGTGCCGTGGCCAATCCGTGCCACACTCCGCGCAGGCTCACGTCCTTGTCACAATGCCGACATGCCACGCTGGATCCGCACGACACTGCTGAGCATCGCGGCCATCGCGATCGCACTGATCCTGGCCGCCATCGTGGCGGTGTACCTGCTGCTGCAGCCGCAGCGATTCACCAACTTGCTGCGCGCCGAAGCCGGCAAGGCCGGCCTGTCGCTGGCGCTGAGCGCCCCGGCCAAACCCACGCTGTGGCCGCAGCCGGCGCTGGTGCTGCACGGGCTCACGTTGTCGATCGACAATCGCCCGGTACTGGTCGCCGCACGCGCACGCCTGGTGCTGCCGTGGCATGCCCTGCTCGGCGGCCCAACCACCATCACGCGACTGGAACTCGATACGCCGCGCATCAACCTGGCCCAACTCGATCCCGTGCTGGCGCACATGGGCCACGGCAAAGCCGGTCCACCGACGCTGCCGCACATCGATGTCGGCATCCGCATCCGCCACGGCTCGCTGGTGCGTGGCAACGATCTCCTGCTCGACAACATCCGCCTCGACACCGGCCCGCTCGCACCCGACCGCATCTTCAACATGCAATTGACCGCCGACACCGCACATGGCCATCCCGCCACGCTGACCTTGTTGATGACCCCGCACCCATCCACCAACGCCATCGGCTTCGACGACATCCATCTCGACGCACGCGGCCCATCCGGCCTTGGCCTGGTGCTGACCGGCAAGGCCGACTGGCAAGGCGGTACCCACATCCACATGGCACTCCGCGGCACCCTCACGCGCAGCAGCCGGCAGCACTATCAGGTGCGGCTGGCGCTCGATCCCGCCGTCACGAATACGCCATTCCTGTTCGACCTCGCGCTGACCGGCCCGGGCCTGTCCGCCAACATGCATCTCGCGCCATCGCGCCTGCTCGTCTGGTGGCGCACGCTCGGCGGCAGCCAGGCCTCGACCGACCTGCCCTTGCCGCCCATCGATGGCAGCGTGCACGCCAGTGAAATCACCCTCGGCAACACGCACATCGAAGGCCTGACCATCACCACCGGGGCATCCAGCGTTCCGGCGCCGGCCACCAGCAGTCCTGTCCGCCCATGATCGCGTCACGGTTGCTGGCCTGGTTCGACCACCACGGTCGCCATGACCTGCCTTGGCAGCACCCGCGCAGTGCCTACCGCGTGTGGCTGTCGGAGATCATGTTGCAGCAGACCCAAGTCGCCACGGTCATTCCCTACTTCACGCGCTTTGTCACGGCCCTGCCGACCTTGCCCGACCTTGCCTGCGCCGATGAGGACGACGTGCTCGCGCTGTGGTCCGGCCTGGGCTACTACCGCCGCGCGCGCTTCGCCCGACAAGCCGCACGTCTCTGCGTGGAGCGCTTCGACAGCGAACTGCCTTGCGACTTCGACGCCCTCGTCAGCCTGCCCGGCATCGGTCGATCCACCGCCGGTGCCATCCTTGCGCAAGCCTACGGGCAGCGCTTCGCCATTCTCGACGGCAACGTCAAGCGCGTACTCACGCGCCATGACGGCATCCATGGCTACCCCGGCGATGGCGCCATCGAAAAGCAGCTGTGGGCGCTGGCCGAACAACTCATCCCGCGCACACGCGTAGCCGACTACACCCAGGCCATCATGGATCTTGGCGCCACCGTTTGTCGTCGTGCCAAGCCAGACTGTGACGCCTGCCCTCTCGCCGCCACATGCGTTGCGCGCCAGCGCGGCCTCGTCGACCAGTTGCCCATGCGCCGCACGCGCAAAGCCTTGCCCGTGCGCCAGACCGTGATGCTGCTGCTGCGCGACAGCCAAGGCCGCATCCTGCTCGAAAAACGCGGCCCGCAAGGCGTGTGGACCGGACTGTGGAGCCTGCCTGAAGCCGCCGATCCGCGCGAGGCGCAGGTGCTGGCCAATCGCCATGCCAAGATTGGTCGGCCCCATTCGCTGGAACCATTCACGCACACCTTCAGCCACTACCGCCTCGACGTGACGCCTGTACTGTACCGGGACACGACAAACCTTGCGACCATCGCCGACCATGACCGCCTCCGCTGGTGCACGCGCGCGGATGCCGCCAAACTCGGTCTGCCCGCCCCCGTGCGCAGCCTGCTCGACCACCACTGGCACGATTGACCTGCAACGAGAATCCCCATGCCACGCATCATCCATTGCACCAAACTCGATCGCGACACCGAAGGCCTCGACTACGCCCCCTGGCCTGGCGAGCTTGGCCAACGCATCTACCGCGAAATCTCCCGCGAAGCCTGGGACCAATGGCTGACCCGCCAGACCATGCTCATCAACGAAAACCGCATCAACCCGCTGGATCCTGCCGCGCGTGCCTTCCTCGTCGCACAAATGCGCAACTTCCTGTTTGGCGAGGACGTCGCCACGCCGCACGAACCTTGACGCGCGCGCGTTGACCGGCTCTAATACGCGGCTCGCAACGCCCGTTCGCACTTCGTGCAACCGGCACGCCGTGGCCAGATAGCTCAGTTGGTAGAGCAAAGGACTGAAAATCCTTGTGTCCCTGGTTCGATTCCAGGTCTGGCCACCATTTCAACGCTCGAACATCCCAAACCGCGCCTGACGCGGTTTTTTCATGCCCAAGCACCACGATCCGCGTGAATCGGCATGCCTCGATACGGCAAACGCCGAGGCGGCATAATTCAGCCTTTCTCACCCGCGGCTTGATCCCCCATGTCCGACACGCCTGCCCTCGCGATTCTGTTTGATGTCGACAACACGCTGTTCGACAACGATGCCGTCAAGGCCGACCTTTCCGCGCGGCTGGACAACTTGATCGGCTCGCCCGCCAGCGCAGCCTACTGGCAACATTACGAAACCTTGCGCAGCGAACTGGGCCACTCGGATTTTCTCGGCACTTTCCAGCGCTGCTGGGAAGCGTCCGATCGCGATCCGCGCTGGCTGCCGGCCGCTGCCCTGCTGCTGGACTACCCGTTTGCCGAACGCCTGTATCCGGGCGTGACCGACTTGCTCGACACGCTTGGCCAAAACCATGTCACCGGCATCGTGTCCGATGGCGATGGCGTGCTGCAGCCGCGCAAGATCACACGCTCGGGGCTGTGGGAGGCCGTGGCCGGGCGCGTGCTGATTTACCAGCACAAGCAACATTGTCTGGACGACGTGGCACGGCGCATTCCCGCGCAGCATTACGTGTTCGTCGACGACAAGGTGCGCCTGCTCGATGCCATCAAGCAGCAATGGGGCGAGCGCGTCACCACGGTGTTCGTGCGCCAGGGCCATTATGCGCACGACCCGGAACAAACCCGGGGCTGCGCCGCCGACATCACCATCGACACCATCGCCGAGCTCACCGACAAGATGCACGACCACGGCACGGCTTGACGCACGCGGGCTTGTTCGACTGACTCAGGCCACCTCGGGCCTGGCGGTCAGCACGGCCAGAAACGCATCGCCATAGCGTTCCAGCTTGCGTTCGCCCACCCCGCTGACGCCGGCAAGCTCCGCGCGCGTGGTCGGATGCTCGCGCAGCATGGCCAGCAAGGTGGCATCGTGAAAGATGATGTAAGCCGGCACACCCTGCTCCCGCGCCAGTCGCGCCCGGGTGTCGCGCAGACTGTTCCACAGTGCTTCCTCGTGCGGCGCGATGTCGAAACTGCGTGACGCGCGCGCACTGCGCTCGTTGCGATGGGCCGCCTTGCGCTGCGCAGGATCAGCCTCGCGACGCAACAGCAGTTGTGTCTGGCCAAGCAACACGGGTCGTGCGACGGCGGTCAGGTGCAGCATGCCGTAACCATCGGCATCGGGTTCGAGCAAGCCGGCGGCCAGCAACTGGCGGAACACATTGCGCCACTGACGTGCGTCCAGCTCCTTGCCGATGCCGTAAACGGCAAGCTGGTCATGCCCACGCGCGCGCAGGCGCTCGTTGTCGGCGCCGCGCAACACGTCGACCAGATGGCCGACACCAAAATGCTGGCCGGTGCGATAGACACAGGACAATGCCTTGCGCGCTGCCTCGGTGGCATCCCAGGTCGCCGGCGGGTCCAGACAGTTGTCGCAGTTGCCGCAAGGTTCGGCCAGCGTTTCGCCAAAATAGGCCAGCAGGCGCTGACGTCGGCAGGCCACTGTTTCGGCATAGCCGACCAGAGCATCCAGCTTGGCGCGTTCGACCCGCTTGCGCTCATCACCCGCCTCGGAGTTGGCAATGAATTGCTGCTGCACCATCAGATCGTTCAGGCCGTAAGCCATCCAGGCTTCGGCCGGCAACCCGTCGCGGCCGGCACGACCGGTTTCCTGATAATAGCCTTCCAGGCTTTTGGGCAAATCCAGATGCGCCACGAAACGCACGTCGGGCTTGTCGATACCCATGCCGAAGGCAATCGTCGCGCACATCACGATGCCATCCTCGCGCAGGAAGCGGCGCTGGTTGGCCTCACGCTCGACCGCAGCCATGCCCGCGTGGTATGGCAGCGCGTGCACACCTTGCTGTTCGAGCCATTGCGCGATCTGCTCCACCTTTTTGCGCGACAGGCAATACACGATGCCCGACTCGTCCGCATGGTCGGCGAGAAACCGTGCCAGCTGCTGCCGCGGATTGTCCTTGGCGGCCACCCGGTAGCGGATGTTGGGCCGATCGAAACTGGACACGAAATGCCGCGCTTCACCCAGCGCCAGTCGCTCGCTGATTTCCGCGCGCGTGGGCGCATCGGCAGTGGCCGTGAGAGCGATGCGCGGCACCTCGGGGAAGCGCTCATGCAACACCGTCAACTGACGATATTCGGGACGAAAATCATGTCCCCATTGCGACACGCAATGCGCCTCGTCGATGGCGAACAAGGCCAGCTCCGTGCCCGCCAGCATCGACAAACACGACTCGGTCAGCAGACGCTCGGGCGCCACGTACAACAGATCCAACTCGCCCGTCACGAAGCGCCGCTCGACCTGCGCGCGCGTCGTGCCATCCTGGCTGGAATTGAGAAATGCCGCCTGCACGCCCAGCTGGGTGAGCGCATCAACCTGATCCTGCATCAAGGCTATCAGGGGCGACACCACGATCGCCGTGCCCTGCCGCAGCAAGGCCGGAATCTGGTAACACAGCGACTTGCCGCCGCCGGTCGGCATCAACACCAGCGCATCGCCGCCGTCGGCCACATGCTCGATGATGGCCTGCTGCTCGTCACGAAAACTGGCGTATCCGAAAACCTGGCGGAGGATGTCGTGGGCGTTGGGCATGCGAGGCATGCTACCAAAAGCCACTGCGCACTCTTGTGCGTGATCGGCCCGCCGCGGCGTCGGAGCAAGCCGATCAATCGACGCCCCAGATGGCGCGATCAAGATCATGGTTCAACCCGAACGCACGCATCGGCACGCGCCCGTCGCGCACCATCACGCCCTCGGCGCGCAAGCGTCGGCATTGCTCGTCGAACCCGGCACTGCCGCGCGTGAGGGCGATGTGTCCATCGGCGCGCAGGACGCGATGCCAGGGCAAGCTCATGCCATCAGGTGTTTCGGCCAGGGCGCGACCGACCAGGCGTGCGCGGCGCGGCAGGCCGGCGCGCGCGGCAATCGCACCGTAACTGGCCACGCGCCCGGCGGGGATCGCGGCGATGGCGGCGTAAATGCGCAGGTAGGCCTCGTTCATCTTCTGGCACAGGCGGCGGGTCGTGCCGAAACGTTACCATCCCCACGACACCATTCGCGGAGACTCTCATGCAGGATTTCGAAGCCATCCGGTCGCACGTCGGCGCCTTGTACACGCTCAACCAGAATGCACCGTATCTGGTCAGTTTCGACTTGGCGCTGGGCGCTGGTCGTCAGCAAGGCATTTATCTGGCCGAAATGGAGGATGAGCAGCAGCGTTTATACCTGCGCATCTCCACGCCCATCGGGCCGCTGGCCGGCACCGACGCGATCCGCTGTCTGCGCTTCAACTGGGCGCAACGCATGGGCTTTCTCGCGGTCAGTGACCTGGACGGCGTGCCGTACTTGCAGCTGTGCGCCAATCGCCCGTACGAGCTGCTCAATCCACGCGAACTGCAGCGGCTCATCAACGAGCTGGGCGAGCTGGGCGATCACCTCGAGCAAATTCTCGCCGGCGACACCGACGCCTCCTGAGCTGGCGGCACCGCTGTGTGATAATCGACGACCACCATCACGCTGGATCTCACCATGGCGCACAAGACCGCGATCATCACCGGCGCCGGCGGCGCCATCGCCACCCATGTCAGCCACGCCTTCGCCGAGGCCGGTTGGAAACTGGCCCTGGTGGCCTTCGATGCAGCCGAGCGCCAACATCTCGAAGCTGCCCATCCCGAGGCCTGCACCGTCGAGGCCAACTTGGCCGATGATGCCGACGCGCGTCGCGCCATCGGACAGGCCATCGGCCAGTGCGGCCGCATCGACGCGCTGCTCAACATCGCCGGCGGCTTCGACATGAGCGGCGCCGCCGACACCACCCCGGCACAACTGGAAGCCCAGCTCGACATCAACTTGCGCACCGCCTTCAACGCCACCCGCGCGATGCTGCCGCACATGCT
>DASVGO010000014.1:0-74609 GCA_036379495.1 Rhodanobacteraceae bacterium | reverse complement strand
TTCAGCACCTCACCGCCCACCTGCGGTGCCAGTTCCGCGGCGATGCGGAAGGTGTCGATGAGGCGCGACACTTCACCCTCGGCGTCGTGGATGGGCTTGCCGGCTTCAATGCACAGCGCTTCGGCCAGCTCCTTCTTGCGTTCGCTCATGCGCGTCACGCAATGATTGAGTACGGCTTGACGCTGCCAAGGTTTGAAGTTGCGCATGGGGGCCTCGGCCTTGACCGCGGCGCGGATGGCCTTCTCGATGGTGCGGGCATCAGGCATGGCCACACGCGTGGCGACCTTGCCGGAATACTTGTCCAGCACCGCGAGCTCGGTGTTGGCCTGCACGGCCTTGTTGGCAAGGTAATACGGATAACGTTTGTTCAACATGGTGGCCTCCGCGTGAGGGGTTGGCGCAAGGGGATGCGCCGGTACATCCGTTCCGGTCAGATTTGCTCGCTGTCGAAGCCTTGGAAAAAGCGTGGTGACGTATCGTCAGGGTGGTACCACGGGGCTTTGTTCGCGTAATAAATCTGCGCATCGAGTGGTTTTGTCAGCGTGGTGTCCAGTGTGCCAACGCGCAGTCTGAGAATTTCGGGTGGGCCTGGGCGGCGGCTGAACAGCGGGGAGCCGCAGTTGCCGCAGAAGTGACGGAATACGTTGGGCGAGGATTCGAAGGCCTTGAGGTAGTTGCTCGGATCGTCGAGATGGAATGTCGCTCGGTCGATTTCGGCGGCGGCGAGGAAGGCCGTGCCGTTGGCTTTCTGGCAGCGTGTGCAATGGCAGAAAGTCAAGGTGCCGGGCTCGCCATCTAGCGTGTAGGTGATCGAACCGCAAAGACATGAACCGGAATGCATGACAGGCTCCTGTGGGGTCAGGTGGATGTGGGGACTTGCAGCTTGGCGCTGAGCTGTTTGATCTCTTCGTCCAGAATG
Organism: Rhodanobacteraceae bacterium; assembly: GCA_036379495.1. Taxonomy (GTDB): domain Bacteria; phylum Pseudomonadota; class Gammaproteobacteria; order Xanthomonadales; family Rhodanobacteraceae; genus Oleiagrimonas. The sequence continues at coordinate 73,690 of DASVGO010000014.1, read as the reverse complement.
GCGTGGTTGACCGAATAATCAATGGCCAGGTCGATCAGGTGCACGCCGCCATCCGCAAAAGCCCGTTCCAGTGTGGGGGCGAACTCGTCCGCGCTGGCCGGGCGATGGCCGTGTGCACCGTGCGCATGCGCGAAGGCCACGAAATCGGGATTGCCGTAATCCATGGCGAAGTCGCCGAAGCCCATTTCGGCCTGTTTCCAGCGAATCATGCCGTAGCCGTCGTCGCGCAACACGAGGATGACGAGATCGAGCTTCAGGCGCACGGCCGTTTCCAGCTCCTGTGCGTTCATCATGAAGCCACCATCGCCGCACACGGCCAGCACGCGGTGTTCGGGGTGCACCATTTTGGCCGCCATCGCCGAGGGCAGGCCGGCGCCCATCGAGGCCAACGCGTTGTCGAGCAGGATGGTGTTGGATTGGCGTGCCTTGTAGTAGCGCGCGTACCAGATCTTGTACATGCCGTTGTCCAAGCAAATCATGCCATCGTCGGGCACGACACGGCGCGTGTCATCGACCACGCGCACCGGATGCATGGGGAAACGGTCGTCGTCGGCATGCTCCGCCAGTTGGGCCAGGAAAGCCGTGCGTACCGTGTCGAAAAAGCCGAAGTCCCAGTGTGTTTGTTTTTCGACCGAGTCAGTCAGACGCTCGACGGTGTGCGCGATGTCGCCGACCACCTCGATTTGCGGAAAGTACACCGCATCGACTTGCGCCGAGGAAAAGTTGATGTGGATGACAGTGCGCCGCCCCTTGCGCATGAAGAACGGCGGCTTTTCCACTACGTCGTGGCCGACGTTGATGATGGTGTCGGCGGCATCGATGGCGCGATGCACGAAATCGCCATCCGACAGCGCGGCGTTGCCCAGCCACAGTGGATGTTCCTCGTCGACCACGCCCTTGCCCATCTGCGTGGTGAAAAACGGGATGCCGAGTTTGTCGATGAAATCGCGCAAGGCTACGGCGGTGCGTTGACGATTGGCACCGGCGCCGATCATGAGGATGGGATGGCGCGAGGAAATGATGGCTTCAGCGGCCTGCACCAGCGCGGCCTCGTCGGCAGACGGGCGGCGCGCGTATTCGGTCGGCAGCAGGATCGGGTCGTCGATGTCGTCGCGGGCCACGTCCTCGGGCAGCTCCAGATGCACCGCGCCGGGGCGTTCTTCCTCGGCCTGGCGGAAGGCCTCGCGAATGCGCGCGGGGATGGTTTGCGCCGACACGATCTGCTCGGTGTACTTGGTCAGCGGTTTCATCATGTCGACCACATCGACAAGTTGGAACAAGCCCTGTTTGTGCAAGCGGATGGGCTTTTGCCCGGTGATCATCAACATCGGCATGGCACCAAGCTGCGCGTAGGCCGCGGCGGTGACGAGGTTGGTCGCGCCCGGCCCCAGCGTCGACATGGCCACGCCGGCCTTGCCGGTCAGACGGCCCCAAGTGGCGGCCATGAAACCGGCAGCCTGCTCGTGACGCGTGACCACGAGACGAATCGAGGATGTTCGCAGCGATTCCACCACGTCGAGGTTTTCCTCGCCGGGCACGCCGAAGATGTGAGTGACGCCTTCGGCTTCCAGGGCTTTGACGAACAGGTCGGAGGCTTTCATGGGGACTCCTTGCATGGTCGGAAAGATTGGCTGCGAATCAGGGCTGGTCGGTGCGCCGCAGCCGCATGTGGCCGTCGACCAGCCGCGCCGTGACTTCGGCACCCTTGGCCACATCGGCGGCGTGGCGCACGATCTGGCCGCCGGCATCGAACACGATGGCATAGCCGCGATCGAGGGTTGCCAGCGGACTGATGGCATGCAAGGCGCGGCCAGCCAGGCTCAGACTGGATTGACGGCGTTCGAGCTGCTGATTGATGCCGTTGTGCAGCCGGCGTTGCTGTTCATCGAGCAGATGCTGCAGCACGCGTACGTGCTGTTGCGGATGGTGCGCCACGAGCCGCAGCTCGCATTGCGTCAGTTGTGCATGTCGGGATCGGAGCGCTTGACCAAGATGCTGCACGAGTGCGACCCGCAGGCGCTGCAGACGCTCGCGTCCCTGGGCCAGACGCGCCTGCGGGCGTCGTGATTGCAGACGCGCGAGCAGGTGATCCAGATGCTGGCTGGATGCCTCCATGCGACGTCCGATGACATGCGCCAGTCGATCTTTCCGCTGCTGGAGACGGTGCAGCAACTCGTCCATGTCCGGCACCAGCAGTTCGGCAGCGGCCGACGGTGTTGGTGCGCGCAGGTCAGCCACGAAATCACTGATGCTGAAGTCGATCTCGTGACCGACGGCGGATACCACCGGGATGGTGCTGGCGTATATGGCGCGAGCGACGGCTTCGTCGTTGAAGCCGATCAGGTCTTCCAGCGAGCCGCCACCGCGGGTCAGCAGCAGCACGTCGTGGATGGCCGCGCGATTGGCTTTTTGCAACATCGCCACGATTGCTGCAGGTGACTCTTTGCCCTGCACCGGTACTGGCAATACGTCTACCTGCGTCAGCGGAAAACGGCGCCCCAGTACGCTCAGCACGTCGCGGATGGCGGCGCCGGTGGCCGAGGTGATGACGCCGATGCGGCGCGCAAAGCGGGGCAGTGGGCGTTTGTGTGCTTCGTCAAACAATCCTTCGGTGGCAAGGCGTGCCTTGAGCTCGTCGAACTGGCGTTGCAAGGCACCTTGGCCGGCGTCTTCCATGTGCTCGACGATGAGTTGGTAATCGCCGCGTGCTTCGTAAATGCCCACCCGCGCACGCACCAGCACCTGCATGCCGTCGGCGGGGTGGAACTTCATCCATGTACTGTTGGGCTTGAACATGGCGCAACGGATTTGCGCACGTGCATCCTTGAGCGTGAAGTAGATGTGGCCCGACGCCGGGCGTGCCAGGTTCGACAGCTCGCCTTCCACCCAGACCATGGGCAAGGCGTCGGCGAGCAGATCGCGCACCAGATGATTGAGCGACGACGGCGTGAGGATGGGGGTGTTGGTGGTGGCGGCAGGCATGATCGGGATCAGCGGGGAAAGGCATCACGGGATGGTCGGCGGCGGCGCAGCGACCACCAGCGGGAGCCGAGGCAGGCCGCCATCCACAGTGCGATCACGGCCAGCGGCCAGCCCAATACGGCGGGCCAGACCAGGCCCAACCCGCCGAGGATGAGCAACACGATGGTGCCGCCGGCCAGCGGGGCCGATTCGGCGTGGCCAAGCACGCGGCGATCGGTCAATGCCGCGCCGACGGTGTTGGCCAGACGCAACGCACTGGCAGCAGCGCGGCCGCTGCTGCCGCGGCCATGCCCGTGCGGTTCGGGATGCGACCCGCCATGGACGCGGGTACCTTGACGGTGGCGGCGCGGCGCCAGCACGATTTCGGTGGCGTTGGCCAGATCATGCGTGTATTGCAGTTGCATCCGCTCGGCAAAGGCACGGTTTTCGATGGCGGCATCGAGTTCGCAATTGCCCATCCAGCTGGCCAGGTTGAGATTGGATGAACCCACGCGTGCCCACATGCCGTCGGCAACGGCGGTTTTGGCGTGCAGCATCGAACCGTTCCATTCGAACACGCGGACGCCGGCTTCGAGCAGTGGCCGGTAGCCTGCGCGCGACATGCCGGCCACCATCGGAATATCGCTGGATCCTGGCACCAGCAGGCGCACGTCCACGCCATCGCGAGCGGCGGCAGCCAGTGCCTGCACATAAGGTGCAATGCCGACAAAATAGGCATCGGTCAGCCACAACGTGCGTCGAGCCATCGCCGCGATCAGCTGGTCCAGACGGTACACGCTGGCGGTGTGCGGCTGGGTGGCGATCAGGCGCAGAGCCACGTTGCCGGCAACCGCGATGCTGCCCGTCGCCGTCACGACATTGTCGTGCAGTGGCGTGCCGAGTCCCGCCCAGCTTTCGGCGAACGCCTGCTGCAGATCGGACAGGACCGGACCACGCAAGGCCACGCCAGTGTCCCGCCATGGCGCCACACCGCGCTCGGGATGTCCCAGCCACTGCGCGCTGAGGCACACGCCGGACAGAAAACCCGCGGCATCGTCCACGACGAGCATCTTGCGATGATCGCGGCTGACGAAGCTCAACGGGCGCAATGGATGTGGCGGGCCGTAGACGCGCACCTCACCCCCGGCCTTGATCAGCGGTTTCCAGAAGGCCGATCGCGAGAGGCCAAGGCAGCCCAGCCAGTCGCGGATCACGCATACGCGCACGCCGGCACGCGCCCGTTCGACCAGTGCATCGCGAAAGGCGCGTCCGGTGTCATCGTCGCGGATGATGTAATTCTCGAGAAGGATTTGCCGCCTGGCTGTCTCGATGGCGGTCAACCAGGCGTCGAAGTGCACCTTGGCATCGATCAGCAGTTCGACCTGGTTGCCGTCCACCAGGGGTGCCCCGGCGGCGCGGCTGAATGCGCGCTCGGCCAGCAGGCGTGGCGTGGCGCTGGTTGGCGGCTCGGGTGGCATGACCTGGTCAGTCTAACGGTTCTGTCTGATGCCCGGATGTGTCAATCCGGGATGTCATGCTTGCGGGTCATGGTTTGCTCAGGCTTGATCAGGGCGGCTACCGCGATCGGTTCGCACACTGCAAAAGCGGCGTCCGGTGGCGGCCGGTTGATCAACTGTGCCACATGCTGCAGAAATTCGCGGCGCGGCATGTCGATGGCACCCATGCGGTACAGGTGCGGATTGCCGACTTGCGCATCAAGCAACGGGAAGCCCCATTCATGCAGCCGTTGCGCGAGGCACGCCAGCGCGGCTTTGGAGCCGCCACTGACGGCACTGAACATGGATTCGCCGCAGAACAGGTTGCCCATCGCCACGCCGTACAGTCCGCCGACCAAATCGTTCCCGTCCCACACTTCGATGCTGTGCGCGTGGCCGAGGCGATGCAACGCGGCGTAGGCATCAAGCATGTCATCGATGATCCAGGTGCCTCCGGACTGGCCGGCACGTGGTGCGGCACATCGTTGCATGACTTCGACGAACGCGTGATCCATGGTCAGCGTCCACGCGCATTGGCACAGCTGCCGCCGCAAACGACGGCTGACATGCACCGCGTCGGTGCGGAACACGCAACGCGGGTCCGGCGACCACCACAGAATGGGTTCGTCCGGGCCATACCATGGGAAAATGCCTTGGCGATAGGCGGCGAGCAGACGTGTCGGCGTCAGATCGCCGCCAAACGCCAGCAAGCCGGCAGGCTCGCGCAGCGCTTGCGCGGGTGGCGGGAATCGCGGTGCCGAGCCGGGACGTATCCATGGAATGGGCACATCGGTCATGTGCCCATTGTAAGGTCGCGCGGACGAGGCCCGGGAGCAGGGTTCAGGCAGATCCTGCCACTCGGGAATCGATGAACTGGTCAGCCCGCCAGGTTCTGCTGGTCCAGCCACTTTTCGGCATCAAGTGCGGCCATGCAGCCGAAACCTGCCGAGGTCACTGCCTGGCGATAGACCTGGTCGGCCACGTCGCCGGCTGCAAACACGCCTGGAATGCTGGTCATGGTGGCCATGCCGTCGAGGCCGCTCTTGATGCGGATGTAGCCGTTTTTCATGTCCAGCTGACCGTCGAAGATGGACGTGTTGGGCGTGTGGCCGATGGCGACGAAGAAGCCGGTGACGGCCAGTTCGCGGGTGCTGTCGTCCTTGGCGCTGCGGACGCGCAGACCGTTCACGCCGGTGTCGTCGCCCAGCACCTCGTCGACGACGTGGTTCCAGACCGGTTCGATCTTGCCTTCGCTGATCTTGGCGAACAATTTGTCCTGCATGATCTTTTCCGCGCGCAGTGTTTCGCGGCGATGCACCAGGTAAACCTTGCGACAGATGTTGGCCAGATACAGCGCTTCTTCGACGGCGGTGTTGCCGCCACCGACCACGGCCACGTCCTGGTCACGGAAGAAAAATCCGTCGCAAGTCGCGCAGGCCGACACGCCCTTGCCCTTGAAGTGTTGCTCCGAAGGCAGCCCCAGGTATTTGGCGGTGGCACCTGTCGCAATGACCAGTGCATCGCAGGTGTATTCGCCGCTGTCACCCTTCAATCGGAACGGGCGCTCATCGAGTTTCGCCGTATGGATATGGTCGAAAATCATGTCCGTGTTGAAGCGTTGCGCGTGTTCGGCCATGCGCTGCATCAGATCCGGTCCCTGCACGCCCTGGGCGTCGCCGGGCCAATTGTCCACGTCGGTCGTGGTCATCAGCTGCCCGCCTTGTTCCAGGCCAGTCACCATGACGGGCTTGAGGTTGGCGCGTGCGGCATACACCGCGGCGCTATAGCCGGCCGGGCCCGAACCAAGGATGAGGAGGCGGCTGTGCTTGGGAGTGCTCATGTATAATTCCGGGATTGATTTGAAGGTTTCTTGCCGGCGCCATGCCTGTGCCTGTCGTGGATTTCATCCCTTTGCGTTCGCGAGGGCAAAGGGATCACGGCAGGCCAAAGAATGGGGAAGACGGGGCCTTGAATCAAGGTACCTCATTTTTCCCCGGCAACGGACGCCACCCCCACACTTTCCCATGACGAGGATCTGCATCCATGCGTATCGGTGTTCCTTCTGAAACCAAGATTCTGGAGGGCCGCGTGGCCCTGGTCCCTGCCGCCGCTGGCGACCTGGTGCGCCGCGGACACGAGGTGTTCGTGCAGGCCGGTGCCGGCATCGCCAGCGGTTTTGCCGACGAGGCCTACAAGGCGCAGGGCGTCACGGTGGTGCCTGATGCCGCCGCGCTGTACGAAAAGGGTGAGCTTATCGTCAAGGTCAAGGAGCCGATTGCCGGCGACCTCAAGCACCTGAAGAAGCATCATCAGCTGTTCTGCTATCTGCATCTGGCCGCCGAGCCGGAACTGACCCGACATCTGCTCGACATCGGCCTGACCGCCGTGGCTTTCGAGTCGGTGGCCGACCGTGGCGGTCTGCCGTTGCTGGCGCCGATGTCGGTGATTGCCGGTCGTCTGGCCGGTCAGATCGGCACCACGCTGCTGCACCGCCCGAACGGCGGCAAAGGCAAGCTGCTGGGTGGCATGGCCGCCGCGCCGCGCGGCAAGGCCGTGGTGCTGGGCGCGGGCGTGGCCGGTGGTGCCGCCGCGGCGCAATTGGCTGCCACGGGCGCCAACGTGGTGGTGTTCGATCTTGTGCCCGAGCGCATGGAAGCCATGCGTCAGCTGGGCCCGAACGTGACCGGTCTGTATTCGTATGCCTCCTCTGTCGCCGAAGAAGTGGCCACGGCCGACGTGGTGGTCGGTGCGGTGCTGGTGCCCAGCGCCAAGGCGCCGCAGGTGTTGACGGCCGACATGATCAAGTCGATGGAGAAGGGCTCGGTGGTCGTCGACATCGCCATCGACCAGGGCGGTTGCTTCGAGACGTCCAGGCCGACCAGCTGGAACGATCCGACCTACGTCGTCGACGACATCACGCATTTCTGCGTGACCAACATGCCGGGCTCGGTGCCGCAGACGTCCACGCTGGCCATCTGTGCCGCCATCCTGCCGTACGTGCAACGCATGGCGGCCGGCAACAGCTGGCGCGAGTTTGCGCCTCTGGCCGGTGGCATCAACGTTGACCATGGCAAGGTGGTGCATCCGGCGCTGAAGAACGCCTGATCCACCCGGGTTGCGCCATGCCTGTCAGCGGCCTCGTCCACATCGGGCGGGGCCGCTGGCGTGATATAACCACGCATGTCGACGGACACTGCCGTCACATCGAGCACGGGATCGTACGTGGCACGCAACGCCAAGGCCAAGACCAGCACGGACAAACGCAGCACCGGCAAGCCGGCGGAAATGGACAAGCCGGCTCTCGGTGACGAACAGAAGCGCCGCCTGCGCGAAGCCGGCGTATTGCTGTTGCTGCCGCTGGCGGTGTATCTGCTGGTTTGTCTGTTCAGCTACAACGCGGCCGATCCGAGCTGGTCGCATGCGGCAGGTTCGGCCACGGTGCACAACCTGGGCGGAACTGTCGGCGCATGGATCGCCGATTTGCTGCGCTATCTGTTCGGTGCCGTCGCCTATTTTTTCCCGTTGTTGCTGTTGGCACTGGGCTTGCGTGTCCTGCGCCGCGACATCGAAGCGCGCGAGACTTCGACATGGGAGCCGGCGCTGCGTCTGGTCGGCTTCGTGATGTTTTTCACCGTCGGCCCGGCGCTGGCCTGGTTGGCGTTTCCGCAAGCAGCCGTGCCGCCGGAAGGCGCCGGTGGCGTGCTTGGACATGCGATTGGCACGGGCGTGCTGCTGGCTTTCGGCGAGAAGGGTGCGCCCTTGCTGTTGCTGGCGCTGTTCCTGATTGCGGTGACGCTGGCAACCAAACTTTCGTGGTTCCGCGTGATGGATTGGGTCGGGCGCGGCATGTTGGCACTGGGCACCCATGTGCGCGGCATGCTGCATCGCGCGCCGGATGCCATGGCCGCGTATTCGGCGCGTGCCGAGCGTGACGTAGCCAGGAGGCGCGATGCCGCCACGCAGGCCAAACGCGAGCCGCTGCGCATTGAACGCATCCAGCCGGTGGTAGAAAAAAGTGCGCGGGCGGCGCGCGAAACCCAGATCCCGTTGTTCACCGGTGCGTCCAGCAAGGGCGAACTGCCGCCATTGTCACTGCTTGACGAGGCACCACCACAAGGACCCGGCTACAGCGAGGAAACGCTGGAAGTGCTGTCGCGCCAGGTCGAGCTCAAGCTCAAGGATTTTCGCATCGAGGCCAGGGTCGTCGGCGTGTATCCCGGCCCCGTCATCACCCGTTTCGAGCTGGAACCCGCACCTGGCGTGCGTGGCTCGCAGGTGTCCAATCTGGACAAGGACATTGCCCGTGGCCTGTCTGTCATCAGCGTGCGCGTGGTCGATGTGATCCCCGGCAAGAACGTGATCGGTCTGGAAATTCCCAACACCCGCCGCGAGATCGTGTACTTGTCCGAAATCCTGCGTTCGAAGGAATACGATGCGTCCAAATCCGCGCTGACGCTGGCCCTGGGCAAGGACATTGGCGGGCGCCCGGTGGTGGTCGACCTGGCCAAGATGCCGCATCTGCTGGTGGCCGGCACCACCGGTTCGGGCAAGTCGGTGGCGGTCAACGCGATGATCCTGTCGCTGCTGTACAAATCCAGCGCCGAGCAGGTGCGGGTCATCATGATCGACCCGAAGATGCTGGAACTGTCGGTTTACGAGGGCATTCCGCATCTGCTGGCGCCGGTCGTCACCGACATGAAGGAAGCGGCCAATGCACTGCGCTGGTGCGTGGGCGAGATGGAGCGTCGCTACAAGCTGATGGCGGCCGTCGGCGTGCGCAACCTGACCGGTTTCAACAAGAAGGTGCGCGAGGCCAAGGCGGCAGGGCAGCCGATGCTCGATCCGCTGTTCCGGCCCAACCCGGATCAGCCCGAGCAGGCACCCGAGGAGCTGGCCACATTGCCGCACATCGTCGTCATCATCGACGAGTTCGCCGACATGATGATGATCGTCGGCAAGAAGGTCGAGGAGTTGATTGCGCGCCTGGCGCAGAAGGCGCGTGCCGCCGGCGTGCATTTGATCCTGGCCACCCAGCGCCCGTCGGTGGATGTCATCACCGGCCTCATCAAGGCCAATATCCCGACGCGCATCGCCTTCCAGGTGTCTTCGCGCATCGACTCGCGCACCATTCTCGACCAGTCTGGTGCCGAAACCCTGCTGGGCCATGGCGACATGTTGTATCTGCCGCCGGGCACGGCCACGCCCGAGCGTGTGCATGGCGCTTTCGTCGACGATCACGAGGTGCACAACGTGGTCGAATGGCTGAAATCACAAGGCGAGCCCGATTACATCGTCGGCGTGCTGGAAGAAGTGCAGACCATGGGCGACGGTCGCGTCATCAATGATGCGGGCATCCCGCAGGACGTCGCCGATGACGGCAGCGACAACGCCCTGTATGACCAGGCCGTGGCCATCGTCACGCAGACACGGCGCGCGTCGATCTCGGGGGTGCAGCGTCACCTGCGCATTGGCTACAACCGCGCCGCGCGCCTGATCGAGCAGATGGAAGCCGATGGCGTGGTCAGCGCGCCGCAGCACAACGGCACGCGCGAGGTGCTGGCACCGCCGCCGCCACGCGCCTGATGCACTGGCGCGTCAACAGCGCGCGTATTCAGCCGTTAAGCTGCCTGTCGTTACGATGCACCACCCGCCTACGGATCACCCCATGAAACGATTTGTCCTCGCCGGTTGTCTGCTCGCCACTGCCGTTCTGGTTGCGCCGGTGCTGGCCGGCACCCACACCGATGCGCTGGCGCGGCTGCAGGCCTTTGCCAAGGGCCTGCATTCGTTGTCCGGGCATTTTCGGCAAACCCTGGTCAACGCCAACGGTCAGCGCGTCAAAACCAGCGAAGGGATCGTGGCCTTGCAGGCGCCGCGCGAATTCCGCTGGCAGACGACGGCACCCTACAAGCAGTTGATCGTGGCCGATGGCAGTCAAGTGTGGACCTACGAGCCGGATCTGGATCAGGTCACGGTGCGCAAACAGAGCCGTGCCCAAGCGCACAGCCCGCTCACCGTCATCACCGACATCAGTCGGCTGGGCAAGGACTTCACCACGCAGGAGCTTGGCATGCGCAACGGGCTGGATTGGTTGCGGTTGACGCCCCGGGACCCACAGGACAGTTTCGTTTCCGCGGAGCTTGGTTTTGATGCCGGCGGCTTGCGCGCGATGCGCTTCCAGGACAAGCTGCACAACACCACGCAAATCCTTTTTTCCGCTTGGCAGCGCAATATCCCGTTGCCGGCCTCGACCTTCAATTTCACGCCGCCCAAGGGCGCGGATGTCATCGGCGACACTTCGTCGGTGCCGGTCATCCATCCTCTCACGCATTGAATCTTCGCCGTGTCCGGTGCGCGGCTTGCCCGTGTGCGGGCGTTTTGGCATCATTGTTGATAATCATTCTCGATTGAGACCGCCATGGCATCTCCCGAACCCTTCCGCTACAAGCCCATCCAGCGCCATTTGCACTGGATCATCTTTGCCCTGGTGGCGGCCGCTTACCTGCTCATCAACCTGCATCACCACACCGCGCGCGGCACCTTCATCCACGGATTCACCGAACACCTGCACATGGTGGTCGGCGTGTTCGTGCTGCTGCTGGTGTTGCCACGATTGTGGATGCGCGGGAAATACGGCGCACCGCCGATCGAACCGCCCATGGCCATGGCTGCGCGCTGGTTCGCGCGCGTGACGCATTGCGCGTTGTATGCGTTTCTGGTGGTCCAGCCGATACTCGGCATTGCCTATCGGCAGCTGGAAGGCAAAAGCATCAGCCTGCTGGGTGTGACCCTGCTGCCATCGTTCGTCAGCCATCCGAACAAGGAGTTGGCCAGGGAGTTGTTTTTCCAATACCACTCGCTGCTCGGCACGATCTTCTACTGGGTCATCGGTCTGCACATCTTGGCGGCGTTGTGGCATCACTTCATGCGTCGTGACGATACCATGAAGCGCATGCTGGGATCCTCGCGCGAAGCTGCCTGACAGCCCATCGCCTGGTCGTGCCGCGTATCATGGTGGCATGGCCAATCCCGCATCGACCAGCCCAACTTCCGGCAAACTGTTTGCCGAACCCGATCATTTGAAACCGCTCGCCGAGCGCATGCGTCCGCGCACGCTGGAAGACATCGTCGGCCAGGAACGGTTGCTGGGGCAGGGCAAAGCCCTGCGTCGCGCGCTGGAAGCCGGGCGCGTGCATTCGATGGTGTTGTGGGGGCCACCGGGTTGCGGCAAAACCACGTTGGCGCTGCTGATCGCGCACTATGCCGAGGCTGATTTCCGTGCCATCTCCGCCGTGCTGTCGGGCCTGCCCGAGGTACGCAAGGCGTTGGCCGAGGCCGAAGGCAACCATGCGCAGGGGCGGCGCACGGTGTTGTTTGTCGATGAGGTGCACCGCTTCAACAAGGCCCAGCAGGATGCCTTTCTGCCGCACATCGAAAAAGGCACCATCGTGTTCGTGGGTGCCACCACCGAAAACCCGTCGTTCGAGCTGAACTCGGCGCTGCTCTCGCGTTGTCGCGTGCACGTCATGAATGCCGTCGACGAGGACGCTTTGGTGGCCGTGTTGCGTCGGGCGCTGGCCGATCCGGAGCATGGCCTGGGCGAGCAGGCACTTGCCGTGGATGATGCGGCGTTGCATCTGATCGCGCAGGCTGCCGACGGCGATGTGCGGCGCAGCCTGACCTTGCTGGAGATTGCCGCGGAGCTGGCCGAGGATGGCCGTATCGACGAGGCCATCTTGATACAGGTGCTGGCCGACCGCACGCGCCGTTTCGACAAGAGGGGGGATGCGTTCTACGACCAGATTTCGGCCCTGCACAAGTCCGTGCGCAGCTCCGACCCCGATGCCGCGGTGTACTGGCTCACGCGCATGCTCGATGGCGGTTGCGATCGCGCCTACCTGGCACGACGCTTGTTGCGCATGGCCATCGAAGACATTGGTCTGGCCGATCCACGGGCTTGGCAAATGGCGGTGGATGCCTGGGATACCTACGACCGCCTGGGTTCGCCCGAAGGCGAGTTGGCGCTGGCACAGGTGGCCATCTATCTTGCCGCCGCGCCCAAAAGCAATGCGGCCTATGCGGCCTTCAACGAAGCGCGTCGCGTGATCGGGCAAACCGGCACGCTGGAAGTGCCCATGCATTTGCGCAACGCGCCCACCCGATTGATGAAAGAGCTGGGTTACGGCAAGGGCTACCAATACGACCATGACAGCGCCGAGGGCGTGGCGCTGAATCAGCAATGCCTGCCCGATGCGCTGACCGATTGCGTGTTCTATATGCCGGTCGAACGCGGCCTGGAGATCAAGCTCAAGGACAAGCTCGACGCCCTGCGCGTGGTGCGGCGCAAGCGGCGCGGACAGGGAGGTGACGGCGCACCGGGTTGATGCGGCATAACCCGCCGGACGTTTCTGGTGGACACTCGAGAGTGCGTCGCTTACCATATCTACCCGCCCGGTTTTCTTTTTTCGCGAACCCGACAGACCTTCATGGCCTGCGGGTTTTGCTGCACCTGCGAGGCGGTTCCCTGATGATGCAAGCTCTGCTGGTTCTTGAAGATGGCAGTGTTTTCCGTGGGGATGCCGTCGGCGCCCTCGGTGACACGGTGGGTGAGGTGGTGTTCAACACCGCCATGAGCGGTTATCAGGAAATCCTGACCGATCCGTCTTATGCGCGCCAGCTGGTCACGCTGACCTATCCGCACATCGGCAACACCGGCTGCAATGACGTCGATGTGGAGTCCGATCGGGTGCAGGCGGCCGGTCTGATCGTGCGCGATGTGCCGCGGCTTGCCAGCAATTGGCGCAGTGGCGAAAGCCTGCCAGACTATCTCAAACGTCATGGCATCGTGGCCATCGCCGGCATCGACACACGTCGCCTGACCCGCATTCTGCGTGAGAAAGGTGCGCAGCGCGGTAGCATCATGGCCGGTGAATCGATCGACGCGGATGCCGCGCTGGCCAAGGCCAGCGCGTTCCCGGGTCTGGATGGCATGGATCTGGCCAAGGTGGTCAGCACGACCGCGTCTTACGACTGGGCCGAAGGCAACTACGACCTGGACAAGCAGGCCTTCAACGTGCCGGCCAAGCGCTTCAAGGTGGTCGCGCTTGATTACGGCATCAAGCGCAACATCCTGCGCTTGCTGGCCGAGGCCGGTTGCGACGTGCATGTGATGCCGGCGCAGACTTCCGCCGAAGCTGTGCTGGCGCGCAAGCCCGACGGCGTGTTCTTGTCCAACGGTCCCGGCGATCCGGCCGCTTGCGATTACGCCATCGAGGCAGCGCGCCAGTTTCTTGAGGCGAAAATCCCGCTGTTCGGCATCTGTCTGGGTCATCAATTGATGGCGCTCGCGCTGGGTGCGAAGACGCTGAAAATGAAGTTCGGCCATCACGGTGCCAACCATCCGGTCAAGGATCTGGACAATGGCCGCGTCTACATCACCAGCCAGAACCATGGTTTTGCGGTCGACCCAGACACTTTGCCGGCCAACGTGCGCGCCACGCACCGCTCGCTGTTCGATGGCACCTTGCAAGGCTTTGCGCTGTCCGATCGGCCGGCATTCTGCTTCCAGGGTCACCCCGAGGCGTCCCCGGGGCCGCACGACATTCATTATCTGTTCGACCGTTTTGCTGCCTTGATGCAGGAGGCCCGCTGACATGCCCAAGCGCACCGATCTCAAAAGCATCCTCATCATCGGCGCCGGCCCGATCGTCATCGGTCAGGCCTGCGAGTTCGATTATTCTGGAGCACAGGCGTGCAAGGCTCTGAAAGAAGAGGGTTTTCGTGTCATTCTGGTGAACTCCAATCCGGCCACGATCATGACCGATCCGCAGACCGCCGACGCGGTCTACATCGAGCCGATCAACTGGCAAACGGTCGAAAAAATCATCGCCAAGGAACGTCCGGATGCGCTGCTGCCGACCATGGGTGGGCAGACCGCGCTCAACTGCTCGCTGGAGTTGGCCGATAACGGCGTGCTCGAAAAATATGGCGTGGAGCTGATCGGCGCCTCGCGTGATGCCATCCGCACGGCGGAGGACCGTGAGCTGTTCCGTGTGGCGATGGACGAGATCGGCCTGGAAAGCCCGCGCGCGCATCTGGTGGAAAGCTGGGAAGAAGCGATCGAGGCCAACAAGGATCTGGGCTTCCCGGCGATCATCCGGCCGTCGTTCACGCTTGGCGGTTCCGGCGGCGGCATTGCCTACAACATCGAAGAGTACGAGACCATCGTCAAGCGCGGTCTGGAACTCTCGCCGGTGCATTCGGTACTGGTCGACGAGTCCTTGCTGGGCTGGAAGGAATACGAGATGGAGGTGGTCCGCGACCATGCGGACAACTGCATCATCATATGCGCCATCGAGAACATCGACCCGATGGGCGTGCATACCGGCGATTCGATCACGGTGGCGCCGGCGCAGACCTTGACCGACAAGGAATACCAGCGCATGCGCGATGCCTCCATCGCCGTGCTGCGCAAGATCGGCGTCGACACCGGTGGCTCCAACGTGCAATTCGGCGTGGATCCGAAAACCGGCCGGCAGGTCGTCATCGAGATGAACCCGCGCGTGTCGCGCTCTTCGGCGCTGGCGTCCAAGGCCACCGGTTTTCCGATCGCCAAGGTCGCGGCCAAGCTGGCTGTCGGCTATACCTTGGACGAGCTCGCCAACGACATCACCGGTGGCAAGACACCGGCTTCGTTCGAGCCGTCGCTCGATTACGTCATCACCAAGATTCCGCGTTTCGCGTTCGAAAAATTTCCGACCGCCGGCTCGCGCCTGACCACGCAGATGCAGTCGGTGGGCGAGGTGATGGCCATCGGTCGCAGCTTTGGCGAGTCGCTGCAAAAAGCCTTGCGTGGGCTTGAAATCGGCAAGTGCGGCATCGATCCGACCGGGCTGGACTTTGGCAAGGTCGAGGACAAGGCCACCTTGCTGCGCGAATTGCGCGAGCCGGGTCCCGAGCGCATGTTCTTTCTGGGCGATGCCTTCCGCAGCGGCATGACGCTGAATCAGGTGTTCGAGCACACGCACATCGATCCGTGGTTCCTGGCCGCCATCGAGGACATCATCGTCACCGAAAAGGAAGTGACGGCGGCGGGTCTGACTGCGCTCGACAAGGAGCGCATGTTTGCCTTGAAGCGCATGGGCTTTTCCGACAAGCGGCTGGCCCAGCTGGTCGGCACCGACGAGGCGGCATTGCGTCAGCTGCGCGTGACGCTGGGCGTGCGCCCGGTGTACAAGCGCGTGGATTCGTGCGCGGCCGAGTTCGCCACCACCACGGCCTACATGTATTCGACCTACGAGGAAGAATGCGAGGCCAATCCGAGCAGTCGCGACAAGATCATCGTGCTCGGCGGCGGTCCCAATCGCATTGGCCAGGGCATCGAGTTCGACTACTGCTGCGTGCATGCCTCGCTGGCGCTGCGTGAAGACGGGTTCGAGACCATCATGGTCAACTGCAACCCGGAAACCGTGTCCACCGATTACGACACCTCGGACCGCTTGTATTTCGAGCCACTGACGCTGGAAGACGTGCTCGAAATCGTGGCTGTCGAAAAACCCAAGGGCGTGATCGTGCAGTATGGCGGGCAGACGCCGCTCAAATTGGCGCGCGCACTGGAAGCCGCCGGCGTGCCGATCATCGGCACCAGTCCGGACTCGATCGACCTGGCCGAGGACCGCGAGCGCTTCCAGCAGCTGGTCGAGCGCCTGGGCTTGAAGCAACCGCCGAATCGCATCGCGCATACGGCCGAAGAAGCGCTGACGCTGGCGCGCGAGATCGGCTATCCGCTGGTGGTGCGTCCGAGCTACGTGCTCGGCGGGCGCGCGATGGAAATCGTCTATGCCGACGAGGATCTGGCGCGCTACATCCGCGACGCGGTGAAGGTGTCGGAAGATTCACCGGTGCTGCTCGACCACTTTCTCGACCATGCCACCGAGGTCGATGTCGACATCATCGCCGACGCCGACGGTCAGGTGCTGGTGGGCGGCATCATGGAACACATCGAAGAAGCCGGCGTGCATTCGGGCGATTCGTCCTGCTCGCTGCCGCCGTACTCGCTGACTGCCGAAGTGCAGGACGAGCTGCGCCGCCAGGTCACCATGCTGGCGCGCGAGCTGAAAGTGGTCGGCATCATGAACACGCAGTTCGCGGTGCAGGGCGACAATATCTTCATTCTGGAAGTGAACCCGCGTGCCTCGCGCACCGTGCCGTTCGTGTCCAAGGCCACCGGGCAGCAGCTGGCCAAGATTGCCGCGCGTGCGATGGCCGGCAAATCATTGACCGTGCAGGGCGCCACACGCGAGATCATTCCGGGTTATTACTCGGTCAAGGAAGCGATTTTCCCGTTCCTGAAATTCCAGAATGTCGATCCGATTCTCGGCCCCGAGATGCGCTCGACCGGCGAAGTCATGGGTGTGGGACGCAGCTTCGGCGCCGCCTTCGCGCGGGGCCATGAAGCCGCGGCCATCAAGGCGCCCCCGGCAGGGCGGGTGTTCCTGTCGGTGCGTGACGCGGACAAGGATCGTCTGCTGCCAATCGCCGAGGATGTGCTGCGGCGTGGCTATGCGCTGGTAGCCACGGCCGGCACGGCCGCTTTCCTCAATGCCCATGGCGTGACCTGCGAGCGCATCAACAAGGTGCTCGAAGGGCGGCCACACATCGTCGATCTGATAAAGAACGGCGAGATCGTGTACATCGTCAACACCACCGAGGGTCGCCAGGCGATTGCCGATTCGTTCTCGATCCGCCGCTCGGCCCTGCAGCAGCATGTGACGTATTCGACCACGGTGGCGGGTGCCAAGGCCTTGCTGCATTCGCTGGATTTTCGCGACAGCGGCGAAGTCAACAGCTTGCAGGAACTGCACCGGCAACTGGACGAGATCGCGCCGACGCGCTGATCCGTGGCGCAGGTACCGGCTTGTTTTCTTGCCTGTCGGGCCTCATGCTGCAGGCAAGTGGCCCACATCGAGATTCCCCGCCGAACTTGCCTGCATGGGCAAGCGTCGGTCTTTTGCACAACTCGTTCCAAGGAGAGCACACCATGACCCGTGCCCCCATGACCAAGCAGGGCGCCGAACGTCTGCGCGCCGAACTTGATCGCCTGAAGTCCGTCGAGCGCCCGCGCATTGTTGCTGCCATTGCCGAGGCGCGTGCCCACGGCGATCTCAAGGAAAATGCCGAATACCACGCCGCGCGCGAGGAGCAGGGCTTCATCGAAGGGCGCACCGCCGAAATCGAGGCAGCGCTGTCGACGGCGGAAATCATCGATCCGACCACGCTGAACGTGGGCGACAAGATCGTGTTCGGCGCCATCGTCGATCTCGAAGACGAGGACAGCGGCAAGGAAGTGACCTATCAGATCGTCGGCGACCTGGAAGCCGATATCAAGCAGAACTTGATCGCCGTGTCTTCGCCCATTGCGCGCGCCCTGATCGGCAAGCGCGAGGGCGAAAACTTTGCCTTCGAGGCGCCCAACGGCACGCGGCATTACGACATCATCGCCGTGCGTTACCAGTAACCCTCCATGATTGCGCTGCGTGACTTGGCATTGCGCCGCGGTGGTCGGCAGCTGCTGTCATCCGTGAACGTCGTGTTGCACGTCGGCTGGAAGGTCGGCGTGGTGGGTCGTAATGGTTGCGGCAAATCCAGCTTGCTGGCGGCCGTGCGCGGTGAGCTGGAACCCGACGTTGGCAGCTTGGACAAACCCTCTGGCATTCGCATGGCATCGGTGGCGCAAGAGACGCCGGCCTTGCCGGATGCCGCCATCGACTACGTGCTCGGTGGCAATGTCGAGGTGGCGACCGCTTTGCGGGCCGCCGCCGAGGCGGAAGCGAGCGGCGATCATGCCCGCGCCGCGCAGGCGCATCAGCGCATCGAGGCCTTGGGTGGCTACGATGCGCGTGCCCGTGCGGGACGCCTGTTGCATGGCCTGGGCTTTGCGCCAGCCGATCATGAGCGCGCCGTGGCCACCTTTTCCGGTGGTTGGCGGGTGCGCCTGAATCTGGCGCGCGCCCTGATGGCGCCGTCGGAGTTGCTGCTGCTGGACGAGCCGACCAACCATCTCGACCTGGATGCCGTGCTGTGGCTGGAACAGTGGTTGTCGCGCTATCCCGGCATGTTGCTGGTGGTGTCGCATGACCGTGAATTTCTCGATGGCGTGACCTCGCACATCCTGCATCTGGAAGGCGGCGGTGCCACGTTGTATGCCGGCAACTACAGTGCCTTCGAACGGCAGCGCGCCGAGCAGTTGCATCAACGCGCGGCGGCGCATGCGAAGGAGCAGGCCGAGCGCGCGCATCTGGAATCGTTCATCAATCGCTTCAAGGCCAAGGCCACCAAGGCGCGCCAGGCGCAGTCGCGCATCAAGCGTCTGGAAAAGCTGGCCGGCACCGAGGCGGTGCGGTTGGATCGGCCATTCCATTTTCACTTTCCGACGCCGGCGCGCCTGCCACAGACCATGCTCAAGCTGGAGCACGTGGATGCCGGCTACGGTCCGGATTCGGTCATTTTGCGCAACGTGCGCTTGCTCATCCAGGCCGGCGATCGCATCGGCTTGCTGGGTCCGAACGGTGCCGGCAAGTCCACCTTGGTCAAGACGCTGGTGGGTGATTTGCCCTTGTTGTCGGGCGAGCGGTTGCCGCACAAGGATCTGACCATTGGCTACTTTGCCCAGCACACGGTGGAAAGCCTGGAGGCCGGTGTCGGACCATTGCAGCACTTGGCACGCATCGCGCAGGAAGCCACCACGCAGGAGTTGCGCAACTGGCTGGGGCGCTGGAATTTCAGTGGCGAGCGCATCGACGAGCCGGTGGACGGTTTTTCCGGCGGCGAACGGGCGCGTCTGGCGCTGGCGCTGATTGCGTGGGCCAAGCCGGGTCTGCTGTTGCTTGACGAGCCGACCAACCATCTGGACATGGACATGCGCGAGGCACTGGCCGAAGCGCTCATCGACTATCCCGGGGCCTTGTTGCTGGTCTCGCATGACCGGCATTTGCTGGGACTGGTGTGTGACGATTTTTGGCGCGTGGCCGGCGGTGAAGTCACGCACTATGACGGTGATCTCGACGATTACGCGCGCTGGCTGCGCCAGTTGCGCCAGGCCAATGCGGAAAAATCGGCGGACAAAACCGAACCGAAAGTCGACCTGCGCGAGCGTCGACGCCAGTCCGCCGCCGAGCGCGAACGTACCTGCGACTTGCGCAAGCGCCTCAACCAGATCGAATCCGGCGTGGCCCGCATCGACCAACGGCTGGCCGAGTTGACCTGGCGGCTGGGGGAACCTGACATCTACGCCGGACCCACGGCGGTGCTGGCCGACATCGGCCGCGAACAGGGCGATTTGCGCCAGCAAAAGGAAACGCTCGAAGACGAATGGCTCGCGTTGAGCGAAGCCTTGGAACAGGTCACGGCATGAGCGTCACCGCGTACGCCTTGTTGCCGGCGTTGGCCCGCTTCGATGCGGTCGATGGATTTCGGCAACGGCTGGTTCGCGCCGATGCGCTGCCGGCAGGGCCCGCCAACGAGCTGGCTGTTGGCGCCTGTTTCCGGTGGCCGGATCAGAGCCTGCCGGTGGCGGCCCTGATCCGTGAGCACGTGATGCATGATGCTGGCGACCACGCCTGGCTGTGTGCTGACCTGGCCCATGTCCAACCCGACATGACGGGTGTGCGCATGCTCGCTTGCGGCAACCTTGATCTGAGCCGCGACGAGGCCGAGGCGCTGGCGCAACCGTTGCGGCCCGTGTTCGGTGATCGCGGCCTGTTGCTGGAAACCACCTTGCCGGCGCGCTGGCATGTGCACGCGCCAGCGTCATCGCCATGGCCCGTGTTCGATCCACCCAGCGCCGTGCTGGGCGATGATCTGGTCGATCATTTGCCGGCGGGAGATGCCGGGCGAGGCTGGCGGCAGCTGCTCAACGAAACCCAGATCCTCCTGCATCAGCACCCGCTCAATCAGGCGCGTCGCCAACGTGGTTTGCCGACCATCAACAGTCTTTGGCTGTGGGGCGCGGGCAGCCTGCCGGCGTGGATCAAAAGCGATGTGCAACAAGTTTATGGCGATGACCTGCCGATGACGGCACTGGCCACGCGCGCGAGTGTGATGGTGCGGCCCCTGACGGATTTGTCGGGTCGCGAAAGCTTGTCGACGGATGTCTTGCTGGACTTGCGACGCAGCGCCGATGCGCAAGCCTGCCGTGACCTGCTGCTGGGTCTGCTGGATGATCGGCGCATCGACACCCTGGTGCTGCATTTTGCCGGTGGCGAACGCTGGCGTTTGCAACGCGGCCAGCGCTGGCGTTTCTGGCGGCGCGCCCAGTGACGCGCCTCAAGCTGCAACGTCGTGACGTGCCATCAATCGGCATGACCGACTGGCCAGCCGAAGTGCCCGCGGTTCTGCGCAGAATCTACGCCGCGCGTGGCGCCAATCGGCATGCCGACGTCCACTATCGCATGGCGAACCTGATGGCGCCGCAACAGTTGGGCGGCATGGATCGGGCCACGGCATTGCTGACGCGCGCCATCGACACGGATCGGCGCATCCTGGTGGTTGGCGACTACGACTGCGATGGCGCCACCGGTACCGCCGTGGCCGTGCGTGGGCTGCGCCTGTTCGGTGCGCGCCATGTCGGCTTCGTGGTGCCACACCGCATACGCCACGGCTATGGCCTGAGCGCCGCGCTGGTCGATTCGCTGGAAACCACACCGGACCTCATTGTCACCGTCGACAACGGCATTGCCAGCCTCGACGGTGTGCGAGCCGCGCGTGCGCGCGGCATCGATGTGCTGGTCACCGATCACCATTTGCCGGGGCACGAACTGCCGCCAGCACAGGCCATCGTCAACCCCAATCTGGATGGCGACGAATTTCCCAGCAAGGCACTGGCCGGCGTCGGCGTGATGTTCTACCTGTTGCTGGCCTTGCGCACGCATTGGCGTGAACGTGGACGTTTCGTGACCACGGCCGAACCAGATCTGTCCGTGTTGCTGGATCTGGTGGCGCTGGGCACGGTGGCCGATCTGGTGCCGCTGGATTACAACAATCGCTTGTTGGTGGCCGCCGGCTTGCACCGCTTGCGCAACGGCAAAGCCAGCCCCGGCCTGCAGGCACTGGCGGACACCGCCGGCCGCAGCCTGGCCACACTGACGTCCACCGACATCGCTTTTGCGCTGGCACCACGCCTGAATGCGGCGGGGCGGCTAGAAGACATGACCCAGGGTATCGCCTGCTTGTTGTGCGACGACCCAAGCCACGCGCGCGCGCTTGCGGAGCAGTTGTCGGCCATCAATGCCGAGCGCCGCCAGCTGCAGGCCGACATGGTGGCGCAGGCCGAACAGATGGCGGCGAGCATTGGTGCCACCGACGCCATTGGCGTGGCTCTGTATCAGCCGCACTGGCACGCCGGGGTGGTCGGCCTGGTCGCGTCCAAATTGAAAGATCGGCTGTATCGTCCGGTCATTGCCTTTGCACCGGCGGGCGAGAGCGATCAGCTGCGTGGTTCGGCGCGCTCCATCCCGGGCTTCCACATGCGCGATGCGTTGGCTGCTGTGCAGTCGCGTCACCCGGGCATGATCGACCGTTTTGGCGGCCACGCGATGGCGGCGGGATTGAGCCTGGCAGCCGACCGTTTCGAGGATTTTGCCGCGGCCTTCGACGCCGTGGCACGTGCGCAGCTGGGAGCGCAGGCATTGCGGCCCGTCTTGTGGAGTGATGGCGAGCTGGCGCCCGGCGAATGCACGCTGGAGCTGGCGCAGGCACTGCGCTTTGCCGGCCCGTGGGGGCAGGGGTTTGCCGCGCCGGTGTTCGACAACGTGTTCGAATGCGTGTCGGTGCGGCCCATGGGCGAGGGGCATCGACGCCTGCAATTGCGTGATCCGCGAGATGGCTCGCTGCATGACGCCGTCATGTTTCAGGTTGATCCGGCACAGGATTTTCCGTCGCCCATGCGTGCGGCCTATGAGCTCATCGTCAACGACTGGAACGGTCGATGCAGCCCGCGTTTGCTGCTGCGGCATGTACAGGCGGCCATGCAAGCGACTGGTGGCATGTGAGCTGTCCGGGTTTCCAGCAGGTTTCTTGGTATCGCTGAAGCAGGCGCCTTTGCGAATGGCCCGTCAGGTTCCGTTTTTCCTCCACGCAGAAAGCGATTCCAACATGGTCGCCAAGAATGCCATGTCCGCCCGCATGGCGTTCATGTCACCCAAGCGGCCGCTGCGTTCCATGCGGGTTGAAGTGAGTAGCACCTCACGCGCACCCACCAGTGCTGCGGAGCCTTTGATGCCATGTGCCTTGCTGATGGCTGCAGGCAAGTCGCCAGCGGACAAGGCCGCTTGCAAGTCGGCAATATCCTTGCGCGTATGAGCGATGAAATCGCTCAACATGTTGCAGGCAAGCGTCATGTCGTTGCCTGCAATTTCGTACAGGGTTGCAAGATCGACCGGTACGGCAGATGCACCTTTCGTAGTGTCTGTGTCCGATGCCGGCCCGGTGGGTTGCCAGTTGTGGCGCGGGCTTGCCGAAGCAATTCTGGTCGGCACCGGGAACACCACATGCGGCAACCAGCGTCGAATGGTCGTCGACAGCTGGGCAATGCGCAGCGGTTTGCCAAGAAAGTCATCCATGCCCAGCTCAAGGCAGTGCTCGGCTTCACCCTTGCTGACGTTGGCGGTGATCGCCACGATGGGAGTATGCGCGTGATGTGTGGCAAGCTCGGCTTGGCGGATCGCGGCTGTCAGCTGGTAGCCGTCCATGTGCGGCATGTGGATATCGGTCAGCACCAGCGCGTAGTCACCGGTTTGCCAGCGGCGCAAGCCTTCCTCGCCGTCGGCTGCGGTTTCACAAGCGAACCCGGCTTGCGCCAGTTGCCTTGTAAGCACCTCGCGATTGGTACTGTGGTCGTCGACCACCAACACCAGACTGTGCTCTTGGCGAGCTTCTTGCAAACTCGGCACGGGACGAGCAGGGAAATCTGCAACGGGTGTGGTACTGCTCTCCGATTCGACCAGGGCAGGGTCACCTTTGGCCAATGGCAGGGTCAGGCTGAAGGTGCTGCCTGCATCAGACTGGCTGACCAACTCGATCGTTCCTCCCATCAAGTCTGCCAGCTGCCGGCAAATGGCCAGCCCGAGGCCGGTGCCACCGAATTTGCGTGCCGTGCCACTGTCGGCCTGTGAAAATGGCTGAAATAGGGATGCGCGCTGTTGGTCGGTGATGCCGATGCCACTGTCGCTGACGCTGATTGCAATGCACTCGCGACTGTCTTTGAGTGGACCAAGGCAATCGATGTGCACGACAACGCCACCGATACTGGTGAATTTCAATGCATTGGAAAGAAGGTTGGAGAGGATCTGACGCAGGCGCAGCGGGTCGGTGACGTAGGCTGGCGCGAGGTTTTCATTCACCATCAATTCCAGCGTCAACCCCTTGCTGGAAGCAACGCCAAGGAAGTTGTGCGTGGTGTGTTCGACCAGCTGGCGCAGATCGATGTCGCGCATGGCCAATTCCATGCGGCCTGCTTCGATCTTTGAAAAATCGAGAATGTCCCCGATGATCTGCAGGAGACTTTTTGCCGAATTTTGCATGATGGCAACGCTGCGGCGCTGTTCGGCGTCCAGCGGCGTATGTTCCAGCAACTCGAGCAACCCCGTGATGCCGATCATGGGCGTACGTATTTCGTGGCTCATGGCTGCCAAGAAGGTGCTTTTGGCACGGTTTGCTTCATGGGCGCGTTCTTCGCTTTCACGCAAGGCGATGTTCTTGCGTTTGACCTCCTCGCGCATGGCAATGAATGCGTCCACGACCTGTCGCGCTTCGCCCTTGACTGGTTTGCCTTGCGGGACGTCATAGTTGCCTGCGTGCATGCCACGAGTCATCCGCACCAGTTGTTCAATGCCGCGATAAACGTTGCGCAATACCCCGTTGCCTGCCACCAACACGATTATCAGTGCACCGAATGAAAGTCCGATGCGCCAGTAGCTCAGCTTGATGGCTTGCGCGGCATTGCGCTGCAACTGCGCGTGGGTATGGAGGATCTTGAAATCCGCGAGCAGATCAAGATCGTCAAGTAACGGATCCAGTGCCGGAAACAGTTGCGTGTCGGCAAAGTGGCCGACACCCTTGATGCTGTGTGCTTGAAGCTGCGTGTACAAGGTCGCCACGGCGGCATCAGCCGAGACGCGCGTCTGCTTGATGCCGACAAACAGTTCGTGCTGTCGCGCTGGCATGGCTTCCGCATCCAGTGCGGCGAAAGCCTGGTCAATTTGCCGGCGTGCCTGATCAACCTTGGTGATGCCCTGCTGGAAAGTCATCAGGCCATTGCGGACCTTGAAGGTCGTGCCGATGATGCTGATTCCGTAGGCATCGGCGAGTGTCTTGACCGCCGTCTGGCCTCCGAGCGCATTGTGGTACAAATGACCAAGCGTGGTCGTACGCTGATGCTGGTAAGAGGCATCCAGTGCCAACACCCAGACCGCCGCCACCAGCATGACAACAAACAACGACAGAAACTGACGACGGACGGTCCAGAATCGCCGTTTCATGGTTTTTGACGACGCCATTTGTCTATCGTTTGCGCAAGCTGTCCGCTGGGTACGGCCATGCTGATCAATTCGCCCTGCGCACGTGTGCACCCAAGTTCGGCCAGCATTTGCCATTCTTCGATATTGCGCACACCTTCAGCGACCGTGGTCAACCCAAGTTTGCGACCAAGTTCGATACTTGCCTCGACCACCGCGCGGTTGCGTGCATCGCCGGTGGCTCCGTTGACGAATCCCTGGTCGATCTTGAGTTCGGTCACCGGAAGTCGTGCCAGTTGTGACAGTGACGACCAGCCTGTGCCAAAGTCATCCACGGACAGACCAAATCCCTTGAGGCGCAAGCGTGCCAATGTATTGAGCACTTTTGCCGATTCGCAAATGGCGGCTGACTCGGTGATTTCCAGCGTGATGTCGTGCGGGTTGACACCTGCGGCATGCGCAATGGCTTCGTAACGGTCAGCGACGGATGTGTTGCCGAGATCATGCATTGATACATTGACCGAGATGCCGATATGCATGCCCTGGTCCTGCCAATGCTTTTGACTGGCGCATGCCTGTCCAAGGATGCGTTCAGTCAACGCACAAATCAAACCGTGCCGTTCCAGCTCGACGATGAAGTGGGTAGGCGGAATTTGTGCCCCATTGAGGCGCCAGCGCGCCAGTGCCTCGGCTCCAGTAACGAAACCATTGTCGATGGCAACCTGCGGTTGGAACCACGACTCGAAGTCTCCGCTGGCCAGAGCTTCCGCTAGCAGGCCTTCGTCAATTTCCTGATGCGTATCATCGTCCACCGCCATCTCGACGGTGAAATACAGGTCAAGGGCTTCTTCGAGCTTGGCCAGTGTCAGCGGCTTTTCGATGGTGCCAAGTACACGCATGCCCGAGTCGCGCGCCATGATTTGCACCGTGTTCAGCAACGCTGGATCCAGCGCTGTCAGCACCACGACAGCCTGAGCCAGCTTGTCGCGCGCGACGTGATCGATGAACTCGATACCATCCATGCGTGGCAGGTCAAGATCGACCAGAATCACATCCACGGTTTGTGCCTGCTGGCGCAATGTGGCCAAGGCACTGTGACCATCGGGAGCATCCAGCAAGTTGCCCACACCAAGTTGACGGGCCAGACGCAGCGCGACATGGCGCTGAAAGTCATGGTCTTCAACCATCAGTAACGAGAGTTGTGCAAACCTGGCCTGCATGTGCCGCCCCCTGCCTGACGACTTGATCCGAGTCTAGCACTCGCCGGGACGGAACTACTGAGTTGGACAAGTTGGGTGGCACGTGACCCGAACACATGCATTTGATAAAATTGCGGACCTTTTGTGTAGCCCAGCCCATCACCATGATCGAAACCAATCCGATCCATGCGCAGATCGCGGACATCCGTTCGCGCGTCGCCGCGCTTCGGGGGTATCTTTGACTACCCTCAAAAGCGTGAGCGCCTTGAGGAAGTCAATCGCGAGCTGGAAAATCCCGATGTCTGGAACGATCCGGCGCGGGCGCAGGAACTGGGCCGCGAGCGTGCACGGCTAGATACCGTAGTGCGCGGCATCGACACCCTGACCTCGGGTCTGGACGATGCCGACGAGTTGCTGGAGATGGCCATTGCCGATGCCGACGAGGGCACGATCGGCGCCGTCGTGCAGGACCTGGGTGGTCTCGAAGCGCAGGTCGGCAAGCTGGAATTCCAGCGCATGTTCGCCGGCGAGATGGACGCTTCCAACGCTTTCGTCGACATCCAGGCCGGCGCCGGTGGCACCGAGGCGCAGGATTGGGCCGAGATGCTGCTGCGCATGTACCTGCGTTGGGTCGAGCATCGCGGCTGGAAGGCCGAGCTGATGGAAGTGTCCGCCGGCGAAGTGGCGGGCATCAAGTCGGCCACGTTCCGCGTCGAGGGCGATTTCGCCTACGGCTGGCTGAAGACCGAGATCGGCGTGCACCGGCTGGTGCGCAAGAGCCCGTTCGACTCGGACAATCGTCGTCACACCAGTTTTACCTCGGTGTTCGTGTCGCCCGAGGTTGATGACAACATCAACATCGACATCAATCCGGCCGACATCAAGATGGACGTGTACCGTTCATCCGGCGCCGGTGGCCAGCACGTCAACAAGACCGAATCGGCGGTGCGCCTGCATCACGAACCCTCGGGCGTGGTGGTGGCCTGCCAGACCGAGCGCAGCCAGCATGCCAACCGTGATCGCGCGATGAAAATGCTGGCGGCCAAGCTGTACGAGCTGGAAGTGCAAAAGCGCAATGCCGAAAAGGATCGCGTCGAAGCCACCAAGTCGGACATCGGCTGGGGCAGCCAGATTCGCAATTACGTGCTCGACCAAAGTCGCGTCAAGGATCTGCGTACCGGCATCGAACGCACCGACACGCAAAAGGTGCTTGATGGCGATCTGGACGGGTTCATCGAGGCGGCATTGAAATCGGGCCTCGATGCTGGCGCCAAACGTGCCGATGCCTGAACGTGATAACCCGCAGGCATGATCGTCCGCGGGCCCGTCGCCCCGCGCCGTGTCGGTAGCGGGTACCCTGATCCATCACCTTGCTTCCGAAACCGCCATGTCCGAATCCAACCACGATCTTGCCGCGCCAGCCATCGACGAGAACCGCCTGATTGCCGAACGCCGCAGCAAACTGCAGGCATTGCGTGAAGCGGGCACGGCATTTCCCAATGACTTCCGGCCCGACGCCTTTGCCGGTGATTTGCAGGCCGAATATGCCGACGAGGACACCTGGTCTGCCGAGGCACTGGAATCTGCAGGCAAGCGCGTGGCCGTGGCCGGGCGCATCGTGCTCAAGCGCGTGCAGGGCAAGGTCAGCTTCGTGCAGATTCAGGACACCACCGGGCGCCTGCAGTTGTTCGTGCGCCAGGCAAGCCTGGCTGACGAATCGATCTACAATGCGTTCAAGGGCTGGGACGTGGGCGACATCGTCGGCGCACAAGGCGTGTTGATGCGCACGCGCACCGGCGAGCTGTCAGTACGCGTGGAAACACTGCGCCTGCTGACCAAGTCGCTGCGCCCGCTGCCGGACAAGTTTCACGGTCTGGCCGATGTGGAACAGCGTTATCGCCAGCGTTACGTCGACCTCATCGTCACCGAGGAGTCGCGCGCTACCTTCCGTCTGCGCTCGCGCGTCATCAGTCGCATTCGACATTGGCTTGAAGCCGAGCCGCGTCGATTCATGGAAGTGGAAACACCAATGATGCACGTCATTCCCGGCGGCGCCACGGCCAAACCGTTCATCACCCATCACAACGCGCTGGACATCGACCTGTACCTGCGCGTGGCGCCGGAGCTGTACCTGAAACGTCTGGTGGTCGGCGGCTTCGAGCGCATCTACGAGATCAACCGCAACTTCCGCAACGAGGGCGTGTCCACGCGGCACAACCCAGAGTTCACCATGCTGGAGCTGTATCACGCCTATGCCGATTACGAGATCATCATGGATCTTACCGAAGGCATGATTCGTGACCTGGCCGAAAACGTGTGCGACTCCACGCTACGCCCGTGGGACGGCAACGACATCGACCTCGGCCAGCCGTTTCGGCGCTTGCGCATGGATGATGGCGTGCTCGAACGCAATCCGGACATCATGCGCGAAGAGCTGCGCGACCGCGACGCCATGGCGGCGCATGCCGCGCGTCTTGGCATCAAGGTCAAGTCGGCCTGGGGCTGGGGCAAACTGCTGCTGGAAATCTTCGAAGCCACGGTCGAGGAAACCCTGGTCCAGCCGACCTTCGTCACCGCGCACCCGCTGGAAATCTCGCCGCTGGCACGGCGCAACGATGCCGATCCGGAGATGACCGACCGCTTCGAACTGTTCATCAACGGCAAGGAAATCGCCAATGGCTTTTCCGAGCTGAACGATCCGGAGGATCAGGCCGCACGCTTCCGGGCCCAGGTCGAAGCGCTTGATGCGGGCGACGATGAGGCCATGCACTACGACGCCGATTACATCACCGCGCTGGAAATCGGCCTGCCGCCGACCGGAGGTCTGGGCGTGGGCATCGATCGTCTGGTGATGCTGCTGGCCGGCGTGCCGTCCATTCGCGACGTGCTGCTGTTTCCGTACATGCGGCCACAAGGCTGACTCCGGCTTTGGCATGCTGCGGTGCGGGTGGTTGCAGCCAGCCATGCCTTCGACGTTGTCACACGGGTCATGATCCGATTATCCTCGGCAGGTTGTCAGTATCGCTGACGTGCCTCTGAGAGGGCGGGTGCGTCGGATTTTCTGATTGCCCTTGGGAGAAGGATCAATGAAATATCATGGCAAGGTGACGCCATTGGCGTTGGCTGTGGCGCTGGGGATCGGTCTGGTGGTTGGCGGCGTGCAGCCGGTGTGGGCGGCAGCGCCGGCTTCCGCGACGCAGACGCAGCACGGCAACGTGTTGCGGGCCACGCTGCACAATGGTCTGGAAGTGGTGATCGTCGCGGACAAGCTGTCGCCGACAGTGACCACGCAGATCACCTACAAGACCGGCGGCTACGAGGCGCCCAAGGGATTCCCGGGCACGGCGCACGCGCTGGAACACATGATGTTCCGCAACATCAAGGGACTGACCGGTGCCCAGCTCAACGAACTGACCGGCAAGATGGGCGCGGAAAACAACGCATTCACCACCGAGGACGGCACACAGTATTTCTTCGTCGCGCCGGCGCAATACGCCGACCTGCTACTGAAGATCGAATCGCTGCGCATGCGTGGCGCGTTGTTGACGAAGAAGGATTGGAGCCTCGAAAAAGGCGCCATCGAACAGGAAGTGTCACGCGACATTTCCAGTCCCGATGAGCTGGCCTACCAGCAGGCGCAGAAGATCGTGTTTGCGGGCACGGGTTATGCGGCAGGTGCGTTGGGCACACGGCCGTCGTTCGACAAGACCACGCACGCCATCCTTGAAGGTTTCTACAACAAGTGGTACCAGCCCAACAACGCGTTGCTGGTGGTGGCGGGTGACGTCGACCCCGAGGCGACGCTCACGAAGATCAAGCAGTTGTTCGGGGACATTCCAAGGGCCGAACTGCCGACACGCAAGCCGGCTGTCTTCAAGCCGTTCAAGTCGCAGACCATTGCCAAGACCACGCCGGATGCCACCGGCTCGGTCGAGTTCATTTATCGCTTCCCGGGGCAGCGTTCGCAGGACTACGCCGCGCTGCAGGTGTTGATGGACGTGCTCAACAACGCGCGCAGCCAGTTGTCGGACCTGGCCGCGCAGGGCAAGGTGCTCAGCGCCGATGCCGGTGCGCAATCGTTCGCGCACGGCGGCATGGGCATCATCGAAGTGGGCTTTCCCAAGGGTGGCAGTGCCAAGACTGCGCAGGTGCATTTGCAGGCCGTGGTCGACAACCTCCTAAAGCATGGCGTGTCGGCCGACCTGGTGGCGGCAGCCAAGCGCCAAGCGGCATCGGATTACGAGTTCAGCAAAAACAGCCTGACCGGACTGGCGCAATCATGGTCGCAAGCCATCGCCTGGCAAGGTGTCGACTCGCCCAAGGATGCCCAAACACTGATTCAGGCCATCACGCCGGCCGAAGTGGACCGGGTGGCACGCAAGTACCTCACGCATGATCAGCGCGTCACCATCGTGCTCACGCCCAGTGCCAACGGCAAGCGCCCGCCGCACAGCCAGGGCTTTGGCGGCACCGAAAAATTCGGCAGCAACGACAAGCTGACGGCGCCGTTGCCAACATGGGCCAGCAAGGCACTGGCCAAACTGTCCATGCCGCACTGGACGCTCGACCCGGTCACGATGCATTTGCCCAATGGCATAAAGTTGATCGTGCAGCCCGAGAGCATCAGCAAGACCGTGACCGTGGTGGGCCGCATCGACCAGAACGCCAAATTGCAGCAACCAAAGGGGCAGGAAGGTGTCAGCAGTTTGCTCGACATGCTGTTCGATTACGGCACACATAAGCTCGATCGCCAGGCCTTCCACAAGGCGCTGGATGGCATTGCCGCCAGCGAATCCGGTGGCAGCAGCTTCAGTTTGGCCGTGCCCAGCAATCATTTCGACCGCGGCATGCAATTGCTGGCTGCCAACGAGCTGCATCCGGCATTGCCGCAGAAGGCCTTTGGCATCCAGCAGAAAACGCTGGCACGGAGCCTGGCCGGCATGCTGCAATCGCCGGGTTACAAAACCATGCGGGCGCTGTACAAGGGCCTGTATTCGGCAGGTGACCCGGCCTTGCGTCAGGCCACGCCGGCCACCGTCGGCAGGCTCGATCTGGCCGAAGTCAAAAACTATTATCGGCAGACCTATCGGCCGGACATGACCACCATTGTCATCGTCGGTGATGTCACTCCCGCCAAGGCCAAAGCCGAGGTCGAGAAATACTTCGGTGCATGGAAGGCAGTCGGCCCGAAGCCGAACGTGTTGCTCAAGCCGGTGCCCGCCAACAAGGCGCATTACACCGTCGTCCCCAACAGCTACGCGTCGCAGGATCAGGTGCTGATGGCACAAACGCTGGCCCTGAATGTGCACAACCCGGAGCGCTATGCCTTGCAATTGGGCAATGACGTGCTGGGCGGGAATGGCTTTGCTTCGCGCCTCATGGTCGATATTCGCGTGAAGCATGGTTACGCCTACGGCGCCGGTTCGGGCATGAGCTTCGGGCGTTCACGTTCGCTCTTCTACGTGCAGTACGCCAGCGATCCTTCCAAGGTCGCGCCGGTCGACGTGCTGGTCCGGAAGAACCTGCATGCGATGCTTGATACCCCGGTCAATCCGGATGAGCTGCGCAACGCCAAGCAGGCGGAAATCCGCTCCATTCCGTTGCGTGTGTCCAGTGTCGGTTCCATTGCCAGCTCGCTGCTTGGCTGGAGTATTGACGGTTTGCCGCTCAACGAGCCGATGGTGGCGGCCAGGCATTATCTGGACATGACCGCGGCACAGGTGCAGGCGGCATTCAGGAAGTACGTCAAGCCGGCTCAGCTGGTTCAGGTAGTGCAGGGACCGGTGCCGAAGAAGCACTGAGTTCGGTGCAAGGCCACCCCCGCCGGCATCGACCGGCAGGGATGGCTCTGGCGACAATCAAGGCGGCGGCACAGGTGGAAGACCGTGCCGCCGCGTTTGTTTGGCTCTCTGTCACGGCCGACAGGCAAAGACCGCCGCATCGTCGTGGATGCGTGTGTCATGGCGTATCCGCGCCTGCGGGCTGGTTTTGTCCATGGCGGAACGCAAACAGTGCGTGGATTTGCCTGTGAACGATGATTTCACGGTGCAGTTCCAGCCTCGAATCTGTAAAATGAGGCTTTCCAGCACTGGCTTTGCTCATGACCCCCCTGATCTTCGTCACCGGCGGCGTGGTGTCCTCTCTCGGCAAGGGTATCGCGGCGTCCTCGCTGGCTGCGCTGCTTGAAGCGCGCGGGCTCGACGTCACGCTGATGAAGCTTGACCCCTACATCAACGTCGACCCGGGCACGATGAGTCCGTTCCAGCACGGCGAGGTGTACGTCACCGACGATGGCGCCGAGACCGACCTCGATCTTGGCCATTACGAGCGTTTCGTGCGCACGCGCCTGACCGGACGCCACTCGATTACCACCGGCAAGATCTACGAGGCCGTGATCCGCAAGGAGCGGCGCGGCGATTATCTCGGCGCGACGGTGCAGGTCATCCCGCACATCACCGACGAGATCAAGCACTGCGTTTACGAGGCCACGCGCGACCACGACGTGGCCTTGGTCGAGATCGGCGGCACGGTCGGTGACATCGAATCGCTGCCCTTCCTCGAGGCAATTCGTCAGCTGCGATCCGAGCATGGTCCGGACAAGTGCCTGTTCATGCATCTGACCCTGGTGCCGTTCATCAAGGCCGCCGGCGAGATCAAAACCAAGCCGACCCAGCACTCGGTCAAGGAACTGCGCTCGATCGGCATCCAGCCTGACGTGCTGGTATGCCGTAGCGAGCAGCCGCTACCGGACGCCGAGCGGCGCAAGATCGCCTTGTTCACCAACGTGCCGGAGCAGGCTGTCATCAGCGCCGCGGATATGGATGTCATCTACAAATTGCCGTTGTCGCTGCAGCAGCAGGGGTTGGACGAGATCGTGGTCCAGCGTATGCGGCTGGATGCCAAGGCTGTCAATCTTGACGAATGGAAGCAGGTGATCGATGCCGTGGAGCACCCTGATGACGAGGTGACGGTTGCCATCGTCGGCAAATACGTCGAGCACAAGGACGCTTACAAATCGCTGGGCGAGGCGTTGCGTCACGGCGGCATCAAGCAGCGTACCCGGGTCAACCTGAAGTGGCTTGATTCCGAACAGGTCGAGATCGAAGGCGCCGACAAGGTGCTGGCGGGTGTGGACGCGATCCTGGTGCCTGGCGGCTTCGGCAAGCGCGGCTTCGAAGGCAAGATCCAGACCGCGCAGTTCGCCCGCGAGCATCGCATTCCGTATTTCGGCATCTGCTACGGCATGCACGCGGCGGTGATCGATTTTGCCCGACATGTGGCCGGGTTGAGTGGTGCCGATTCGAGCGAGAACAATCGCCACGCCGAGGAGCCGGTGATCGCGCTGATTACCGAGTGGACGACGGCCACGGGCGATGTCGAGCAGCGCAACGAGGGGTCGGATCTGGGCGGCACCATGCGCCTGGGTGCGCAGGAGTGCCGCCTGAAGGCTGGCACGCTGGCGCACGAACTGTATGGACATGACGTGGTACGCGAGCGCCATCGGCACCGCTATGAATTCAACAACCGCTATCGCCAGCGGTTCGAAGAGCTGGGGCTGGTGGTGTCGGGCAAGTCGATGGACGACTTGCTGGTCGAAATGATCGAGCTGCCACCGCAGCAGCATCCATGGTTTTTGGCTTGCCAGGCACACCCCGAGTTCACTTCCACGCCGCGCGATGGCCATCCGCTCTTCATTGGCTTCGTGCGTGCCGCGCGCGAATACAAGGCAGTGCGCGATGGCCAGCGATTGGCCGCCGTGACGGCAGGAGTGCACGCATGAAGCTGTGTGGTTTCGAGGTCGGTCTTGAACATCCCCTGTTCCTGATCGCGGGTCCCTGTGTGATCGAATCGGAGCAGTTGCAAGTCGATACCGCCGGCACGCTCAAGGAGATCACCGGCAAACTCGGTATCCCGTTCATCTTCAAGTCCAGTTTCGACAAGGCCAATCGTTCCTCGGCCGCGAGCTTCCGTGGCCTGGGCATGGCCGAAGGCCTGCGCATCCTGGGCGAAGTGAAGAAGCAGGTCGGCGTGCCGGTGTTGACCGACGTGCACGAATACACGCCGTTCGACGAAGTGGCCGAGGTCGTCGACGTGCTGCAGACGCCGGCCTTCCTGTGCCGGCAGACGGACTTCATCCAGCGCGTGGCCGCGGTCGGCAAACCGGTCAATATAAAAAAGGGTCAGTTCCTCGCGCCAAGCGACATGGTTAACGTGGTCGACAAGGCCCGTGCGGCCGGCAACGACCACATCATGGTGTGCGAACGCGGCGCCAGTTTCGGCTACCACAACCTGGTGTCGGACATGCGCGGCCTGGCGATCATGCGTGCGACCGGCTGCCCGGTGGTGTTCGATGCCACCCACTCGGTGCAGCTGCCGGGCGGGCAGGGCACCAGTTCGGGCGGGCAGCGCGAGTTCGTGCCGGTGCTGGCGCGAGCTGCCGTGGCCACGGGCGTGGCGGGTCTGTTTGCCGAGACCCATCCCGACCCGGCCAAGGCGCTCAGCGACGGACCCAATGCGTGGCCGCTGCAACACATGCAGGCCTTGCTGGAAACCCTGATGGAACTCGATCAGATCACCAAACGACGCGGTTTTCTCGAACAGCAGCTTTGACCCGAAAGGTAGCCATCATTCATGAGCACTGACATCACCCGCGTCCACGCCCGCGAAATCCTCGACTCGCGCGGCAACCCCACGCTCGAAGCCGAAGTCACCCTGGCCGATGGCAGCATGGGCCGCGCCGCTGTGCCGTCCGGCGCCTCCACCGGCAGCCGTGAAGCGGTGGAGCTGCGTGATGGCGACAAGTCCCGCTACGGCGGCAAGGGCGTGCGCACGGCGGTTGCCAACGTCAACGGTGTCATGGCCGCGGCGATCAAGGGCCGCGATGCCGCCGACCAGCAGGGGCTGGATGCATGCCTGATCGAACTGGATGGCACACCCAACAAGGGCAATCTGGGTGCCAATGCCATCCTCGGCGTGTCGCTGGCGGCGGCGCGTGCGGTGGCGGTCTCGCGTCAGGTGCCGCTGTGGCATTACCTGTCCAACGGCAAACCTGGCCTGCTGCCGCTGCCGATGATGAACATCATCAACGGCGGTGCGCACGCGGACAACAACGTCGATGTGCAGGAGTTCATGGTGCTGCCGCTCGGCGCGCCGAGCTTTGCCGAAGCGTTGCGTTATGGCGCCGAGGTGTTTCACGCCTTGAAGTCCGTGCTCAAGCAGCACGGTCACGCTACTTCGGTGGGCGACGAAGGTGGTTTCGCGCCGAACCTGCGCTCCAACGAGGAAGCCATCGAAACCATTCTCGAAGCCATCGGCAAGACCGGTTTCACGGCCGGCCGCGACATCGCGCTGGGTCTGGATGCCGCCAGCAGCGAGTTCTATCGTGATGGCAAGTACGATCTGACCGGTGAAGGCCGCAAGTACGATTCGGCGCAGTTCGTCGACGTGCTGGCCGGCTGGGTCGACAAGTACCCGATCATCACGGTCGAAGATGGCATGGCCGAGGGCGACAGCGCCGGCTGGAAACTGCTGACCGAACGTCTGGGCAAGCGCGTGCAGCTGGTCGGCGACGACAACTTCGTCACCAATCCGGCGATCTTCCGCCAAGGCATCGCCGATGCCATCGCCAATGCCATCCTGGTCAAGGTCAACCAGATCGGCACGCTGTCCGAAACACTTGAAACGATTGCCATGGCCGATGCAGCGCGTTACGCCGCGGTGGTCTCACACCGCTCCGGCGAAACCGAGGACACCATCATCGCCGACATCGCGGTGGCCACCAGTGCCACGCAGATCAAGACCGGTTCGCTCAGTCGCAGCGACCGCATTGCCAAGTACAACCAGTTGTTGCGCATCGAGGAGCAGCTGGGCGGCGCCGCGCGTTACGCCGGACGCGATGCCTTCCCGAATCTGGCGGAGCTGCCGTGCTGAGGCATGGCTGACCGGCCATGAAGTACTGGCGCTGGCTCGGCTTGCTGCTGATCGTCCTGCTGATCGCGTTGCAGGCGAAGCTGTGGCTTGGCCATGGCGGCATGCGTGGCATTCATGCACTGCGCGGCAGTGTGGCCGCGCAGAAGGCGCAGAACGCCAAACTGGTGCAACGCAATCAGGCGCTGGCGGCCGACGTCAAGGACCTCAAGCACGGTGATCAAGCTGTCGAGGCGCGTGCACGCAACAATCTCGGTCTGATAAAACCGGGCGAGGTGTTTTATCAAGTCATCGGGCCCGCCACCGCTTTGACTCCTGTCAGCGGCCGTACCGTCGATGACCACTGAAGATCGTGACGAATTGCCTCGCGCACATGGCGGCGCCGCCTTGACGGCAGTGCTGCGCAGCGTGCCGGAGGATTTCCTCGTCGAGGAAATCCTCGGCTATGCCGCCGATGGCGACGGTGAGCATGTCCTGCTGGATGTGGAAAAGCGTGGCGCCAACACCGAATGGGTGGCGCGCGAGCTGGCGCGATTTGCCGGCGTCGGTCCGGCGGCGGTGGGTTTTGCCGGCCTCAAGGACCGGCAGGCGCTGACCCGGCAGGCATTCAGCGTGCAATTGGCAGGACGGCCGGAACCGGATTGGTCGACCTTTCCGCATGCCGAAGTGCACGTGCTCTCGAGTGCCCGGCACCGACGCAAGCTCAAGCGTGGTGCGCTGGCCGGCAACCGTTTCACGCTGGTGCTGCGTAACGTGGCCGGTGATCGCGACCGGGCCGGGCAGGTGCTTGCCGCGATTGCCAGCCGTGGCGTGCCCAATTATTTCGGCGAACAGCGTTTCGGCCATGGCGGTGCCAACGTCGAGCGTGCGCGCGCCATGTTCGCCGGCCGTCGTGTGGATCGCACCACGCGTTCGATGCTGCTGTCGGCGGCACGCGCGCACCTGTTCAATGGTGTGCTGGCCGAACGGGTGCGGCGCAATGCTTGGGATCAGGCGCTGGATGGCGAGATCTGGTGCCTGGCTGGCTCGCATTCATGGTTCGGCCCCGAGGCGTACACGCCAGCCTTGCAACAGCGTCTGGCCGCCGGCGACATTCATCCGTCAGGGCCATTGTGGGGACGTGGCGGATTGCCGACGCAAGGCGAAGCACGCGCCATCGAGGATGCCATCATCAAGGATCACGCCGACCTGGCCGAGGATTTGGAGCGCGCGGGACTGGATCAGGATCGGCGCCCCTTGCGTTTGTTGCCCACCGGTCTGGATTGGCATTGGCAGGACGAGGGCACCTTGCGGCTGCAGTTTGCCTTGCCGGCCGGAGCCTATGCCACGGTGGTCGTCAGGGAGCTGGCGACAACGTGATGTGGCCGGCGTTGAGCGCAGGTGTCGCTGACCAATGGGCTAGAATCAAGCCTTGTGATTCGCGGCGCCATCACGGTGCTCCAGCCAATGGATGATTGATGCGCGTATTGGTAAGCAATGATGATGGTGTGGATGCTCCTGGCATCCATGTATTGGCCGAGCGTTTGGCGGCGGTCGGCGAAGTCACCGTGGTGGCGCCTGACCGCGATCGTTCCGGCGCCAGCAATTCGTTGACGCTGGATCAGCCCATCCGTGTGCTGCGCATGGATGACGGGCGTTATCGCGTGGCCGGCACGCCGACCGACTGTGTGCACCTGGCCTTGTCCGGCCTGCTCGACGAGGATCCCGACATCGTGGTGTCGGGCATCAACAATTCCGCCAACATGGGCGATGACGTCATCTATTCGGGCACGGTGTCGGCGGCGATGGAAGGGCGGTATTGCGGCTTGCCGGCGATCGCGGTGTCGCTGGTGACGCGCGAACATCGCGGCGAACATTACGACTCCGCGGCACGGGCGGTACTGATGCTGATGCAGCGCTTGCTGACCGATCCGTTGCCGGCCGACACCATTCTCAACGTCAATGTGCCGGATCGGCCGTGGGCGGAGATCGCGGGCTTCGAGGTGACGCGGTTGGGCCGACGGCATCGCTCCGAGCCGTGCATTGCACAGACCGATCCGCGGGGCCGGCCTATGTGGTGGATCGGCCCGGTGGGTGAAGTGGACGACGCCGGCCCCGGCACCGATTTCGATGCCGTGCGGCGTGGATGCATTTCGATCACGCCATTGCACGTGGATCTGACCCGTTTTCAGGCACTGGAAAAAGTCGGCAGCTGGGTCGGGGCGCTGTCGGCCAGCAAAGCCGATGCCGGGAGTGCGGTTTGAGCGTGTTTGCCTTGCCCGCATCCGCCTTGCGCGGCGAAGGTCTGACGTCGCAACGCGCACGCGATCGGCTGGCCATGCAGTTGCGCGACGAAGGCATCCACGACCTGCGCGTGCTCGAAGTCATCCGACGAACACCGCGTCACTTGTTCGTCGACGAGGCACTGGCTCCGCGTGCCTACGAAAACACGGCCTTGCCCATCGGACACGGTCAGACCATTTCGCAACCGTGGGTGGTGGCACGCATGAGCGAGGCGCTGATTGAAGGCGGCGTACCCGGGAGGGTGCTGGAAATCGGCACCGGTTCGGGTTACCAAGCCACCGTGTTGTCCCTGCTCGGCATGCACGTCTTCACCGTCGAGCGCATCGAGGAATTGTTGCGTCAGGCGCGTCGGCGTTTTCGCCAGATCGGCCTGAAGCACCTGCGTTCGCGCCATGATGACGGTTGTCTCGGTTGGCCGGAGGAGGCGCCTTTCGATGCCATCATCCTCACGGCAGCCGGGGCAGGGATTCCGCGCCGACTTGGCAATCAACTGGCCACGGGTGGCGTATTGGTGGCGCCGGTCGGGCCGTCCGGAAAACAGGTGCTGGTGCGTTTGCGCAAACTCGAGGATGGCTCGCTGGAAAGTGAAAACCTCGGCGATGTCAGTTTCGTGCCGCTGCTCGGAGGGTTGGCCTGAGTGATGCGACAGTGCGGACAACGAATCCTTGAACGCTGGCGCACCACCGTGGTCGTATGGTGGGGGCACGGGCGCCATGCTTGCCCAGGTCTTGAACAGGGAATGGCCATGCTTGAATCCATGTTTGCATCGACACGCATTCGCGCCTGCCTGCTGTCCGTGGGGGTGGCTGCCGTGGTGACTGGCTGCGGCGTGCCGCCATTGCATCGTTCGGTGGTCGTCCAGACCAACGATGACGGCATGCCGGTGCATGCCAGCGGTCAAATCGCGCACGATCACTACACGGTCGTGCGTGGTGACACGCTGTTCAGCATCGCCTTTCGCGCCCAGGTCGATTATCACCAGCTGGCGCGCTGGAACGGAATCAGTGCGCCGTACCGGATTTATCCTGGCGAGGTGTTGCGCCTGTCCGCGCCGCCTGCCCAGACTGTCGTGACAGCGCAGACTCCCGTGTTCCAGACAGTGGTGCCCGCTGCGGCGCCAGCTCCTGCCGTTCCGGACGTGCCATCACAGGCGGCGAAAGCGGTTGTTTCCACGGCCGGCAAAAGGTCCGCAGCGGAAACCGCCCCGACCACGGTGGTGGCAGCCGCACGCACACCGGTCGTGCCGGATGCCGCCGGTGCATCGATCGCCACTCCTGGTGCGACACGTGCGGCAGCTGGCATTGCCTGGCGCTGGCCTGCGGCGGGAACGGTGACGAACCATTTTGTGCAAAACAGCACGATGCCGGGCATCACGATTGCCGGGACGGCCGGCGAGCCGGTGCGCGCAGCGGCTGACGGTGTGGTTCTGTACAGCGGCAATGGCCTGGTGGGTTACGGCGAGCTGGTCGTGATCCGGCACAAGAACCATTACATGTCCGTGTATGGCCACAATGGCAAGCGGCTGGTGGAAGAAGGCGCACACGTCAAGGCTGGCCAGATCATCGCCCGCATGGGTTCGGTCGGCGCCGCGCGTGATGAGCTGGAATTCCAGATTCGCTACAAGGGCAAACCGGTCGATCCGATGAGCTTCCTGCCCCAGCGTTGACGCTTACAGGATGAAGGCGGCGACCACCTTGCGGCCCTCACCGGCCAGCACGACATGCGTGCGCGCGGCGGCGGCATTGGTCATCGGCTCGATGCCGATGCCCTGCTTGAGAATGGCGGCCATGATCGCGGCCGGCGGGAACACCTGCAAGGTGCCGGTGCCAAGCAGGATGACGTCGGGGCGGGAGGCGAGCAGAGGTTCGATGTCCGACAATTGCATCGAGCACGCATCGGTCACCGGCCAGTGTTCGATGACGCCATCACCGGTCAGGATGAAGCTGGCATCGAGCCGACACAGTTCCTTGTCAACCACGGTGATGACATGGGCATCGACATGGTGGACGTAGGGATAGTCGCCAGGGTGTTCGAATTGCAGTTCCATGAGGCCGTGATTCAGTTCGGCAGTGCCAGCCTGGGTTGGTCCGGGTTGCGACGAAACACGCTGGCCACATGGCCGATTTGCTGCACCAGTTCGGCGCCGCTGGCTTCGAGAAGGACATCGAGTTGCTGCTGGCGTTCCTCGCGATCGCCACCTGAGAGCTTGATCTTGACCAGTTCATGATGGTCGAGGGTTTGTCCGAGTTCGGCCGCAAGGCTGGGGGTGACGCCCTTGTTTCCAATCAGGATCAATGGCTTGAGGTTGTGGCACAGGCCGCGCAGATAGCGACGCTGGGAGGGTGTCAACGGTTTGGAGGCGACGGCAATCGCTGTCTTGGTGGCGCGGGATTCGCGCTTGATGGCGGCCGGTCGCCGTGTACTGCCACGTGCTTGATCGGCGGGCTTGCGCGGCGTTCGCAAGTTGGCACCGGGTGAGCGGGGGCGGGATGGTGGAGTCATGGCGTTCAGGTTCGGCTCGCGAAGGCAAGGTGCTAAAGGTTATCATGTAGGCGCAATGAACAGCCTTGGACTGTGTCGACATGGCCCGCAGCAAAAGCAGTTCCCGCTGGCTGCGGGAGCATTTCGACGACGTGTACGTCAAACGTGCTCAAGCGGAGGGCTGGCGCTCGCGCGCCGCCTTCAAGCTGGAGGAACTGCTCGAACGCGATCGGCTGCTGAAACCCGGCATGACCGTGGTCGATCTGGGCGCGGCGCCAGGCGGCTGGTCGCAGTTGGTACGCGCACGCATGGGTGAGACAGGGCGCGTGATTGCGTTGGACATCCTGCCCATGCAGGGCATCGGCGGCGTGGATTTCATCGAGGGGGACTTTCGCGAGGATACGGTATTGCAGACGCTGGAGACGTACTTGCAGGGAGCTCGCGTCGACCTTGTCCTCTCGGATATGGCCCCCAATATGAGTGGTGTGCTCGTGGCTGATCAGGCCCGCGCAATGCATCTGGCCGAATTGGCGCATGCTTTTGCACGGGATTGGCTGGTACCGGGCGGGGCGTTCCTTGTCAAGCTTTTCCAGGGCGCCGGTTTTGATGATTACGTGCGCGACTTGCGTGCCGACTTCAGGCACGTCACGATGCGCAAACCCAAAGCCTCGCGCGCGCGCTCGAGCGAGGTCTATGCACTGGCCAGCGATCGTCGCTGACTGGAAACTGTAGGAAATGCAAAGCGCATGAATTCCATGGTCAAACAATTGCTGCTCTGGCTCATCATCGCGGTGGTGCTTGTTGCCGTCTTCCAGAGTTTTGCACCGCACGGAAATGCGGCGCAGAAGATGTCGTATTCGGCTTTCGTGCAGCAGGTCCAGAACAACAATGTTGCCAAGGTGACCATCAGCTCCAAGATTCCGGCCACCATCAAGGGCCAGTTGAAAGATGGCAGCGCACTGACCACCGTGGCGCCGTACAACGATGACTCGTTGATGCCCAAGCTGCTGAAGCACGGCGTGCAGGTCACCCAGCAACCATCGAGCAGCGGTTTCTCGTTGTTGGCCCTGTTGTTCAACTGGGGTCCGATCATCATCATCGTGGTCCTGTTTTTCTGGTTCATGCGCCAGATGCAGTCAGGCAGCGGCGGCCGTGGCGCGATGAGCTTCGGCAAGTCGCGCGCCAAGTTGCAGGGCGAGGATCAGGTGAAGGTCACATTTGGTGACGTGGCTGGTTGCGAGGAAGCCAAAGAGGAAGTCGGCGAGCTGGTCGAATTCCTGCGCGATCCGGCGAAGTTCCAGAAGCTCGGCGGGCGCATTCCGCGTGGCGTGTTGATGGTCGGTCCGCCAGGCACCGGCAAGACCTTGCTGGCCAAGGCCATCGCCGGCGAGGCCAAGGTGCCGTTTTTCTCGATCTCGGGTTCGGACTTCGTCGAGATGTTCGTCGGCGTCGGTGCCAGTCGCGTGCGCGACATGTTCGATCAGGCCAAAAAGCATGCGCCGTGCATCATCTTCATCGACGAAATCGACGCCGTCGGCCGTCACCGTGGCGCCGGCCTGGGCGGCGGTCACGACGAGCGCGAGCAGACGCTGAATGCGTTGCTGGTCGAGATGGATGGCTTTGAGGGCGGCGAAGGAGTCATCGTGATTGCCGCGACCAACCGTCCGGACGTGCTCGAC
The DNA here is from genome assembly GCA_036379495.1 of Rhodanobacteraceae bacterium. GTDB lineage: Bacteria > Pseudomonadota > Gammaproteobacteria > Xanthomonadales > Rhodanobacteraceae > Oleiagrimonas. Next base: position 31,154 of record DASVGO010000014.1, on the reverse strand, counting down.
CCGGCCTTGCTGCGCCCGGGTCGTTTTGACCGCCAGGTCGTGGTGGGACTCGCCGACGTCAAGGGCCGCGAGCAGATCCTTCGCGTGCACCTGCGCAAGGTGCCGATGGCGGCCGATGTCGAGCCGGCGCTGATCGCACGCGGCACGCCGGGTTTCTCCGGTGCGGATCTGGCCAATCTGGTCAACGAGGCGGCCTTGTTCGCGGCGCGCGAGAATGCGCGCGAAGTGACCATGGCGCACATGGAAAAGGCCAAGGACAAGATCTTGATGGGCAGCGAGCGTCGCTCGATGGCCATGAGCGAAGACGAGAAGAAGCTCACGGCGTATCACGAGTCGGGCCATGCCATCGTTGGCCGTCTGGTGCCCGAGCATGATCCGGTCTACAAGGTCACGATCATCCCGCGCGGACGCGCACTGGGCGTCACGATGTACCTGCCCGAAGCCGACAAGTACTCGCTCAACAAGACCACCATCCACTCGCAGCTGTGCTCGTTGTACGGCGGGCGCGTGGCCGAAGAGTTGATCTTCGGCGAGGATCGCGTCACCACCGGCGCCTCCAACGACATCGAGCGAGCCACCAAGATGGCGCGCAACATGGTCACCAAGTGGGGCCTGTCCGACGAGCTTGGCCCGGTGACTTACGCCGAGGACGAGGAAGAAGTGTTCCTCGGCCGATCGGTCAGCCAGCACAAGAACGTGTCCGACGAGACAGCGCGCAAGATCGACGAAGTGGTGCGCAACATCCTCGACGAGGCCTATGCCACCTCGCGCCGCCTGCTCACCGAGAACATGGACAAGTTGCACATCATGGCCGAGGCGCTGCTCAAGTACGAAACCATCGACAGCACGCAGATCGACGCCATCATGGCCGGCCACCGTCCCGAGCCGCCGAAGGACTGGGACAAGCCCGCGCCACAGCCTCCCACGCCGCCGCAGGCCGGCGGCGAGCCGTCACCCGGCCCGGTGGGTGATCCGGCGCATCAAATTTGATGGTGAGGGCAGAACGACAGCAGCATCCCTCGCGGAGCTGGAACCAGTTCGTGCGGTGAATCCACACTCGAAGTGCAACACTCCAAGTGATTCGGCGGGGGCTATCGCTGACAAGATCCAGCATGCGCCGAGCTGCCGCGCGTCGCAGCTGCGAGGCTAGTGTTTTACCCCGAAGCCGATCTTCAGCGCCTTGGTGTCCAGGTACGCTTCGGCCAGGGGCTTCTTGAGCCGGCCGTTCTCGCCTTCCAGCGTCTTGAGGCGCTGCGCATCCGCCGTCTCCATGCCGCCGTACTTGGCCCGCCACTGGTAGAACCTGGCCGGGCAGAATCCGTGCTGTCGGCTCAGGTCCGCCACCACCATGCCCGCTTCGACTTGCTTGATGAACCCGATGATCAGCTCGGTGCTGAATCTGCTCTTGCGCATGTGCGTCCTCTCTGGGTGAACGGACTTTACCTGCAATCGCGTGGTACGGATGGCGGGGTGCAGGTCATGGGCACGAGATTGCATTTTGTAATTGAGTTCACCCCGGTGCCGGGAAGCCCTGATGTCAAACCAGCCGGAAACGCACTTGGTGCTGCTCGGGATTGGCTTCGAGCAGTTTCAGTTGGATGCGTTCGCCAAGCGGCAGCGGCTGATCGCCACTGACGCGCGCTTCGATGGCGGGGTCACGCACCATGGCGTCGCCACGCTCGGGGTGGTGGCGGTCGACTTCGATGATGCTGCCGGTGAAGACTTCGCCCACGCGGTGCTGCAGAAGCACGGCTTCGACGAGATCGACCACGGCATGTTCGTAGCGGCTGGCGCGGTGGCTGGCTTCGCGCATACGCTCGGGCAGGCTGGGCAGTGCGTCCAGGACCCATGCCGGGACGGCTTTGCCGGCGCAGAGCGCCACGCAGATTTCGCCGCAGTAGCGGTCGACCAAGCGCCGCAGGGGCGCTGTGGTATGTGTGTATTCGGCAGCCAGGCCGGCGTGTTGGCGCGCTGGCGGCAGTTCGCCGTGGAAGGTGATGTAGTCGGCGCCGCGCAGCATGGCGGTGCAAGCCAGCATCATGGCCACGTGGGCGGGTACGTCGGCGCGCAGGGCGTTGATGAAGTCGGATGTGGACAGATTCGCTGGCCAGTCGATGTCCAGTGCATGGGCGGTATGGCGCAGGCGCGTGGCGACGACGGGTTCGGCTTTGGGCAGGGTGCGCAGCAGCCCGGTTTGCGCCTTGACCATGAGCTGGGCCGCAGCCATGCCAGTCAACAGCGAAATCTGTTCGTTCCATTCTTCGACGGGGTGCCGGCCGCGGTAGGTCAGCATCCAATGGCCATCCTTGATGCCGATTTCCTGCTCGGGCATGTCGAGGCTGATGGCACCGCGCTGGTGCTGGCGACGGATGCGACGTTCGCCGACTTCGCGCAGCAGTTGCCACATGGGTGCAATGCGACCGGCATCGATATCGGCCTGCACGCCGTCGTAATCGAGTTTTGCACGGCTCCTGACCAGTGCCCGGCGTACGTCGATGTCGGTGTCTTCGCCGTCGGCATCCAGGTCAATGGTCCACAGCAAGGCCGGCCGCACTTGATCGGGCAGCAGGGACGCAGCGTCTTCGGACAGGCTTTTCGGGTGCAGCGGGATTTTGCGGTCGGCGCCGTACAGCGTCTCGCCGCGGCGCTGGGCTTCCAGATCAACCGGATCGCCGGCGGTGACAAAGGCGGCGACGTCGGCAATGGCATAGTGCACGCGGTAGCCGTCGCCGTGGCGTTCGATGTGCAAGGCCTGATCCAGGTCCATGGCGCCGGGCGGATCGATGGTCACGAACGGGATGTCGGTGCGGTCAAGGCCCGGCAGGCGCGGATGCCGGGCGGCCTCGGCGGCGGCTTGCTCGACGTCGTCCGGAAAGGCCAATGGCAAGTCCTGCTCGTGCTTGATGCGCTCGATATCGCGTTCGAAATCACGATCGTGTGGAGAGGTAATGCGCAGGCGGCGGGCGGGCATGCAGGGTTTCCATACGGTCGAATGCGACGAGTATAAACGTGGCCTTCGACCGCGTGGCATACTGCAGCCCTGGTGTCGATCAATCGCGCTGCCATGCGAGGGCGGTGTGGTTTATGCTGATCTGTCCTCACCCGATGATGTTGGGAGCCAGCGATGCCGATCCCCGCCTATGCCGCCGCTCATGCTCATGCACCACTGGGTCCGTTTGTCATCGAGCGTCGCGCCATGGGCCTGCATGACGTGCAAATTGACATCGACTATTGCGGCGTGTGCCATTCGGACATCCATCAAGTACGCGACGAATGGAGCAAGGGGCTTTTCCCGATGGTGCCGGGCCACGAGATCGTCGGCCATGTCTCGGCCATCGGCGGCGAGGTCAACCGCTGGAAAGTGGGCGATGTCGTTGGCGTGGGTTGCTTTGTCGATTCGTGCCGGCATTGCGATGCCTGCCGTGAGGGCGACGAGCAGTTTTGTGTCGAGGGCATGACGGCCACATACAACAGTTACGAGCGTGTTGATGGCAAGGTGGATCGCACGCGGCCGACCCATGGTGGTTATTCGACGCGCATCGTGGTGGATGAGAATTACGTGTTGCGCGTTCCCGCCGGCATCCCGCTGGAGCGCGCGGCGCCGCTGCTGTGTGCCGGCATCACGACGTATTCGCCGTTGCGCCGGTTCGGCGTCAAGGCTGGCGATGCGGTGGCCGTGGTTGGCCTGGGCGGGTTGGGTCACATGGGCGTGAAGCTGGCCAAGGCCATGGGCGTGAAGGTCACGGTGCTCAGCCATTCGTCGGACAAGCGCGAGGCCGCGTTGGCGTTGGGCGCGGACGATTTTGTCTGCACGCGCGATGCGGACGTGTTCACGATGCATGCCAACCGTTTTGACGTGATGCTCGACACTGTGTCGGCCAAGCATGACTACAACGCCTACCTGGGATTGTTGCGCTGTCGCGGCAGCATGGTGCTGCTGGGCATTCCCGAACCGGCCGAGGTGCATGCCTTCGCCTTGATCCACGGCAATCGCGTCCTGACCGGCTCGATGATCGGCGGCATCCGCGAGACTCAGGAAATGCTGGATTTTTGTGCCGCTCACGATGTGGCGGCCGATGTCGAAGTGATTCGCGCCGACGAGATCAATACGGCTTATGAGCGCATGTTGAAGGGCGACGTGCGCTATCGCTTCGTGATCGACACGGCCAGCCTGGGCGCCGGATGAAGCGCCAGCGGCCGGCGGAACTGGCTGCGCTATGCTTGCTTCCTACTTCCTAGCACCCACCCTTCGGAGAGCAACAACCATGTGGTACGCCATCACCGCCCTTGATGTGACCGATTCACTGGCACGACGTCAGGCAGCACGCCCGGCCCATCTTGAGCGCTTGCAGCAGTTGCATGCTGCTGACCGGCTGTTGCTGGCTGGCCCGTTTCCCGTGGTGGATGCGGAAGATCCGGGCACGGCCGGCTTTTCCGGCAGCCTGATCATTGCCGCCTTCGACAGCCTTGCCGCCGCCACGACCTGGGCCGAAGCCGATCCGTACAAGGTGGCCGGCGTCTACGCCAGCGTCGATGTGCGCCCGTTTCGCCAGACCTTGCCATGAGCGAAGCCGTCATCGCACAAATCCGCCAACGGCTGGAGCAGGCGTTGGCTCCGACCATGCTCGACATCATCGACGAGGGCCATCAGCACGTTGGCCACGCCAGTGAAGGGCAGGGTCACTACCGCGTACGCATCGCCAGCGCGGCCTTTGCAGGCAAGCCGCCGTTGGCGCGCCATCGGCTGGTGTATGCCGCCGTGGATGACTTGATGGGCCAGGGCATCCACGCGCTGGCCATTGAGGCTGGCGTGCCAAAGTAAATCAATAATACAACGTATAACATTGATTCAATTAATGTTTATATAGCCATATTGCGTCCCGGGGACACCCTTGGCAAAGTGTCGATTCAATTGGCTCGACGCAGGGTGCGCCGCGCTTTCTTCATGGAAACCCTCCCGTCATGCGCCTGACCACCATCAAACTGGCCGGATTCAAGTCCTTCGTCGATCCGACCACGCTGCATTTGCCGACCAACATGACGGCGGTGGTCGGGCCCAATGGTTGCGGCAAGTCCAACATCATTGATGCGATCCGCTGGGTGATGGGAGAAAGCGCAGCCAGTCGCTTGCGTGGCGACTCACTGACCGACGTGATCTTTTCCGGCTCCAACGCACGCAAGCCGGTGGGGCAGGCCACTGTCGAGCTGATTTTCGACAACGCCGACGGCACGGTGCAGGGCGAGTTTGCCAAGTACAACGAGATTTCAGTCAAACGCACCGTCTCGCGCGACGGGCAGGCGCAGTATTTTTTGAACGGCACCCGTTGTCGGCGTCGCGACATCACCGACCTGTTCCTGGGCACGGGCTTGGGACCGCGCAGTTATTCGATCATCGAGCAGGGCATGATTTCGCAGATCATCGAGGCCCGCCCCGAGCAGTTGCGCGTGCATCTGGAAGAAGCTGCCGGCATTTCCAAATACAAGGAGCGACGACGCGAGACTGAAAATCGCATCAAGGCCACGCGCGAAAACCTGGATCGCGTCAAGGATGTGCGCGACGAGGTCGACAAGCAGCTCGAACACCTCAACCGCCAGGCCCGCGCGGCGGAACGCTGGAAGGCGCTCAAGGCCGAGCAGCAACACAAGGAGGCCGAGCTCAAGGCGCTGGAGTATCGCGACTTGCGCCAGCAACACGATGCCGAAGGTTCCGGCTTGGGCGAAGTCGAAACAGCCATCGAAAAAGCCGCGGCCGAGCAACGGCAGGCCGAGGCGCAGCTGGAAAACGTACGCGAGCAACACCATGCGGCCAGCGATCATCTCAACGCCGTGCAGGCCGAGGTTTACAAAGTGGGCGCCGAGATCGCGCGCGTCGAGCAGCAGGTGCAGTACAACCGCGACCTCAAGGAGCGTCTTGAGCGTTCGCGTGCCGAGGCCGAACGCGAACATGCCGAGTTGACCGGCCACATCCACGCCGACCGCGAGCAATCCGAAAGCCTGCGCATGGCCATGGCCGAGGCTGAGCCGCAACGCGAAACGCTGGTGCAGCTGCAAGAAGACACCGCCGCCGCGCAGCAGCAGGCCGAGGCCCGTCTTGGCGATTGGCAGGCGCGTTGGGACACGCACACGCGGCATGCTGCCGAGGTGTCGCGTGCAGCCGAAGTCGAACGCACGCGCTTGGATTATCTTGATCGGCAGGCCGTGGACAATGCACGTCGGCATGAATCTCTTGCTACCGAACATCGCGCCTTCGACGTCGATGCGCTTGATGGCGCCGCCATGCGACTGGCCGAGGAACACGACCAGTCGCAGCAAAAGGTCGAAATGTTGGGTGCTACGCTGGACGAACACAAGGCGCGCCACGAGCGGCTGGAAGACGAGCAACGGCAAGTCCAGTCGACGATCGACGACGTGCGCCGCGAGCTGGAAACTTCGCGCGGCCGCCTGGCCTCGCTGGAAGCCCTGCAGCATGCCGCGTTGGGCCAGGAAGAAGGTGCGGCCTCGGCTTGGCTGGCACGTCTGGGGTTGGACGGCGCACGGCGCCTTGGCGAGGTGCTCGAGGTTGAAGCGGGCTGGGAAACGGCCGTGGAAACGGTGCTGGCAGGCTTTCTCGATGGCGTGTTGGTCGATTCCGCGCAGAGCCTGGCCACCCATTTCGAGGGCCTCGACAAGGCCAGCGTGTCGTTGCTCGATGCCTCAGGTCATGAGCGCGGCGCTTCTGGCACCTTGTCTGCGCAGGTCCGCGGGCCGCAGGCGCTGACAGCGCTATTGGGACAGGTGTTGACGGCCGATACGCTGGACGAAGCGCAGGCCCGGTTGGCATCGATGCCGGCGCTGGCGCCACATCAGTCGATCATTACGCGCACCGGCGAATGGCTGGGGCCGGGTTGGGCGCGTGTGCTTCGCGCCAACGACAACCAGTTGGGCGTGCTGGCCCGCGAAAGCGAGATCCGACAACTCACGCAGCGCGTGGAAACGCTTGAAGGGCAGCTCGGTGAGTTGGGCGAACGACAGGAGAGTTTGCGCGGCGAGCGCATGGAGGCCGAGCGCCTGCGTGACGACGCGCAGCGCGAGCTGTACCTGGCACACCGACGTTTGTCCGAGCTGGCAGGGCAATTGCAAAGCCATCGCGGCAAGGTCGAAACCGCGCGGGCGCGCAACGAGAAGATCAGCGCCGAACTGCAGGAACTGACGACGGCACGCACCACGCTGGAAGAACAGACCCGGCAGGCACGAGCGCGGCTGGACGAGGCCGTCGAGCGCATGGGCAATTTCGAGGAGCAGCGCGGTCAGCTTGAAAGCGAGCGCCGCTACCTGCTCGAAGCGCGCGAGGAAACCCGCATGAATGCGCGTGAAGCCGCCGAACAGGTGCACGCACTGGCTTTGGGCATGGAGTCCAAGCGCACCGCGTTGGCTTCGCTTGAGCAGGCGCTGGCGCGCATGGGCAACCAGCTGGAACAGCTCGAAGCGCGGCGTGGCGAAATCGACGAGCAGCTCGATCGCGGCGCCGACCCCATGGAAGCACTCAATGCGGAACGTCAAACCTATCTCGACCAACGATTGCTGGTAGACAAGCAGCTGGTCGAGGCACGGCATGCGCTGGAAAACCTGGATGCCGAATTCCGTCGCCTGGACATGGAACGTCAGCGTATCGAACGGCAATTGTCCGGCCTGCGCGAGCAGCATTCGGAGCAGCGGCTGAAAGCACAGGCGCTGGACATGCGCGCCCAGCAACTTGCCGAAGCCATTGCTGTTTCGGGGCTGGAACTTGCGTCGTTGCTGGAAGCCTTGCCGGAGGTTGCCGATCAGGTCGCTCGACAACAGGAGCTGGAATCGCTGGCTGGCCGCATTGCGCGACTGGAACCGGTCAATCTGGCCGCCATCCAGGAATACGAAGAGCAGTCGCAACGCAAGACTTATCTGGACTCGCAGCTCGAGGACCTGACTTCGGCACTGGAAACGCTGGAAGGCGCCATCCGCAAGATCGATCGCGAAACGCGTCAGCTGTTCAAAGACACCTTCGACAAGGTCAATGCCGGCTTCCAGGAACTATTTCCGCACTTGTTCGGCGGCGGGCATGCGTATCTGGAATTGACCGGTGAAGACTTGCTCGACACCGGCGTGGCCATCATGGCGCGACCGCCGGGCAAGCGCGTCAGCAACATCTCGTTGCTGTCCGGCGGCGAGAAGGCGATGACGGCCGTGGCGCTGGTGTTCTCCATTTTCCGCTTGAACCCCGCGCCGTTCTGTCTGCTCGACGAGGTGGATGCCCCGCTGGACGAGGCCAACGTCGGACGCTTTTCGGCCATGGTGGCGCAGATGAGCGAGCACGTGCAGTTCATCTTCATCAGCCACAACAAGGCCACCATGGAAGTGGCGCGCCAACTGTGTGGCGTGACCATGCGCGAGGCCGGCGTGTCGCGACTGGTGCAGGTGGATTTGGCCGAGGCCGCCGAGCTGGCCGGGGTGGCCTGAGTGCATTTCGTGCAACGCACCGGCGCGCGATGAGGGATACTGTGCGCGCAATTGCCCTGGATTACGCCCATGCATTGGAACCCCGCCGTCGGCATCCCGCTTCTCATCCTCGGTCTGATCGTGCTGGCATTGATCTGGCTGTTCGGCAGGCCGCGCACGCCAGGGCAGGGCCGGCGCATGCCGACTCACGACCGCGACAATCGGCACGAACCGGTGCTCGGGAGCGATGTTGACGATGTTCCCGTACCGGAGATGGAATCCATGTCGCCGCGACAGGGCGAACTCGACGTCGACATGCGCGAGGAACTGGAACGTCTGGGCGCCACACTGGCTGGTGAACGTGCCGCTGCGCATGCGGCGGCTGATCCAGTGGCGGCTCCGGCTGTTGCTCCCGCGGCAACCTCACGGCTTGGCAAACGGCCAGCCGATCAGCCGGTCGAACGCATAGTCAGCCTGTTCGTGGTGGCTCGCGAGGGACGGCGGTTTCATGGGCCCGACCTGGTCGTGGCGATGGAAAAAGCGGGCCTGGAATTCGGTGCCATGCGCATCTTTCACCGGCTGCTGGATGGCAAGCAGGAAATGGGCGCCGTGTTCAGCGTGGCCAACATGCTCAAGCCAGGCAGCTTCGACATGTCGAAACTGGACGATCTGGAAACCGCAGGCCTGAGTTTCTTCATGACCTTGCCCGGCCCGCTGTCTGCTCTGGATGCCTGGGACACCATGTTGCCCACTGCCCAGCGACTGGCCAAGCTGCTTGATGGCCAGGTGCTGGATGAAGAGCGCAATGCTCTCGGGCACCAGCGCATTGCGTATATTCGCGATGATTTGCGCAGCTGGGACCGGCGTCGGGAAGCCTGATCGGAAGTGAATCGGTGGTAGCGGTCGCCATGCCCGGGCCGACGCACCCACAGTCCTCGTGGCGCGACACGGTATGATGGTGCAGTTTCCCTGCCGCGAGCCTGCCATGTCCCGCACGGACGCCGTTCCCGTACTCACCATCGACGGTCCTTCGGGCGCCGGCAAGGGCACCATCAGTCGCGGTGTTGCCAACGCCCTGGGCTGGCATCTGCTGGACTCGGGGGCACTGTATCGGGCCGTGGGTTATGCGGCCAGCGTGGCCAAGCTCGATCTTGCTGACGAAGCGGTCGTCACGCATTGTGCCCAGGTGACAAGCATCGTCTTTCGTGCCGGCGCCGATGGTGATGAGACGTGTGTCATCGTCAATGGGCATGACACCCGCGACGAGTTGCGCACGGAAACCTGTGGTGCGGCAGCCTCGGTTGTGGCGAAATACCCGGGCGTCCGCCTGGCCTTGCTGGACAAGCAGCGTGGCCTGCGCCAACCGCCCGGACTGGTGGCCGACGGCCGTGACATGGGCACCGTGATCTTCCCGGATGCGCCGTTCAAGGTATTCCTGACCGCCAGCGCCGACGAACGTGCACGCAGGCGCCATAAACAGTTGAAAGCAAAGGGTCTTGACGTTACACTTGCCGCCCTTCTGGAAGAAATCCAGGCCCGTGATGCCCGTGATGCATCGCGTGCCGTCGCTCCATTGAAACCCGCAGAGGATGCCGTGCTCGTGGATACCACCAGCATGACCATCGATGCGGCAGTGGAGAAAGTGCTTGCCCTGGTGCGGTCGGAGGCTTCCGACGACTTGGGTTGAACGGGCCTCGCGACACGGTGCGGGGATTGCTCAACGGTGTGGCATCACACCCTCAACCGGTGGGCCGCCGATTCGGCGTCCGTGGCTTCAAAGCCATTGGCGTGGACGGATGACGGCTCTTCTTGTTTTTACGGAATCAACATGACTGAAAGTTTCGCCGAACTGTTCGAACAGAGCCAGCAGACGCTGGCCAAACTCAAGCCGGGCGCCATCGTCTCCGGCATCGTGGTGGAAATCCGGCCCGACGTGATCGTCGTCAACGCCGGCCTCAAGAGCGAAGGCATCGTCCCGGCCGAGCAGTTCAGGGACGAGGATGGTCAGCTCGAGGTCGAGGTGGGTGACGAGGTCAAACTGGCCTTGGAATCCCTCGAAGACGGCTTCGGCGAAACCAAGCTGTCGCGTGAAAAGGCCAAGCGTTCCATGGTCTGGGACGTGCTGGAAGAAGCCTTTGACGAGGAACAAGTCGTCTCCGGCAAGATCTCCGGCAAGGTCAAGGGTGGCTTCACCGTCGATATCAACAACGTGCGCGCGTTCCTGCCTGGTTCACTGGTCGATGTGCGTCCGGTGCGCGATCCGGCCTATCTGGAAGGCAAGGATCTGGAATTCAAGATCATCAAGCTGGACCGTCGCCGCAACAATGTGGTGGTCAGCCGCCGGGCTGTGGTCGAAGTCGAGTTCTCCGAAGAGCGCGAGAAGCTGCTGGAGCGTCTGGTCGAGGGCGCCATCCTCAAGGGTGTGGTCAAGAACCTCACCGACTACGGCGCGTTCGTGGATCTGGGCGGCATCGACGGCCTGCTGCACATCACCGACATGGCGTGGAAGCGCGTGCGTCATCCGTCCGAAGTGGTCAATGTCGGCGATGAACTGGACGTGCGCGTGCTCAAGTTCGACCGCGAGCGCATGCGCGTGTCGCTGGGCCTCAAGCAGCTCGGCGAAGATCCGTGGGTCAACATTTCGCGTCGTTACCCGGTCGGTTCGCGCTTGTTCGGCAAGATCTCCAACGTCACCGATTACGGCTGCTTCGTCGAGATCGAGCCGGGCGTGGAAGGCTTGGTGCACGTGTCCGAAATGGATTGGACCAACAAGAACGTCAACCCGGCCAAGGTCGTGCAAATCGGCGACGAAACCGAGGTCATGGTGCTGGATGTCGACGAAGAGCGTCGCCGCATCTCGCTGGGCATCAAGCAGACCCGCTCCAATCCGTGGGAAGCGTTTGCCGCCATGCACAACAAGGGCGACAAGGTGTCCGGTCAGATCAAGTCGATCACCGACTTCGGCATCTTCATCGGCCTGGACGGTGGCATCGACGGTCTGGTTCACCTGTCCGACATCTCCTGGCAGGGCACCGGCGAAGACCTCGTTCGTGATTTCAAGAAGGGCGAGGAAGTCGAAGCCGTGGTGCTGGCGGTCGATCCCGAGCGCGAACGCATCTCGCTGGGCATCAAGCAGATGGAGCAGGATCCGTTCGGTCAGTTCATGGCCGTGCATCCGCGCAATTCCATCATCACCGGTACCGTCAAGGAAGTGGACGCCAAGGGCGCCGTGATCGACTTGGGCGAAGGCGTGGAAGGCTATGTGCGCGCCAATGACATCGCCAAGGAGCGTGTCGAGGACGCCACTCAGCACCTCAAGGTGGGCGACAGCGTCGAGGCCAAGTTCACGGGCATGGATCGTCGCGGCCGCCAGCTGGCGTTGTCGATCCGCGCCAAGGACGAGGCCGATGTGGCCGAAGCCATGGCTGATCTGCATGCGGCGCACACTGGCACGACCAAGCTGGGCGCTCTGCTGCAGGAGCAGTTGAACAAGTCCGAGTGAGACCGGGAATGGCCCGGAGCGAGTTGCCGCTCCGGGCCATCATCCATGTCACGAGCATGACCAATGGATCATGCGGGCAGGTAGCCTCAGGCATCAAGTTCCTGTTCGGCAAATGACTGTGTGGGATTTGGGGACCATGACGAAATCCGAACTTATCGAAGCATTGGCCCAGAGTCAGAACCACTTGGCTTTTGGTGATGTGGAAATGGCCGTCAAGAATGTGCTCGAGCAGATGAGTCAGTCGCTGGCGCAGGGCGGTCGTATCGAGATCCGCGGCTTTGGCAGTTTTTCGCTGCATTACCGGCCGCCGCGCATGGGCCGCAATCCCAAGAGTGGTGATGCCGTGGCGTTGCCGGGCAAGCATGTGCCGCATTTCAAACCCGGCAAGGAATTGCGCGAGCGCGTCAATCCCGCCTGAATCGAAACGCATTCAGATATGCCGTGACACCGCCAGATCAGGTGTGGTGTATGGCGCGATGGCCTGAAACGGGGTTCCGTGCCTGAATCCCTGATGAGGCAACGTACATGGTCCGCATGCCCTTGGCATGGCTGACATCGGGTAAAGTCCGCTCATGCGTCTGACAATCACCCTGCTCATCGTTTTGTTGTTCGTGTTGGCCGGCATCGTGTTCGGCGCACTCAATGCGGCCATGGTTCCGTACGACCTTGGCTTTGCCGTGGTTCATGTCCCCAAGGGAGCGGCCGTGCTCGCTGCGCTGGTGGTGGGTTGGTTGCTTGGTGGGTTGGTTGCCTGGCTGGGGATGGGTGTGAAGCAACGCCGCCAGCGTCGTGACGTGCGTGGCCGCACGGGTTCCGCGTCTTCAGCGAATGATCCATGAACCCGCTGTATTTTTTGTTCCTGCTGCTCCCGGTGGCATTCCTGAGTGGCTGGCTGGTGGCCCGCCGAGTCAGCGCCCGCTCGTCCGGGGCCAGGGTCAATGCATTGTCATCGGACTATTTCCGCGGCCTGAACTACCTGCTCAACGAGCAGCAGGACAAGGCCATCGAGGTGTTCCTGCGTCTGGCCGAGTACAACCGCGACACGGTGGAGACCCATCTGGCCCTGGGCAAACTGTTCCGACGTCGCGGCGAAGTGGATCGCGCGATCCGGATTCACCAGAATCTGGTGTCACGTCCCACCTTGAGCGATGAAATGAAAGCTGTCGCCTTGCTCGAACTGGGCGAGGACTACATGCGCGCCGGTCTGCTGGATCGCGCCGAGACCCTGTTTGCCGATCTGGTGGCGATGGGTGCGCATGCGCCCTCGGCCTTGCGTCATCTGATCCCCATTTACCAACATGAGCGGGATTGGCACGAGGCCATCAAGCAGGCACGACGTCTGGAAGCGCTGAGTGGAGAATCCCAGGCCCACCCCATTGCCCATTTCTACTGCGAGCTGGCTGAGCAATCACGCCAGCATGGTGCACGCAAGGAAGCCTATGACTATCTGGACAAGGCGTTCGCCAGCAAACGGGAGTGTGTACGCGCCTACATGCTCACCGGGCAGATGCAGGCCGAGGAAGGCTTGCACGCCGAAGCCATCGACACTTTCGAGCGAGCAGTCAATTGTGATGCGGCCTATGTGCCGGAGATCCTGCCGTTGTTGCTGGACAGCTATGCCAGATCGGGACAAATGGATCGTGCCGAACATTTTTTGCGCGACGTGCTGTCACGCTATCACGGCATATCCCCGGTACTGGCATTGGCCAACATCTATGCCCAACGCGATGGCAAGCGCGCCGCGATTGATTTCCTGACGACGCAGTTGCGGCAGCGCCCATCGGTGCGTGGCATGCTGGCCTTGATCGACGCGACCATGGAACACACCTCGGGCGAGGTTCGTCAGGACTTCCTGATCCTGCGCGACCTTGCGCACAAGCTGCTGGAAGGCCAAGCCATGTACCGCTGCAGCCATTGCGGCTTCGGCGCCAAGGCCCATCACTGGCAATGTCCCAGTTGCAAACTCTGGGGCAGCGTGCGCCCGATCCACGGCGTGGCCAACGAGTGATGGGATCCTTGGTTGATCCGCTGGCAATACTGTGTGCCGCGGCTTTCGTGCTGTCATGGCTGTTGACGTGGATGGCAATCCTTTATGCCCATCGGCGCGGCATGCTGGATCAACCCGGGTTCCGTCGATCACATGCGATACCGACACCACGCGGGGGCGGCATCGGGCTGGTGATCGGCACCGTGCTCGCGATGATCGTGGCGCTCGCGATCTGGCCGGGTGGCGTCAATGCTGCCGTTGCAGTTGCCGTCTGCGTGGCGGCCCTGGTGGTGGCCATGACGGGCTGGCTGGATGACCATCGTGCCTTGCCGGTTTTGCCACGCCTGATGATGCAGGTGCTGGCCAGCGTATTGTTCATGGCCGTGTTGTTGCACGCCCGTGCCATCGCCTGGGCATGGTTGCCGGTGTGGCTGGTGCTCGCGGTGTGGAGCATCAATCTGCACAATTTCATGGATGGCATCGACGGCATCCTGGGCCTGCAGGTGTTGTTCGTTGGTGCCGGTTTGGCAGTACTGGCCTGGCATGTCGGGCAACCGGTCGTGGCCATCGTGGCTGCATCCATGGCGGCAGCGTCTTGCGGGTTCCTCGTGTTCAATTGGCCGCCGGCACGGATCTTCATGGGGGATGTCGGCAGTGGCTTTGCCGGGTTCACGATCTTTGTCTTGATTGCCTTGTTGTTCACCCGTGTTCGGCTGACGTTGTGGCCGGCATTGTTATTGTGTTCGGGCTTCGTCGCCGATGCGGGCTTCACCCTGGCTTGGCGCATGTGGTGTGGCAAGCGTTGGTATACTGCCCATCGCGAGCATTTGTACCAATGGTTGGTCAGGTGTGGATGGACCCACGCCGGAACGGGAGGACTCTACATGCTCTGGAATGTATTGCTGGCCACGCCATTGGCCGTATGGGCAGTGGCGTGCCCATACGCAGGCCCGTGGTTGTGCCTTGGGTTGTATGCAGTTGCCGCAGGCGTGTGGTGTTTCGCCCGGCATGCCTGCATCGGCCGGTTGCGATCCAGAGGAAGATGGCATGCTGCGTAAACTGGTTGCCCTGATACACCCCCGCATGGCGGTGGTGCTGCACGACCTCATCATGGTCGTGCTGGCGTGGGGCCTGGCCAAGTATCTGCGTTATCTGTTTGTCCATGCGACTGGTCAGCAGGTAGGCTTTGCCGCATTCGAATTTCCCATCGTGCTGGTGGTGCAAGGGGCCGTCTTCACGTGGCTTGGTCTGTACAAGGGTCTGTGGCGTTTCGCCAGCCTGCCTGACCTGTGGAACATCGCCCGGACCGCCGCGATCGGCACCATCTGCATTTACCCGGCCTTGTTCCTTTACGATCGTTTGGCCGGGGTGCCGCGTTCCGTGCTGGTGATTTACCCGGTGGTGCTGGTGATCCTGCTGGGTGTGCCGCGGCTGGCCTACCGTTACTGGAAAGACAGCCGTCAGCGCTCGCCTTCGCGTCGTGCACGCGTCCAACGCGTGGTGGTGATCGGTGCCGGCCCGGCTGGCGAGGGCCTGATGCGCGATTTGACCCGTGCGGGGCAATACCGGGTCGTGGGTTTCGCCGATGACAACCATGCCCTGCGGGGTACGCACATTCGTGGCGTGCCGGTATTGGGCACGCTCGACCAGCTGCCCGCGCGAATCAAGGATGTGGCCGCCGACATGCTGCTGATCGCGTTGCCCGCTGCCAGTGCTGTCGAGATGCGCAAGGTCGTGGCTTGTTGCGAAAGCACGGAATTGCCGTTCCGAACCATGCCACGACTGGAAGACGTGATCGCGGGGCGTGCCCAGCGCAACGAAATCAAGGAAGTGGCGATCGAGGACATTCTCGGACGCGACGTGGTGCAATTGGACTGGACGGCCATCCGCGAGAGCATCAGCGGTCATCGCGTGCTGGTGACCGGCGGTGGAGGGTCCATCGGTTCGGAGCTTTGCCGTCAGGTGGCGCGGCTTGGTGCAGCCTCATTGACGGTAGTGGAATTGTCCGAATACAACCTCTATCGCATCGAACACGAGTTGCGTCAGGCATATCCCGAGTTGCAATTTTACGGCGTGCTGGCGCATTGCTGCGATCAGACCGCCATCGATCACGTGTTCGCGCAAGCACGTCCGCAAGTGGTTTTCCATGCAGCGGCGTACAAGCATGTCCCTTTGCTCGAAAAACAACTGCGGGAAGCTTTCCGCAACAACGTGCTGTCCACGCGCACCGTGGCCGATGTGGCGATTGCGCATGACGTCGACCGTTTCGTGTTGATCTCCACCGACAAGGCCGTCAACCCGACCAGCGTGATGGGTGCCTGCAAGCGCATTGCCGAGATGTATTGCCAGAACCTGGCACAACAGACCACCACGCGTTTTGTCACCGTGCGGTTTGGCAACGTGCTTGATTCAGCCGGCTCCGTCGTGCCTCTGTTCCGCGAACAGATCCGTGCGGGTGGCCCGGTGACCATCACCCACCCGGACATGTCGCGTTACTTCATGACCATTCCCGAAGCCTGTCAGCTGATTCTGCAGTCTGCTGCGCAGGGCAACGGCGGCGAGATCTTTGCTCTGGACATGGGTGAGCCGGTGAAAATCCGGGATCTGGCCGAACAGATGATCCGCCTGGCCGGCAAGCGTCCGGGTACCGATGTACCGATTGTCTACACCGGCCTGCGTCCCGGGGAAAAACTGTTCGAAGAATTGTTTCATCCACAGGAAAATTATCGCCCCACCATGCATGCCAAGATCTTCCTGGCGCAATCGCGCAGTGTGTCGAGGGACGCCCTGAAGGATGCGCTGGATCAGGCGGCCATTGCCGTGGCGGGTTTTGATGAAGCCAGCCTGCAGCAGCAGGTATTCGTTTTGTTGCCGACGTTTTGTTGGGGTGAAAACCAGCCGGCGACGAACGTGGTGACCTTGCGTCACACCACCCAGGAAGGAGCAGCATGAGTCAGGCATTGCGCAAGGTGGTTTTCCCGGTGGCCGGTCTGGGCACCCGTTTCCTGCCGGCCACCAAGGTCGTGGCCAAGGAAATGCTGCCGGTACTGGATCGTCCATTGATCCAGTACGCCGTGGACGAGGCTGTCGATGCCGGCGCCGACACGTTGATCTTCGTCACCAACCGCTACAAGCATGCGATTGCCGATTACTTCGACAAGGCCTACGAACTGGAGGCCAAACTCGAGGAAAAAGGCAAGGAGGCCTTGCTCAGCCTGGTGCAGGGCACCTTGCCAAGTCATGTGCGTGCCGTGTTTGTCACCCAGCCCGAGGCACATGGTCTTGGTCATGCCGTTCTCTGCGCGAGACCGGTGGTGGGCGATGATCCATTCGGCGTGATCTTGGCCGATGATCTCATCATCAACGATGGTCCTGGCGTCTTGCGCCAGATGGCCGACGTGGCATTGGCCGATGATGCCGGTGTCATTGCAGTGCAGGAGGTGCCGCATGCCGATACCGACAAATACGGCATTGTCGACACGGCCGGCGAGATCGATGAAGGCGCCCGTGTCGTGCGCATTCACCACATGGTGGAAAAGCCTGCTCCGGAATGCGCACCGTCCAATCTTGCGGTGGTAGGGCGTTATGTGCTGCCTGGCCGCATCTTTGATCTGCTGGAACAGACTCTTCCGGGTGCTGGTGGCGAAATCCAGCTGACCGATGCCCTGGAGCGTCTGGTCGGGCAGGAGAAAACGCTGGCTTACCGTTTTCAGGGGCGCCGATTCGATTGCGGCAACAAGTTGGGGCTGGTGCAGGCCACGTTGCATCTGGCCATGCGTGATCCGAATTTGGCGCCGGCGGTACGCACGTACCTGGAATCGATGCGGGAAACGGCCTGCGCATGATGGCGCGCTGATGTCGTCATTCCCGTTGGCTTGGGTGCGCGCGCCGGCGTGCGTATGCTGCACCGAATGCGGCGGACTGCGAGGCAGCGTGTGGTGTCGACAACATCCTATTATCAGGCCACGGTGAAACCTTGTCCGGCACATGCACCGTTGACCGGCAGCCATGACACCCGCATCGCCATCATCGGTGGCGGCTTTGCCGGTCTCAACACCGCACTGTCGCTGACCGAAAAGGGGATGCACGACGTTACCTTGCTGGAAGCCGAAGATATCGGTTTCGGTGCGTCGGGTCGCAATGGCGGATTCGTGTTTGCAGGTTACTCACTTGGTGAAGCGGAGTTGCTGCAGCGATTGGGTCGTGAACGCGCCCGCCGCCTGTTCGCCCTGACCGTGGATGCCGTGCAGACCATTCGCTCACGCATCCATCGGCATGGCATCGATTGTGATCCCGTGGACCATGGCGTCATCTGGGCCAACTGGTTTCGTGATCCGGGCGTATTGCGCCGTCGTCAGCGCCTGTTGGCCGAGCAATTCGACGTGACATGGGACTGGCTGTCGCACGCGAACATGGCCGAGCGCCTGCACACCGACCGCTATGGTGAAGGCCTGTTCGAACGCAATGCCATGCATATCCATCCACTCAACTATGCGCGCGGTTTGGCTGCGGCTGCGGCAGGAGAGGGTGTGCACGTCCATGAGCACAGCCGGGTGCAGTCCATCCAGCATGACGGTTCGCAATGGCTTGTGCGCACAGTCCATGGAGGGATCCTGCGTGCCAGGCATGTCGTGCTGGCCTGCGGCGGTTATCTCGCGGGTCTGAACAAACGTGTTGACCGGGCCGTGTTGCCCATTGCCACCTACGTCATGGTGACCGAACCGTTGGGCGCGCGTCTGACCGACACCGTGGCCACGCCAGCTGCCGTCTACGACACGCGATTCGCCTTCGACTATTACCGTACGTTGCCCGATACCAGGCTGCTTTGGGGCGGCAGGATTTCCGTGCTTGACCGATCTCCCCGGGCGGTCAAGCGCCTGCTGCGGAACGACATGCTGCGGGTGTACCCGCAACTGGCCGATGCGCAAATTGAGTATGCGTGGTCCGGCTTGATGAGTTACGCCCGCCACGAGATGCCGCAAATCGGTACCGATGGCAACGGCCTGTGGTGGGCACAGGCCTTCGGTGGCCATGGGTTGGCGCCCACGACGGTGGCCGGGGAATTGATCGCCGGAGCCTTGACCGAAAACGACGGGCGTTGGCGCGAATTTGCCGGGTTCGGCCTCGTCGACAGCTGGCGTCCATTGGGCTATCTGGGTGCCCAGGCGCGCTATGGTTGGCTGCAGCTCAAGGATCGACTGAAAGAGGTGCTCGAAGCATGAACACGGACAACATCACCTGGGCTGACTTCGAGAAAGTTCTGCTCGTTGCCGGCACGGTGACGCGCGTGGAAGCCTTTCCCGAAGCACGCAAGCCGGCATGGAAGGTGTGGGTGGATTTTGGCTCTTACGGAGAGCGCAAGACCAGTGCGCAAATCGCTGCCCTGTATCGGGCCGATGATCTGCTTGGTCGGCAAATCGTGGGTGTCATCAATTTTCCCGAGAAGCAGATCGGACCGTTGCGTTCGCAATTCCTGCTGACCGGGTTTCCGACTGACGAAGGTGTGGTCATTACCACGGTGGAACGTCCCGTGCCCAACGGCACGCGCATGGCATGAGTGTCAATGCATGCCTTGCTGGTGATCCAGCCAGACTTCCAGACCTTGCGCGTTGAGTTCGATGTCGAACACCAGCACGCGTGCCACGTCGGTGGTGGACAAGGGACAGCCCTGCGCGGCAGCCTGGCGGGCATAAAGCGCGGTCAGTCCTGACACCAGGTGCGCATGCCGTTGCACGTCACCGGCATGCTGGCGTGCCAACTCGACCATGGCATCGATGCTGCGATGCAGGTCGTCAGCGAGGCGCATGACATCTTCGACCGGACCGTAGTGGGTCAAGTGGATGGCCGGCGGATCCAGGGCCACCAGTCGCCGGATGGATGCGTGCAGGGCCTCCGGATCGAACTGCACTGGTGTGGTAGTCGGAATGATGAAGGGGCCGTTGGGGCCATCCAGCTCACGGTAGGAAAGGCCGAACGTGTCGCCGCTGAAAATGTGTCCGCTGAGAGTATCGACGATGGCGTTGTGATGTCGAGCATGGCCGGGGGTATCGAGGCAGCGCAGGATGCGCCCGGCGAGATTCACTTCGTGGCCGTCAGGGGCCTCGACAACTCGCTCGGCCGGTACCGGTTTCAAGGCGCCATAACTGCGTTGCATTTCGTTCTCGCCGTATACGGCCGTGGCGCCGGCCCACAGCCTGGACGGATCGATCATGTGGCGCGCGCCACGCGGATGCACCACAAGCCGCGCATTGGGCAGCACGGCCATCAGCTCGCCGGCGCCGCCGGCATGATCCAGATGGACGTGCGTGAGGATCAGCCAATCCACATCGGCAGGCGCAAGGCCGGCCCGATCGATCGCCGCCAGCAGACGTGGCCGGGAATGGTTGGTACCACAGTCGATGAAAGTGGCATGGCCGGATTCGACGACGAGGTAGGCGGCGTCGAAGCCAGGTCGCTGGAAGCCCGTGTCGATGGTGTGGATGCCGGTGTCGGTCATGCTGTGCGATGCTTTTCCAGACGGGTGGACAGGATAGGGCATCGACCGCCGCGGTGCGATCCACGGACTGACACGGCAGGCAAATCGCGCTATGGTTTCTCCCGTTTGGATCGATTTAAATTCGGCCTTCGACGGAGCCTCCAGAATGCTGCAACCCCTTGTCCGCAAAGTACGCTCATGCGCGCCAAGCTTGTCTTTCCTCGGCATCCCAGGCGTCTTGTGTTGCCTCTTGTGTGCATGCTGCGTGGCACCATTGCAGGCCCAGGTGGTCCGACAGACCCTGGATCAGGGGTGGCAGTTGCGTCTGGCGCCGCATGCGCAGGCGGTGGCGATCCATCCGCGTGCCGCGCAATGGCTGACGGCGCACGTGCCCGGTACGGTGCAAACCGATCTGCTGGCAGCCGGCCTGGTCAAGCGCCCGTACTATCGCGACAACGAGCCGACGCTGCAGTGGGTCGGCATGTCCGCCTGGGAATACCGCACCACGTTCGAAGTTGACGCGGCCACCCTGCAACGCGCGCACGTGGATCTGGTGTTCAAGGGGCTGGACACCTTTGCCGATGTCACGCTGAACGGACATCACGTACTGTCCGCCGACAACATGTTCAGACGTTGGCGTGTGCCCGTGAAGCGCTGGTTGCGCGTGGGCACGAACACGCTGGCAGTGCACTTGCAATCGCCGATCACACACATGTTGCCGTGGGTCATGAAACAGCCAGCAGTGCTGCCGGGTGAGTTTCCACCGCGCTTCGGCCTGGTTCCCGGCAAGATCATGACCGCCACCTACGTGCGCAAGGCCGCGTACCAGTACGGTTGGGACTGGGCGCCACGTTTTGTCACCGAGGGCATCTGGAAGCCGGTGCTGCTGGAAAGTTGGGACACTTTGCGCCTGGCCGATTTTCACATTGCGCAACCCGAAGTGACCGCCGCGATGGCATCGCTGCAGGCGTTGTTGGATGTGCGTTCGGATGTGAGGGGCAGGGCGATCGTGCGTATCGACTGGACGGCACCTGACGGCATGCATGGGCAACGCATTCGCACCGTAGCGATAAAAAAAGGCCGTGACCAGCTCAGCGTGCCGATCCGCATCGATCATCCGCAACGCTGGTGGCCGGTCGGCTACGGCAAGCCGAACCTGTATCGGTTCCATGCCACGGTCAGCATGGGCGGCAAGACCTTGGTCGAGGCCTCGCATGACACCGGCCTGCGCAGCGTGGTGCTGCGCCGACTCAAGGATCGTTGGGGGCGCAGCTTCGGCTTCGTTGTCAACGGCGTGCCGATTTTCGCCAAGGGTGCCAACTTCATTCCGCCGGACAGCTTTCCGCCACGTGTCACGCGGGCCCGCATGCATCATCTGCTGGCTTCGGCACGCGCTGCACACATGAACATGCTGCGCATCTGGGGTGGCGGTTACTACCTCGATGACGCGTTTTATGCCATGGCCGATCGCATGGGCATCATGCTCTGGCAGGGATTCATGTTCGGCGGACCGATGCCGCCCTCCACGCCGACCTTTGTCGACAACGCACGTCAGGAAGCGATTCAGCAGGTGCGTCGTCTGCGTGATCATCCCAGCATCGTGCTGTGGTGCGGCAACAACGAAGTCGAGGACGGCTGGGAACATTTCGGTTGGCAAAAAGCGCTGCGAAGCAAGCTGTCGGCGGCGGCCGTGGAGAAGATCGGACAGGGCATGCACGTGCTGTTCGACAAGGTGCTGCGCAAGGTCGTCTCGGTCAACGAACCTGCGGTGCCATACATACCGACCTCGCCGATTCATGGTGGCATCGAGAACACCGGCGACTATCACTACTGGTCGGTGTGGTCAGGTTCGGCCCCGATCGACACGTATCTGGATGTCACGCCGCGTTTCGAATCCGAATACGGGTTGCAGTCGATGCCGGACATGGCCACCATCGACGGTTTCACCTTGCCGGCCGATCGCACGCTTGATTCGAAGGTGATGCGTGCGCACCAGAAGTTTGCCAATGGCAACGGCAATCAGCGCCTTATGCTGTACATCCGCCGTTTGTATGGCGAGCCGAAAAACTTCGCCGACACGGTGTATCTGAGTCAGGTCATGCAGGCCGAAGGCATCGAACTCAATGCCGAACATTTGCGTGCCGCGCGTCCGCAAAGCATGGGCTCGCTGTACTGGATGCTTGATGACGTCTGGCCCGGCATCACCTGGTCGAGCATCGATTACGATGGGCGATGGAAAATGCTGCAATACCACGCGCGCCGGTTTTACGCGCCAGTGCGGATCATCCCCATTCGCCAGCATGGTGTCACACGGGTGTCAGTGGTCTCCGATCGCCGCAAACCATTCGCAGCCAGCGTGCGCATCCGTGTATTCGACATGCGCGGCGAGCTGATCGATCAGCAACAGCGCATTGTGCATATGGCGGCGCTGGCCAGCACCTCCGTCGGGCAATATGATGACGCGCAGCTGTTGCATGGCGCCAATCCGGATCGCAGCGTGGCAGTGTTCGATCTCATGGTGGACGGCAGGTGCATCAGTCGCCACTTCCTGTTTTTCGCCACGGCCAAGTCGCTCGAACTTCCCGACCCGGACATCAAGGCAACACTGTCCGCAGATGGTCATCACCTCACGGTCAGTGCTCGGCACTTTGCTCGCGAGGTCTGGATCACGTTTGGCAAATACCATGCCATGCTGTCGGATGATGCCTTCGATTTGCTCCCGGGCGAGAGTCGTACGCTGACGCTGACTTCGACGGCCGATGCCGATGCCTTGCGCACGGCCATGCACGTGCAGTCGCTTTATGGCAGCACGCGCAGAAGTGCGAGAATGGCCACGCCATGACCATGACGCGCCGCTCCTTGCTGAAGCTGATGGCCTCCACCGCCGCAGCCGGCGTCGCGGCCGGAAACTTGCCACTGGCACTGGCTGCCGCACCTGGCGAGAAGGGTCTTGCAAGTCATCGCCCGCCGTTGGCCAAACGCATGTTCACGAGTCCGGCCGTGGAAGCCGAGCTGGTCCGCGTCAAGGCCCGCATCGGCGTTCCCAAGCTCGCTCAGTTGTTCGAGGATTGCTACCCCAACACGCTCGACACTACCGTGCATGTCGGCATTCGCCACGGCAAGCCGGACACCTTCATCGTCACCGGTGACATCGACGCGATGTGGTTGCGTGACTCCTCGGCCCAGGTCTGGCCGTATCTGCCGCTGGCCAGGTGCGATGCGGCTTTGCGTCGGCTGTATCGCGGCCTGATCCATCGTCAGGCCGCGTGCATTCACATCGATCCGTATGCCAACGCGTTTTTGCCCGATCCAGCTTCGACCACTCCTTTGCCGTGGGCCATGCATGACCTGACCGACATGAAACCCGGCGTGGCCGAACGCAAGTGGGAGGTCGATTCGCTGTGCTGGACCATTCGCATCGCCCACGGCTACTGGCAGGCCACCGGTGACCGCGTGCCCTTCGATGATGACTGGCGTGCGGCCATGCACCTGGTGCTGGAAACCTTTAACACCCAGCAGCGCAAACATGGTCATGGTCCGTACCACTTTCAGCGCACCACGGCAAACCCGACCGATACCGTACCCTTGGGCGGTTACGGCAACCCTGCGCGCCCGGTCGGGTTGATCTATTCCATGTTCCGGCCCTCGGACGATGCCTGCATCTATCCCCTGTTCGTGCCTGGCAATGCCTTTGCCGTGGTGTCGCTGCGTCAGCTGGCGACGATGACCCGCGAGTTGTTTCACGACACACGCTTCGCGGGCGAATGCGAGGTATTGGCCGACGAAGTGGAGACGGCGTTGCATCGCTGCGCCTTGATGGATGATGGGCAAGGCCGCATGGTCTGGGCCTACGAGGTCGATGGCTACGGCAACCAGTTGTTCATGGACGATGCCAATTTGCCCAGTCTGTCCGGGCTGACCTGGCTGGGTTTCTGTCAGCGCGATGATGCCTTGTACCGACACACGCGTGCGGTTGCATGGAGCACGCGCAATCCGTATTTCTTCACCGGCCACGCAGCTTCCGGCATCGGTGGACCACACGAGGGTCTGGGCATGATCTGGCCGATGTCGATCATTACCCGCGCCTTGACCGCCGCGCAGGACACGGAAATCCGCCAGTGCCTGACCTGGCTTGCAAGCACCGATGCCGGCACCGGTTTCATGCACGAAGCCTTCGACAAGAACAACCCGCGGCATTTCACGCGCGCCTGGTTTGCCTGGGCCAATTCCCTGTTCGGCGAATTGATCCTGACCCTGGCGCGGGAACGCCCGGCGTTGTTGCAAAACACCTGAAGACATTCACGACTCACCCGCAATCCGTTTCGACTTGACTGGAGATTCCCCATGGTGACGCGCAGACGATTCCTGCAAGGCTCGGCCGCTCTGGCATTGGTTGGCGGCAGCCAGCTGGCCACGCCGACGGCATTGGCGAAGGCCATGGCGCGGACCGATGCTCCGATCAATGATGCCGCGGGGCAATGGTCGCGCCACGTGGATGTGTTCATCGGCACTGGTGGCCACGGCCACACCTTCCCGGGCGCAACAATGCCGTTCGGCATGGTGCAGCTCAGCCCCGACACCTACAACAGCACTTGGGACGACTGTTCGGGATATCACCAGGGCGATGGTTCGATCATGGGTTTTTCGCACACGCATCTGTCCGGAACGGGTGCCAGCGACATGCTCGATGTGCTGGTGATGCCGGCACAGGGTCCCGTGCAGCTTGATCCGGGGGCACGCGGTTTGCCCAACGAGAATTACCACTCGCGATTCGATGCGGTCGATCGCACAGATCGTCTGTCGCCCGACATGACGGCGCATCCCGGCAAGGGATACCGCTCGCGGTACGACAAGGCTTCGGAGAAGGCTCATCCGGGTTATTACCGCGTGCGCTTGTCCGACCATGACATCCTCGCCGAGCTGACCACCACCCTGCGCGCCGGCCTGCATCGCTACACGTTTGCGAACAAGGGGCCGGGGCACCTGCTTGTCGATTTTGCCCATGGTTATCATGGCGATCCGGGAACGCCGACCAACGTCACCGATGCCACGCTCGAGCTGATCGGCAAGGACACCTTGGTCGGCGGTCGATGCGTGCATCAGTGGGCCAATGGCCGCTACATCTATTTCGCGATGAAGCTGTCGCGGCCGATTGTGCACGCAGAGTTGTATTCCGATGACAAGGCCACGTCTCACGGCAACCGATCAGTCAAGGGCAAACGTCTGAAGGCCGCCTTGCATTTCGATGATGTCGCCAGCGCGCCTTTGCTTGTCAAGGTTGGTATTTCCGGGGTGGATATCGATGGTGCCATGCGCAACCTGGACGCGGAAATCGATGATTGGGATTTCGAGCGCGTACGTCACGCCGCCGAGGCCTCGTGGGAAAAGGAGCTGGGCCGCATCCGCATCGACACGCCATCAACGTCCATCAAGCACATTTTCTACACGGCGCTGTATCACACCATGATGGCGCCGACCTTGTTCAGTGATGTTGATGGCCGTTACCGCGGCATGGACCTCAAGGTGCATCAGCTTCCGGTTGGGCAGCACGACTACAGCACCTATTCGCTATGGGACACCTTCCGTGCATTGCATCCGCTGTTTACCCTGTACCAACCCGACAAGGTGCCGGACCTGGTACAAGCACTGGTTCGCAAGGCATCGGAGAGTCCGGATGGTCCCGCGGTGTGGCCGTTGCAGAGCATCGAAACCGGCACCATGATCGGCTACCACTCGATTTCCGTCATCGCCGAAGCGCAGGCCAAGGGCTTCAAGGGAATCGACTACGCGGCAGCCTGGAAACCGTATCGCGAGCGTGCCCTGGTCAGCGATTATCGTGGCCTTGGCTGGTACCGCAAGCTTGGCTACGACCCATCCGACAAGGATTGGGAAGCGGTCAGCAAGACCATCGAATATTCCTATGACGACTGGTCCATGGCACATCTCGCCGATGCGCTGGGCAAGACCGATGACGCGAAAACCTTGCGCAAGCAGTCGCTCAATTATCGCAACGTGTTCGATCGCAAAATCGCTTTCATGCGCCCACGCGACAGTCAGGGGCAGTGGATGAGCCCATTCGACCCGCGCGAAATGGGGCACTCGGACAAGTGGCGCGATTTCACCGAATCCAATTCATGGCAGGCCACGTTCGGCGTGCAGCATGACTTGTATGGCTACATGAAAATTTTCGGTGGCGAGCAGGCCTTCGAGCGCAAGCTGGACAATCTGTTTACTACCAGCTCTCAGTTGCCACCCAATGCGCCACCGGACATTGCGGGGCTGGTTGGCCAGTATTGCCAGGGCAACGAGCCCAGCCATCACATCGCGTATCTGTACGCCTACACCGGCTCGCCTTACAAGACGCAATCGCGCGTACGCATGCTGCTGAAGTTCATGTATCGCGATGCGCCCGATGGCTTGCCGGGCAACGAGGATTGCGGCCAGATGAGCGCGTGGTACGTGCTTGGCGCGCTGGGCATGTATGCCGTCGACCCGGTCAGTGCCCACTACGTGTTCGGCAGCCCCCTGGTTGATCGCGCAGATCTGGATGTGGGGGCAGGCAAGACACTGAGCATCCGCACATACGGGAACGGTCCCGAGCGCCCGTATATCCAGTCGGTCACGTGGAACGGCAAACCGTGGACACACAGCTGGATCAGCCACGCCGAGCTGGTCAAAGGTGGCGTGCTGGAGTTCACCATGGGCGCGACACCCAACAAGCATTTTGGCCGATTGCCGAAGGATCGTCCGCCATCTTTCGGCGCAGCCGCACCGGATACCGTGTGAGCCAAATGCCATCACCCATGCAAGCTTGCCATGCTTGCGTTGGCCGTCGAACGCGCCGGCTGCGGACACGTTGCGGAGATGAGGAAGAACATACTCGTCATGCTGCGAAGATGGGTTTCATGCGTGTCATCCACGTATCGCATTTGTTCGAGGTGTAATCATGTCAGCAGATTTTCCTGCATCCACAATGATTCCGACCCGGGACGGGATCTGTCACAGCTTCACTTTCAAACCGACAGGGCCGGGCCCTTGGCCGGCAGTACTCCTGTACATGGATGCATTCGCCATCCGGCCAGCAATGATGGAGTTGGGGCAACGCATGGCTGATCTGGGCTGTTGCGTGTTGATCCCGGACTTGTTTTATCGATCCGGACCTTACGATGCCATGAATCCTCATGACATCTTTGCCACACCCAACGGGTTCATGGCAATCAAGGAAAAGTTCATGGTGCACGCCAGCATGGCCAACATCCTGTCGGACACGACGGCCTTCCTCGATTTTCTTGCACACGATACCGATGTCCGGAGCGGGCCAGTGGGCACAGTCGGCTACTGCATGGGTGCACGCTTTGCGTTGGCGGCGGCTGGTACCTGGCCAGATCGCATAGGGGTCTGTGCAGCGTTCCACGGCAGCAATCTGGCCACCGACGACGTTGACAGTCCACATCATCTGGCAGCAAAAATGAAGGCACGGGCCTTCATTGCCGGAGCCACGGACGACAGCGGTTTCCCCGACGCCATGAAAGACCGGCTGGCTGCGACATTGCGTGGAGCCGGAGTGGATCATGTTGTTGAAACCTGGCCGGCTCGCCACGGCTGGACTTTCCATGACACGCCCGTGTACGACGAAGCATGTTTCGAGCATCATCTCGACGTGCTTGCCGAACTCTTTCACGATGTACTTGGTGCTTGAGCACACGGCCATCACTGGCGAGCGTGAACCATTGCACGGGCGTGTGCCAACAGAGGGAAGAATCGGCTGCGCATGGCCAAGGATCGATTCAGGGTGAAAATCGGAAGCGCATAGACGCGATGCCGAAGGCCGTGCATCATCGGTCAATGCATGGCGTGAAGCATGGACCTACTTGCGTGACAACCGATAAATGCCCGTGTGCAGATCGGTCACGCCATCACGCTGGAAGCCTGGTTGCGAGGCAAGAATGTCACGTCGTTCCAGCATCCCGATGCGCCATGTATGACCGAGCAAGTCGCTCAGGTTGGCGGTATCCACGGAAAACGGCGGGCCATCCATTTCGTGTTGCGGGTATTCAAGCGTGATCATCAGTCCACGGCAGCCCTCGGGCAGACGCTCGTAGACCTCGCGGGCGTAGCGCGTGCGCAGCGGCGGGGGCAGGGCAATGATGGCGGCGCGATCATATATCGCGTCACAGCTGGCAAGGGTGACATCATCGAGATCGAACACGTTGCCATGGATGATCTCGATGTTGCCGGCAACATGGTGCACGCCAAGCGCCGATGTGCGGGTGGTGGGCACCAGACCGTGTTCATCGAAAAACTGCGCTACGGCCAGCGGCGACAGTTCCACGCCAAGCACGCGATAACCGTGTTCGACCAGCCATGGCATGTCCAGCGTCTTGCCGCACAGCGGTACCAACACACGGCTGCCTTCGGGTACATCAAGGGCAGGCCAATGCTGCACCAACAAGGGCATCGGTGCATCGCGATGAAAGCCGGTGCGCCCTTC
Source organism: Rhodanobacteraceae bacterium (assembly GCA_036379495.1). Lineage (GTDB taxonomy): Bacteria > Pseudomonadota > Gammaproteobacteria > Xanthomonadales > Rhodanobacteraceae > Oleiagrimonas. Next base: position 2,248 of record DASVGO010000014.1, on the reverse strand, counting down.
GCGCCAACGTTGCAGCCAGAATTCCGCTTGCATGGGATCAAGTTCCATCGATGGTTTTGCGGGGCGACCAGTATGGACTTCGTTGTGCTTGCATGCACAGGAAATATTCGCTCCGAACGATGCACGGTGCGGCTATGATCGGGCACATGACGACCCGGTCTTTACACGCGTGGCTCGCCATCGCAGCCATGCTCGGCATTGCGTGTTTTGCCGCGACATGCGTCGTGACGCAATGCCTGCGCCATGATCTGGATTGGATCGATGTACCTTTGAGTTTTTACTTGCTGGGCTCGTGGAGCACGGGTTTGCATGTGGCCTACGTGGTCATGGCCATCGCGTTGATTTTGTTCGGCGCGGCCATGTATCGCGGCCTGACACCATCGGCCCGAAGTTCGGCACCGTTGCTGTTGTTCATAGTGGCCGGCATCGCGTTGTGCGTGGTGATGGCCGAAGGCACCAACACCTGGGCTCATCCGAATACGTTGCACGGATTCGTTCATGGCGTGGCGGCACGGACCACGTTCCTTTGTGTCACCGTGGCCATGCTTTTGCAAGCCTGGCGCATGCGTCTGGATGTGCGTTGGCGGTCGCGATTCGCGTGGGCATTCGGCGGTGCCTGGGTGTGTTTTGTCGGCTTGTGGGTGCAGGTGTTGTGGCGCGATCTGCCGCGAGGATTGAGTCAGAAGGTGCTGGTATTGCTGATCCTGACCTGGCTGGTGGCCGTGGCTTGGCAAGCCTCACGACCCGTGGCGACGGCCACGCCAGCATGACAACGGCGCCTCCTGGCGCCGCTGTCCTCGACTAAAGATACGGAGTCAAAACACCTCGAACACACCGGCTGCGCCCATGCCGGTGCCGATGCACATCGTCACCATGCCGTATTTCTGTTTTTTCTGACGCATGCCGTGCACAAGTGTGGCGATGCGGATGGCGCCGGTCGCACCCAATGCATGGCCCAGCGCGATGGCGCCACCGTGCGGATTGACCTTGGCCGGATCAAGACCCAGGTCGCCGATGACGGCCAGTGATTGCGCGGCGAAGGCCTCGTTGAGCTCGATCCACTGCATGTCGTCCTGCTTCATGCCGGTGGCCTTGAGCGCTTTGGGAATGGCTTCCTTGGGGCCGATGCCCATGATCTCGGGCGGCACGCCGGCAACGGAAAAACCGATGAAGCGCGCCAATGGTGCCAGGTCGTATTCCTTGATGGCTTTTTCGCTGGCGATGATCATCGCGCCTGCACCATCGGACATTTGCGAAGAGTTGCCGGCCGTGACCGAACCGTCGCGCTTGAACACGGTGCGCAACTTGGCCAGGACCTCGGGCGTGGAGCCCGCGCGCGGGCCTTCGTCCTTGGTGATGACGCGGCTGTCGGTGTGGATGCTGCCATCGGTGGCCGGATAACGATCAGCCAGCGTGAACGGCGTGATCTCGGCGTCGAACAAACCTTCGGCTTGCGCGGCCAGCGCACGACGATGGCTTTCGGCGGCAAATGCGTCTTGTGCCTCGCGGCTGATCTTCCAGCGCGTGGCGACGTTCTCTGCCGTGATGCCCATGCCGTAGGCGATGCCGATGTTTTCATCCTTGAAGATGGCCGGGTTCATCTGCACCTTGTGGCCCATCATCGGCACCATCGACATCGATTCAGTGCCGCCGGCAATCATGAGATCGGCTTCGCCCAGGCGGATGCGATCGGCCGCCATGGAGGCGGCCTGCAGACCGGACGAACAGAAGCGGTTGACGGTGACGCCCGGTACGGTATCGGGCAGGCCGGCCAGCAGCAGGCCGATGCGTGCCACGTTCATGCCTTGCTCGGCCTCGGGCATCGCGCAACCGACGATCGCATCGTCGATGCGGCCCAGGTCGATGCCCGGCGCCTGCGCGACCACGCTGCGCAGCACGTGCGCGAGCATGTCGTCGGGACGGGTGTTGCGGAACATGCCCTTCGGGGCCTTGCCGACCGGCGTGCGGGTGGCGGCGACGATGTAGGCGTCTTGCAGTTGCTTGGTCATTTCGATCTCGCTTTGTAGAGCCGAGCTTGCTCGGCTCGATGTGTCGATGAGCGGAGCGTCAGTTGCGCAGCGGCTTGCCGGTCTTGAGCATGTGCGCGATGCGTTCCTGCGTCTTCGGCTGCTGCGCGAGTTCGACGAAGTGCTTGCGCTCGAGTTGCAGCAGCCAATCCTCGTCGACGACCGCGCCGCGATCGATTTCGCCGCCGCACAACACGGTCGCGATGCGAGTCGCGATCTCG
>DASVGO010000013.1:0-77388 GCA_036379495.1 Rhodanobacteraceae bacterium | reverse complement strand
GATTTTTCGAACGGCAGCACCTTGGCCACCGGCAGCGCGTCCAGATAACCTTCTTCGGCGGCGAAGATCGACACCGCCATCTCGGCAATCGACAGCGGCGCGTACTGCGCCTGCTTCATCAGTTCGGTAACGCGCTCGCCGCGGTCGAGCTGGGCCTTGGTGGCCGGGTCCAGGTCGGAGGCAAACTGCGCAAACGCGGCCAGTTCGCGGTACTGCGCCAGCGACAGCTTGATGCCACCCGAGAGCTTCTTGACGATCTTGGTCTGCGCCGAGCCACCCACGCGCGACACCGAGATGCCGGCGTCGACGGCCGGACGGATGCCGGCGTTGAACAGGTCGGTCTGCAGGAAGATCTGGCCATCGGTGATCGAGATCACGTTGGTCGGCACGAACGCGGACACGTCGCCGGCCTGGGTCTCGATGATCGGCAATGCGGTCAGCGAACCGGTCTTGCCCTTCACCGCACCGCCGGAAATCTGCTCGACGTAATCGGCATTGACGCGGCAGGCGCGCTCGAGCAGACGGCTGTGCAGGTAGAACACGTCGCCCGGGTAGGCTTCGCGACCCGGCGGGCGCTTCAGCAGCAACGAAATCTGACGGTAGGCCACGGCCTGCTTGGACAAGTCGTCGTAAATGATGAGGGCATCTTCGCCGCGGTCGCGGAAATACTCACCCATGGTGCAGCCGGCGTACGGCGCGATGTACTGCAACGCGGCCGATTCGGAGGCTGAGGCCACCACCACGATGGTGTTCTTGAGCGCGTCGTGCTCTTCGAGCTTGCGCACCACGGCGGCAATCGAGCTGCGCTTCTGGCCGATGGCCACGTACACGCATTTGATGCCGGAATCTTTCTGGTTGATGATGGCATCAACGGCCAGCGCGGTCTTGCCGGTCTGGCGGTCGCCGATGATCAGCTCGCGCTGACCGCGGCCGACCGGGATCATGGCGTCGACCGACTTGTAGCCGGTCTGCACTGGTTCATCCACGCTCTGGCGAGTGATCACGCCCGGCGCAACTTTTTCGATCGGGTTGGTGCCGACCGCGTCGATCGGACCCTTGCCGTCGATGGGATGACCCAGCGCATCGACCACGCGACCCAGCAGCGCCTCGCCGACCGGCACTTCCAGGATGCGGCCGGTGGTCTTGGCGGTGTCGCCTTCGCGCAGGTGCTGGTATTCGCCCAGCACCACGGCGCCAACCGAATCGCGCTCCAGGTTCAGCGCCAGCGCGAAGGTGTCGCCCGGCAATTCGATCATTTCGCCCTGCATCACGTCGGCCAGACCGTGGATGCGCACGATGCCATCGGACACGCCGATCAGGGTGCCTTCGTTGCGAGCCTCGGCGTCGAGCTTGAACTGCTCGATGCGGTGCTTGATCAGTTCGCTGATCTCGGAGGGATTGAGCTGGGTTGCCATGGTTGAATTTCCATTGCTTGAGGGGCAAGCCCCTCATAATCTCGAGAAGTGCGGCCATGGATGGCCGCTTTTGATGTTTCTGCCCAGGAGTACTCGCGTTCCCGAACATGCCGTTCGTTGGTTGTGTATGTCTTAGTGCGCCAAGGCGCTGGCCAGTTGAGCAAGACGACCGCGCGCGGAACCGTCGATCACTTCGCCATCGGCGTCGATGATGGCGCCGCCGAGGAGATCGGCATCGACGCGCGTGACCAATTCGATGTCGCGCTGATAACGACGCTTCAAGGCGGCCTTGAGGTTGCCGGCCTGCGCATCGTCGAGCGCCATCGCGGTGGTCACGCTGACCTTCAGCACCGACTCCGCCTCGCGTTTGTAGGCGTCGAACAGCTCGGCCACGTCGGGCAGCAGCGCCAAACGATCATGCTCGGCCATTTGCGCAATCAGGCGCGCGAACGGCGAGCTGGCGTCCTGATCGACGGGCAGATGCACGGCAACCAAGGTGTCGGCTTGCACTCGCGGATCGTTGCGCAAGGCCGCCACTTGCGGATCAACCGCCAGCTTGGCCGCAAACGCCAGGGCGTCGGACCAGGCATCCAGCGATCCCGCGTCACGCGCCAGCTCGAAAGCGGCGCGCGCATAGGGGCGGGCGAGGGTCAGGGCTTCGGCCATGTCAGATTCCGGCGATCAGCTGGTCGAGCATGGCCTTGTGCGTGGCCGGATCGATCTCGCGCTGAACAATCTTCTGCGCACCGGCCAGCGCCAACGTGCCGACCTGTGCACGCAGTTCGTCACGCGCACGTTGAGCTGCCTGCGCCAGCTCTTCGGTCGCGATCTGCTTCTGGCGATGGATTTCACCCGCCGCCTCGGCACGCGCTTTTTCGATGATCTGATTGCCCTGCTGCTGCGCGCGATCGATGATCTCGGCCGCTTGCTGACGCGCCTTGCGCACTTCCTCGGCCACGCGTTCGTCGGCATCACGCAGCGAGGTGTGGGCCTTCTCGGCCGCCGCCAGACCGTCAGCGATTTTCTGCTGACGTTCGACGACCGCCTGCATGATCGGCGGCCAGATGAATTTCCACACGATCGCGAGAATGATCGCGAACGCGATGGCCTCACCGATCAGTGTTGCATTCATGTTCATCGTGGTTCTTCCCGTATGGACTCAGGATGTGGCGCGTCGCGTCAATGCGGCAGCGCGGCAACGTGCGTCAGCGCGCTCGACAACAGCGGGTTGCCGAAGGCGAAGAACATGGCGATGGCCAGCGAGATGAAGAAGTCGGCGTCGATCAGGCCGACCAGCAGGAACATGCGACCGGTCAGCATCGGGTTCAGTTCCGGCTGACGGGCCATCGATTCGAGGTACTTCGAACCCATGACGCCCATGCCGATGCAGGCGCCCAGTGCGCCCAGGCCGATCATGATGCCGGCCGCGATGGCGGTGTTGGCCTGGATGAGTGCAATGAGTTGTTCCATGAGAGTCTCCCGGAGGGGTTTTTGCGGTGGTGGTTGAAAAAAGCGAAAGGCAACGCAGCTGACGCCACGTCAGTGAGATTCCTGCGCCATCGTGATGTAAGTGACGGACAGGTACATGAAGATGAAGGCCTGAATGAAGATGATCAGCAGCTCAACCATGCTCCACGCGGCATAGCCAATGATGCCCAGCGGATACCAGATCGACGCAAAATGGCTCATCAGGCCGGCCAACAGCATGAACAGCAATTCACCGGCAAAGATGTTGCCGAACAGTCGCAGCGCCAGACTCAGCGGCTGGGTGGTGATTTCGATCACGGCCATGAGCAGGTTGGCCGGTGCCAGCACAATCTTCATGAGCACGCCGTCGGCCTTGAACGGCCCGGTCAGCAACCCCTTGGGGTAGCCGATCACGCCCTTGGCCTTGAAACCGCAGAACAAGGTGATGATGAGCACCGTGATCGACATGCCGAAGGTGGCGTTGGCGTCGGCCGTCGGCACCGGACGGAAGAACGTCGCGCCCGAACCTTCGGCAATGCTGGGAATGAAATCCACCGGCACCACGTCCAGCAGGCTCATCAACAGGATCCAGAAAAACAGCGTCAACGCCAGCGGGCCAAGGAAACGGCGTGAGCCATGCCAGGCGTCCTTGACCTGGCCATCGACGAATTCGACCGCCAGCTCGATGAATGCCTGCGCCTTGCTCGGCACACCGGAAGTTGCCTTGCTTGACAACCACCAGAACCAGAGCAAAAAGATCGCGCCAATCACGCACGACACGGTCAGCGTGTCGACATTGACCGACCAGACGCCACCGTGCGCCGGCGACGTCCAGAAAGTCAGGTGATGCTGGATATATTCTGAGAAGCTTTCGCCACCCGGTGGTTTGGCCATCACTTGCGGCTACCCCAATTCCAGTGAGATGCCGTGCCGGGCTCGATGCCCGCACGACGGCTGTCAACGTTCAAACTTCAGCGATGCCACAGTCACGAGCATCGCGGCGACCAATCCCGCAAACACCGGCATGGCCGGCAACTTCCACACCGCGACGATCAGATACAACCCCACGATCACCACGATCCACTTCAACGCCGAGCCCACGACAAAGCGCGCGAGCATGGCCGTGGGTCCGGTCGCGGCGCGCGCGAACACGCGCAGCGCCAACATGGCCGAACCTACTGCTGCTACCAGCCCCCCGGCCAGCGCCCCGATCGCTGATGGCACGTCGCGAGCCAGAAACGCCAAGCCCACGATGAGCGCAACCACCGCCTGCGTCAGAATGACTTTTGCGGCCAGCCGCCGGCCACCCGCCAGAGAATTATCCACATTCCGACACCCGGCGCGCGTTGTGCGCACCTGCAATTCAAAGCCATCACGCAAAGTCCGGGAATTGTAGCAGCCGCAGCTGTCACCCGGCAATTGCCAAACGGCCTGAATACATTAAAAAAAGCCCGCGGATCTTGCCACTCCACAACTTGGCTCATGCCCGTGTGCGGACGTACCTCAATCCATGTCTCCACGATAACGGGCACCGGCGGTGCAGGTCTCGCGCACCACCACCTCGGACAGCAGCGGCAAGGCCGGCTTGAGGCGACGCCAGATCCAGCACGCCAGCTGCTCGCTGGTGGGATTCTCCAGGCCGTCGATCTCGTTCAGATAATGGTGGTCGAGCTGCTCGAACAAGGGTGCAAAGGCCGCCTTGATGTCGGCATAGTCCATGACCCAGCCGCTGGCCGGATCCGGCGTGCCGGACACGTGCACCTCCACGCCGAACGAATGCCCGTGCAGACGACCGCATTTGTGGCCGTCCGGCACATGCGGCAGACGATGCGCCGCCTCGATGGTGAAATGCTTGAAGATGTCCATGCCGGCTACCGATGTTGACGTGCTGACCCCGCAAACGACAAGGCCCGCCATCACGTGCGGGCCCTGCCTGTCCGATCAGGCCCGACGCAAAGGCCGGGCGCCGGGCCGGATTACTTGATCTTGCCTTCCTTGTAGAGCACGTGCTTGCGCACGACCGGGTCGTACTTCTTGATCTGCATCTTGTCGGGCGTGTTCTTCTTGTTCTTGTCGGTCGTGTAGAAATGACCGGTGCCGGCCGAAGAGATCAGACGGATCTTGTCGCGTTTGCCTGCCATGATTCAATCCTCCTCAGATCTTTTCGCCGCGAGCACGCAGCTCGGCGATCACGGACTCGATGCCGTTCTTGTCGATGGTACGCAAGGCGTGGTTGGACACGCGCAGCTTGATCCAGCGCTTCTCGCTGGGCACCCAGAAGCGGCGCTCGTGCAGGTTGGGCAACCAGCGACGACGGGTTTTGTTGTTGGCGTGCGAGACGTTGTTGCCGGTCTGCACACGTTTGCCGGTGACTTGGCATTGACGAGCCATGATGGCCTCCATGATCGTGAGTGGGTCGCCCGTTGGCCAGGACGACGTCGGCCCGACAGCGGCTTGGCCGCTGCGCAAGATGTCGGAAGGTCTGTCGCGGATTGCGCGTCGCGCCGCACAACCGGCCCCGAATGGGCATGGACTGACAGACAGCATTCAATTATGGCAGCTTTCCCGGCGACGTGGCAAGCAACACCGCTAGGCAGGCCAGGTCGATGTGTGGGACAATTTCATCCTTTCACCCAATCAATCCTGTTTGAGGGAGCCCAGCGACATGGCCGAAATCACCCCCGCCGCCGACCAGAACGACGGTCAGAACGAGCAGCCGCAGATGATGCTGCAGAAGATCTACGTCAAGGATTCGTCCTTCGAGGCGCCCAACGCACCCCAGATCTTCCAGGACATCGGCGAAACCCAGGCCGAGCCGCAGGTGCAGCTCAACGTGGCCCAGGAGCAGTCCGAGCTGGCCGAAGGCATCCATGAAGTGGTGCTGACCCTGACCCTGACCTGCACCGTCGGCGAACGCACGGCGTACCTTGCCGAAGTGCATCAGGCCGGCATTTTCGGCGTGACCGGTTTCAGCGCCGAAGACCAGGCCGGCGTGCTTGGCAGCTATTGCCCGAACCTGCTGTTCCCGTACGCACGCCAGGTCATTTCCTCGCTGGTGCTCGAAGGCGGTTTCCCGCCGTTCCTGCTGCAGCCGCTCAACTTCGACGCCCTGTACGCCGAACAGCTGCGCCGCCGCACCGAGGGCGAAGCCGCTCCCACGCTCAACTCCTGAGCGCATGCACATGCAGACGTCGCGGGTAGCCGTGCTCGGAGCCGGTTCCTGGGGTACCGCGCTGGCCGCCCTGCTGGCGCGCAACGGCACTCCGACCACGCTGTGGGGGCGTGATCGCGAGGCGCTGGCGGCCATGGCCGCCTTGCGCCACAACACGCGCTATCTGCCGGAGCTGGAACTGCCGCCCGGATTGGCCTACGAGGCCGATCTGGAGCAGGCCGTGCGTGATGCCGACATCGTGTTGCTGGCCGTGCCCAGCCATGCCTTCGCCGCCATGCTGGACACGCTCGCGCCGATGATCGGCCCGGACACCGGCATTGCCTGGGCCACCAAGGGTTTCGAACCCGGCACCGGGCGCTTTCTGCACGAACTGGTGGCCGCGCGTCTGCCCGGTCATCCGGCCGCCGTCATCACCGGCCCGTCGTTTGCACGCGAAGTGGTCGCGGGGTTGCCCACGGCCATCACCGTGCACGGCAACGATCCGGACTTCGCGCAGACCGTGGCCCTGCTGCTGCACGCGCCGAACCTGCGTGCCTACACCGGGCACGACATGCTCGGCGCCGAGCTCGGCGGCGCGATGAAGAACGTGCTGGCGGTCGCCACCGGTGTCGCCGATGGCATGCAGCTGGGTCTCAACGCCCGCGCCGGTCTCATCACCCGCGGCATGTACGAGATGCTGCAACTGGGCATGGCCATCGGCGCGCGACCGGAAACGCTGATGGGCCTGTCCGGCCTGGGCGATCTGGTGTTGACCTGCACCGGTGATCTGTCGCGCAACCGGCGCCTCGGCCTGGCGCTGGGACGCGGCGTGCCGATCGATGCGGCGCTGCGCGAGATCGGCCAGGTCGTGGAATCCATCGTCACCGCCGACGAAGTCGGACGTCTGGCCGAGCAGCACGGGCTGGACCTGCCGATCGCCTTTGGCGTGCGCGCGGTGTTGCACGGCGAAGTGACTCCGAGCGAAGCCGTCGAACAGCTCCTGGCCCGCGAACAAAAACCCGAATATCCCGGCAACCTGTTTGCTCCGCGGACCGAATCGGACCCGCACTGACAACGCGAACAGTGTCCGCCGGGACATTGTTGTCGTCATCCGCCGCATGCCATTGCGGACTGGTGCCGCCCCCGATTCAGGCCGGTCTTGCTAAGCTAGACGATTGTGTGTCGTCCGCGAGCGAGATCGGATGCAGCGAACCAACCACGACGAGTGCAGCAAAACCGCGACCCCGAGCCGCGAATCCCCCCGCCCCGAGTCCAGCCTGCCCGAGGCCTGGCGGGAGATCTTGACCGGCCGACCGCCGGCCGTGCCGCACGAAGCACGTGGCAATCTGGGGTTTTTCCTCGAACTGGTCCGCACCGACGCCACCCTGGCCGCCGCACTTGATGTCGCACCCCTGCTGCTGACCCCGAAACACCGCGGCCAGCCGGTCAAGGCCGTGCCGCTGGACGCCCAGCGTCTGGCACATGCCCATTTGTCTGCCGCCGAACTGCACCTCGCCGCCAGTGTGCTCGGCCGGCCCCTGTCTTCGCGCAAGGGCCGCCACTACACGCGCCTGGCCGGACCAGGCAGCGATGCGCTGCTGACCGACATGCTCGACACCGCGCCCTGCTACCTGGGTGGTATCGCCGGTCTGCACCTGGCGCGCGGCAAGGCCCGTCGCCTGGCTTGGCACTGGACCACGCAAGCCGACGGCCAGCAGCAACTGGCGCCACAACTGCCGCGCCATCTGCAACTGCTGCGTCTGGCCGGGTTGTGGTATCTGGATGCCGAACGCGCGGAACTCGGGCCGCTGGGCAACGATCATGATGACGCCTGGCTGCTTGATGCGCCGCCACTGGCGCCCGAGCACAGCGCGGACTTTGCACATGCCCTTGCATCCTCGCCGCTGGCCGGTCGCATCCCGCCGCCACGCACATTCGAGAGCGTCAAGCCGATCACGCCTTCGCCCAAGCCGATCCTGACCCTGCTTGCGCTGACCCAGATCCCGGGCCAAACGAGCAGCAGCACTCCACTGGCCTACGCGAGGTTGGCTTTCGACTACGCCGGCGTGCTCCTGCCGTGGCGCGACAACGCTCCGGACGTGCGCCACGTGCAACATGGCCAACTGGTCGAGATCCAGCGCCAACGGGCCGAGGAGCTGGCCGTCATCGAGCGTCTGGAAGCCATCGGCCTGAACCCCGCCGTGGACACCGAAGGCCTGCCCTGGGCCGTGGCCGAGACGTTTCCCGACGACGCGTGGCTGTTTCCCGGCACCGGCCACAGCGGCGCGCTGGACGTGAACACCGCCAGTCGCTGGATGGCCCAGCGCGACCGCCTCGAACGCGACGGCTTCACCTTGGCCTACGACCCGAGCTTTCCGTTCGAGGTCGCCGCAGGCCCCGCGCGCTGGTACGTGCAGGCCCACGACACGCGCGGACACCGTCGTTTCGAGCTGGAAATCGGTGTCGATGTGGGCGGCACCCACGTCAACCTGCTGCCAGCCGTGACCCAAGCACTGCATGCCGGCGAGTGGAGCCTTGAGCCGGGCGAACACGAGGCCGACGAAGCGCTGTGGTACGCCCCGCTGGATGCCCGCCGACGCTTGCCGGTGCGCTTGGCCGAACTGCGCCCACTGCTCGCGCCGGTGGCCGAATACCTTCTGCGCCCGGCCGCGCACATCCAGCTTCCACGCGTGCAAGCCGGGCGTCTGGACGAGTTGGCACAATCCCTGCCCGATCCGGACAGCATCAAGGCACCACCCGTGCTGCGCGAATTCACCACGCGCCTGCGCGAGGCCGCCCACCACGCCAGCGATGCCGTGCCGGCCACGCTCCAGGCCACCTTGCGTCCATACCAGCGTGACGGTTTGCGTTGGCTCAACGCACTGGCCAACGCCGGCATCGGCGGCGTGCTGGCCGACGACATGGGCCTGGGCAAGACCTTGCAGGTTCTGGCCCATCTGCTGGCGCTCAAGGACGCGGGCCAGCTCGACCACCCGGCACTGATCGTCGCGCCGACCAGCTTGATCCCGAACTGGCAAAGCGAAACCGCGCGCTTCGCACCATCGTTGTCGTTGCTGGCCCTGAACGGTCCGCAGCGCGCCGAACACTTCGAGCACATCGACGCGCATGCCATCGTGCTGACCAGCTATGCCTTGCTGCCACGCGATCTGGACACGCTCAAGAAACACCGTTTTGCCCTGATCGTGCTCGACGAAGCGCAGCAGGTGAAAAACCCGCGCACCCGCGCGCGCCGCTCCGTGCTACGGCTCAAGGCACCGCGCCACCTGTGCCTGACCGGCACGCCGCTGGAAAACCATCTGGGCGAGCTGTGGTCGCAAATCGACTTGGCCGTGCCCGGCCTGCTCGGCGATGAATCCGCGTTTCGCCACCACTACCGCATTCCCATCGAAAAACACCACGACGAGGAGCGTCAGGAACGCCTCAACCAGCGTCTGGCCCCGTTCATCCTGCGTCGCACCAAGGCCCAGGTAGCGACCGAATTGCCGCCCAAGACCGAAGTAGCCCGACGCGTGGTGTTGAGTGGCGAACAGCGCCTGCTGTACGACGAGTTGCGTGAGGATCTCGCCGAGCAATTGCGCGAAGTCATCATCGAACGCGGCATTGAGCACGCCGGCATCATCGTGCTCGACGCCCTGCTGAAATTGCGTCAGGTGTGTTGCGACCCGCGTCTGGTCAAGCTGGAACAGGCCCGCCGCGTGCACGAGTCGGCCAAGTTCGAACTGTTGATGGACATCCTGCCCTCGCTCTTGGCCGAAGGCCGTCGCGTACTGCTGTTTTCGCAGTTCACCGAAATGCTCAGGCTGATCGCAGCCGAGCTCGACCGTCGCCACGTCGCCTATGTCACCTTGACCGGCGACACCCGCGACCGCGCTGAACCGGTGCGTCGCTTCCAGGATGGCGAAGTGCCGCTGTTCCTGCTCTCGCTGAAGGCCGGCGGCGTGGGCCTGAACCTCACCGCCGCCGATGCCGTGATCCACTACGACCCGTGGTGGAACCCGGCCGCCGAGGCCCAGGCCTCCGACCGCGCGCACCGCATCGGTCAGGACAAACCCGTGTTCGTGTATCGCCTGATTGCCGCCAACACGGTGGAAGAGCGCATCGAGGCCATGAAGGAACGCAAGGCGGCCCTGGCCGAGGCGGTGCTCTCAGGCGGCGGCAGCCGCGAGAAGTTGCAATTTGACCAGGCCGACCTGGACGCGCTGCTGGCGCCGGCGTGATTCTTTCCCCAAGGTCAGCTCGCACGCAGCACCGGGAGACGCGTGGCGCTGATCGAACTCTTTATGAGGATGGCATATTTGTGCCACGGCTGACCAAGCCAAGCGGCGCGGCTGTTCGGCCGCATCGATGACCAGCTCGCCATTTGCCGCATTGAAGCGGCCACACCCCGCCCCCACGTCAGGAGCCTCCTTTGAAGGATCCGACCATGGAATCATTCCACGCCACCACCATCATCTGTGTCCGCAAGGGTGACCGCGTCGTCATTGGCGGCGACGGCCAGGTCACGCTGGGCAACACGGTCATGAAGGGCAATGCGCGCAAGATCCGCCGTCTCGGCAAGGGCGATGTGCTGGCCGGGTTCGCCGGCGCCACGGCCGATGCGTTCACCTTGTTCGAACTGTTCGAAGCCAAGCTGGAAAAGCACGGCCACAACCTCACCCGCGCGGCCGTGGAGATGGCCAAGGAGTGGCGTACCGACCGCCGCTTCGGCCGTCTGGAAGCCATGCTCGCCGTGGCTGACAAGACCGCCTCTCTGCTCATTTCCGGCAATGGCGACGTGCTTGAACCCGAACTTGGCCTCATCACGATCGGCTCCGGTGGCCCGTATGCACGCGCCGCGGCACTGGCCATGCTGGACGACCCGGACAACCAGCTCGATGCCCGCCAGATTGTCGAACGCGCGCTGAAAATCGCCGGTGACATCTGCATCTACACCAACCACAACGTATCGATCGAAGAGCTGGACGCCGAGAGCTGACCGCCCGACGGTTGCCCGCACGTCTTTTCTTTCCCGCCTTTCGGACCCCACGCCATGAGCGAACTGACTCCCCGCGAAATCGTCAACGAACTGGACCGCTACATCATCGGCCAGCACAACGCCAAGCGCGCCGTCGCCGTGGCCCTGCGCAGCCGCTGGCGGCGCATGCAGCTGGACACCGCCATGCGCGAGGAAATCACGCCCAAGAACATCCTCATGATCGGCCCCACCGGCGTCGGCAAGACCGAAATCGCGCGGCGCTTGGCCACGCTCGCCAACGCGCCATTCGTGAAGGTCGAGGCAACCAAGTTCACCGAGGTCGGTTATGTCGGCAAGGACGTCGAGTCGATCATCCGCGATCTGGCCGACGTGTCCTACAAACTGGCGCGTGAAGCGGCCAAGGCACGCGTGCGCTCGCGCGCCGAGGATCTCGCCGAAGATCGCCTGCTCGATGCCTTGCTGCCGCGGCGCCAGTCCGGTGCGCCCACCGACTGGACCCAGGATCCGGCTCCCACCGAAACCCCTGCCATCGAAAGTGACACGCGCCAGAAACTGCGCAAGCAGTTGCGCGAAGGCAAGCTCGACGAACGCGAGATCGAGCTGGACTTCGCCGCGAATGTCGGCGTGGAAATCATGTCGCCGCCCGGCATGGAGGAGATGGGCCAGCAGCTGCAGCAGATGTTCCAGTCGATGGGCGGCAACAAGACCCAGCGGCGCAAGTTGACCATCAAGGCGGCACGCCCGCTGCTGATCGAGGAAGAAGCCTCCAGGTTGCTCAACGACGAGGAAGTGCGCGCTCAGGCGGTGGAGGCGGCCGAGCAGAATGGCATCGTCTTCATCGACGAGATCGACAAGGTCGCGCAACGTTCCGATTACGGTGGCGTCGGCGTCAGTCGCGAAGGCGTGCAGCGCGACCTGCTGCCACTGGTCGAGGGTTCGACCGTCGCCACCAAGTACGGCCCGCTCAAGACCGACCACATGCTGTTCATCGCCTCGGGGGCGTTCTCGCTGGCCAAGCCGTCCGACCTCATCCCCGAGCTGCAGGGTCGCCTGCCGATCAGGGTGGAACTGTCGGCGCTGTCCGTGGACGATTTCAAGCGCATCCTGCGCGAACCGCACAACGCGTTGACCAAGCAATACGAGGCGCTGCTGTCGGCCGAGGGCGTGACGCTGGTATTCGAGGATACGGGCATCGACCGCTTGGCCGAAGTGGCCTTCCAGGTCAACGAGACCACCGAGAACATTGGCGCGCGGCGCCTGCACACGGTGATGGAACGCCTGCTGGAAACCATCTCCTACGAGGCCGCCGACAAGAGCGGCGAGACCTATCGCATCGACGGCGAATACGTCGACAAGAACCTGGACTCGGTGGCCCACGACGAAGACTTGAGCCGCTACATCCTGTAATCCGCATCACAGATCATCATGGGCACCATCGTTCCTTTCCATCACCACCGCAGTTCACGCGCGCGCCTGCGCCAGGCCCGGCAACGCCACGAGCTGGTGCGCCTGTGGCGTGGCGACATCGAGGCAGGCAGTTACTGCGGCTACGTCGCCGGTGTCGGTCGCGAATTTTTCCTGCTGCGCGTGATCGGCGACGGCCTGACCGATGATGGTTTGTATGCCATGCGCCATCGCGACGTGACCGAGCTGGAGGCGCCCGACGAACACCACGGTTTCATCGAAAAGGCGCTGGCGATCAAGCATATCGTGCCCGATCTGCCCACCGATTTTCCGCTTGATGCCGTCAACGACATGATCGAGGCGGCGTCGCGGCGTACACCGATTGTCGGCGTGCAGGTCGATGGTGAAGACGAGGATGACGTGTGCTACGTCGGCCGTCTGCTGGCCACCAGCAACGACGGCTTCCAGATGCAGGAAATCGACGCCGACGGACAGTGGCTGCGCGAAGCCTCGTTTTTCGCCTGGGACGAAGTGTCGACGTTGAGCATGGACGATCCCTATGCGCAATCTTTGCTGGCCGTGGCCGGCGCCGCGCCGCCGCTGGAACCGACCAGGCCCGATCGCGATGCGGGCGATCCTGCCTGAAGCAGACCACGGTGTTTCGGAGGCGCGAACGCAGCGCTACTTGCCGATGCAGAACGAGCTGAAAATCGCACCTAGCAAATCATCCGGGCAGAACGCGCCGGTGATTTCGCCCAGTGCCTGCTGGGCTTGACGCAATTCCTCGGCGGCCAGCTCGCCGGCATGGGTGGCAGTCAACACCGTCGCGGCCGTGCTCACATGCGCGGCCGTGCGTTCGAGCGCCAGCACGTGACGACGCCGCGCACTGAATGCGCCCTGGATCGCGCCATCATCTCCGGCAAATTGTTTCAGGCGCTGACGCAGTGCGTCCAGCCCCGCACCCGTCCGTGCCGACAGCCACAGCCATTCGATGCCGTCACGGCGATCGCCGCGCGCGCGGGCGTCGTCAAGGTCGATCTTGTTGACGAGCACCAGCCGCGGCGTGGTGTCGGGCAGCTCGGCGAGCAAGGCAAGGTCGATCGTGGCGTGCGTGGCGTCGGTCACCAGCAAGGCGAGATCGGCGCGCGCAAGATGTGCGTGGGCACGGCGCACGCCTTCGCGCTCCACGGTGTCGCCGGTGTCGCGCAGGCCGGCGGTATCGATGAGTTCCAGTGCCACGCCATCGATGTCGAGCATTTCGCGCAGCGCATCGCGCGTGGTGCCGGCCACGTCCGTCACGATCGCGCGATCGACGCCGGCCAGCGCGTTCATCAAACTGGATTTGCCGACGTTGGGCCGCCCGACGATGACCACGCTCAGGCCATCGCCCAGACGCACGCCGCGGCGGGCGTTGTCCAGCAGCGTGTCCAGATCGCGGCGCAAGGCATCAAGCTGGCCGCCGATGACCGGATCGGCAAGAAAATCGATTTCCTCTTCGGGAAAGTCGATGGCCGCTTCGATGTGCACGCGCAAGGTAGTCAAGGCCTCCAGCAAGGCTTGCACGCGCTCGGAGAACACCCCTTCGAGCGAGCGCATTGCCGCGCGTGCCGCCTGCTGCGAACGCGCGGCAATGAGGTCGGCCACGGCCTCGGCCTGGGCCAGATCCAGCTTGCCATTCAGGAATGCGCGTTCGCTGAACTCGCCCGGCCGTGCCAGACGCGCGCCCAGGGTGCAGACATGGTGAAGCATCGCATCAAGCGTGATTGGGCTGCCGTGGATTTGCAGCTCCAGCACATGCTCGCCGGTGTAGGAATGCGGCGCGGGAAAATACAGCAACACGCCGTGATCGATGACGGCGTCATGCGCATCATGGAAGTGGCTGAAATGTGCGTGCCGCGCCTGCGGTGAACGGCCCAGCAGGATCCGCGCCATGGCGGGTACCTGCGGACCGGACACGCGCACCACGCCGATGCCGCCATGGCCCCGGACGGTGGCGATGGCGGCGATGGTGTCGGTGGCATCGGTCATGGTGGCAGTGTGCGACGCAGGGATCCCGTGTGAACACGTCGCCGCGTGTCATCCAGCGGTTACTTGGCTTTCGCCGCTTCCCTGCGCGCGGTCTCGTGGTCCACCTGACGGTACACCCACCACTGCGTGAGCAGGCGGCAAATCGTGTTGACGATGTAGTACAGCGACAAACCGGCCGGGAAGAACGCGAACAGCACCGCGTAGGCGACCGGCATGTACTTCATCATCTTCTGCTGCCCGGCGCCCATGCCCGGCGTGATCGGCATCATCATGCTTTGAATCAGCATCACGATGGCATACAGCACCGGCAACACGAAATACGGATCGGCCGCGGACAAGTCGTGGATCCAGAAGATGAACGGTGCTTGGCGCAGCTCCACGCTCTGCCGCAACAGCTCGTACAGACCGAAGAAAATCGGCAAGGTCACCAGCACCGGAAGACAGCCGGCAACCGGGTTGACCTTCTCCTTCTTGTACAACTCCATGGTGGCTTGCTGCAGTTTCTGCTTGTCGTCGCCGAAGCGTTCCTTGAGCGCTTTCATGTGTGGCGCCAGCCGACGCATGTGCGCCGAGGAACGGTATTGCAGCGCGTTGAGCTTGTAGATGACCGCGTTGATGAGGATCACCAGCAGCACGATCGCCCAACCCCAGTTGCGCGTGACCTTGTACAGCTCGGCCAGTACCCAGTGCAGCGGGCGCGCGATGATGGTCATCATGCCGTAGTTGAGCGACAGGTCGAAGTGCGGCGCAACCTTGTCCAGCAGGTCAGGCAGCTTGGGTCCGACATACAGCTGCGCCGTGGTCATGGTGCTCTTGCCCGGTGCCACGGTCAGGACCGGGCCGACGCTGCGAATGATGTAGTGCGATTTGGCGTCCTTGCCGCCGGCATCGAGCTCAACGGTGGAAAACGTGCTGGCCTCGTGGGTCGGAGGCAACCAGGCGCCGACGAAATACGTCTGCTCCATCGCGATCCAGCCTCCAGTGACCTTGCGGCCGATGCTGCCGTCGGTACCTAACGGATGCTTCTTGATGTCGTCGAACTTGACCTGGTTGAACTTGTCGCCCGGGCCGTACCATGCCGCGCCGAAGAAACCGTAATCGGCCGCGCCGGCATATTTTTTCAGGAAATTGACGTGCGCAGTCGGCGGCACGACACGCTCGAGTTGCCGATACGCCTGACCACTCCAGGGCTGGCTGCCGCTGTTGTCGATGGTCTGCGTGAGCCTGATGGCATAGCTGCCGCGCGTGAGAGTGTAACGCTTGACCACTTTCACGCCGCTCGGGCTGGTCCAGTCAAGCGCCACCACGATCTGCTTCTGACCTGGCGCCAGCACGTAGCTGGTGTGCTCGGCATGGAACAAGCTCTTGTGGTTCGGCGCGGCATCACCGCCGATGCCGATCAGTCCACTCTGGGCCTCGTAAAAATGGTTGGCCTTGTCGCTCATCATGCTGACACTGGCCTTGGAACCGAGAGTTTCCGGATATTTCAGCAAATGCGCACCGACCACGGTGCCGCCACGGCTGTTTATGGTCAGGGCCAGCACGTCGGTTTTGACCGTGATCAGCTGACTGGGAGCCATCGCCTGGCTCGTGCTGGCCTTGTTCAAGGCCGAAGCAGAAGCCGCCTCGCCGGCATGACTGCTGGTGGCCGGGTTGGCTGTCGAGGTGGCCGACGCCACCGCGCTGGCCGGGGTCGGCGGGGTGGCCGGCGGATGGAATTCCTTCATCCACTGGTTGAACAGCAGATAGGCCACGAACACCAGCGCAAGCAGCAGGAAGGTACGGGTTTGATTCATGACAACGGCAAATCCGATGGCGCCATCCGGTATTCCGGCAGTGGCAGCGGGAAGCGGAGCGGCCCATGCCAAGGCTGGACCGGCAACGTGATGGTGGTCGGGTTCAGCATGGCGTGGATCAACTTGCCATTGTGCCGGGCGCGGCACCCGTCTTCAATGGCTGTATGCGTGACCACAGCACCGCCAGATCCGAGCGCAACACCGTTCCAGGCTGGCCGGCCGCGTCGTGATGGGCGATGACCAGAATGTCCATGTTCGGCAACTGTCCACGTTGATGGCGAAAGCTGTCGCGAATCAGGCGCTTGATGCGATTGCGCTCGACCGCCCGGGTCGACACTCGACGTGAAACTGCCATGCCCATGCGGGCCGTGTCGGTAACGCCGATGCCATAGCGCAACATGAAAAACCGCCCGCGAACGCGGCCTTTGGCCTGTCGCAAGGCGGCAAATTCGGCGGCCCGCCTGAGCCGCGCCTCGCGCGGCAATCCGGCGCCGGTCATGGGCTTACGGGATCAGACGCTTGCGCCCCTTGGCGCGACGTGCCTTGAGCACTTTGCGGCCATCGGCCGTTGCCATGCGGGCACGGAAACCGTGGGTACGGGCACGTTTGAGGACACTGGGCTGGAAGGTCCGCTTCATGGCCTTCTCCTGTTGGATGAATTGAAGGGAAAAAGATGCGGAAGTATGCGTGCAAAACCGCACCACGTCAATCCAAAGCCGCCTCGAGTCAGCCCGGCTTCCGCCGACCGCGGCAACACGCGCAGGCGCGTGAACCTCTCGCGATTCAGCGGGTGATCACTGCGACCATGCCCGACACCGCTCAAGGACGTCGCCTGCGCCGAGCTGCCGTGATCCTCGTCGCATCCCATCCCATTGTTGCGCAAGGTCATGAGGTGACATGCTGCTAAACTCGCCGAACGGCCATTTCGTTGCGTGCGATGGCCGGAAGGTTTGTTGTGACTGGCGGGCCCTCTTGCGGACCCGGTGCCGGGTTTGTTTTCGGAGTTGGAGTTTCATGAGCGATCTTTGGCGGCGCTGTCTCGAGCATCTGGAAGGCGAGTGCCCGGCCGAGGATGTGCATGCCTGGCTGATGCCATTGCAAGCCCGCGAGGATGCCCAAGGCGTGCGTCTGTTCGCACCCAACGACTACATTCTCGATACCGTGCGCCACGATTACCTGGCCCGCATCCAGCAAGTGCTCGAACATCTTGCCGGGCGTGCACTGACCATCGGCATCGAGGTGGGTTCGGCGCACGAACGCACGCCGGTGGCAGCACCCGCCACACGTGGGATTGCCAAGCGCAATGCGCCGGCGGCACATGCCCATCATCTGGATGCGCACTACACCTTCGAAACCTTCGTCGAAGGCAAATCCAACCAGTTGGGCAAGGCCGCGGCCATGCAGGTGGCACAGAATCCCGGGCGGGCCTACAACCCGCTGCTGCTGTACGGCGGGACCGGTCTGGGCAAGACCCACCTGATGCACGCCGCCGGCAATCTGATGCGCGTCAACAATCCCGACTGCAAGGTTCTGTATCTGCGCTCGGAGCAATTTGTCAGCGCCATGATCGAGGCCCTGCGTGCCAAGAACATGGACGTGTTCAAGCGCCGCTTCCGCTCGGTCGATGCCCTGCTCATCGACGACATCCAGTTGTTCGCCGGCAAGGACACCACGCAGGAAGAGTTTTTCCACACCTTCAACGCCCTGTTTGAAGCCAAGCAGCAGATCATCCTCACGTGTGACCGCTATCCCAAAGAGGTCGACAAGCTTGAGCCGCGCCTGAAATCGCGTCTTGGATGGGGGCTGTCGGTCGCCATCGAGCCACCGGATTTCGAAACCCGCGCCGCCATCCTCCTGTCCAAGGCACATGAAAAGTCCATGGACATGTCCGATGAGGTGGCCATGCTGCTGGCCAAGCGCATTCGTTCGAACGTGCGTGATCTTGAAGGGGCCTTGAACACGCTGGCAGCGCGCGCCCACTTCTTCAATCGACCCATCACGACCGACTTCGCACAGGAAACTCTGCGTGACCTTCTGAGTACGCACGCGCAGGCGGTAACCATTCCCAATATCCAGAAAACCGTGGCGGACTATTACCAGGTGCGTCTGTCGGATCTGTTGTCCAAACGCCGAGTACGCTCGCTGGCGCGTCCACGGCAAATGGCCATGACCCTTGCCAAGGAACTGACCGAGCACAGCCTGCCCGAGATCGGCGAGGCCTTTGGGGGTCGTGACCACACCACGGTCATGCACGCCTGCCGGACCATTCGTGGTTTGATGGAGACCGATTTGCGCATGAAGCAGGACTGGGAGCAGTTGATCCGCATCTTGACAGGCTGAAACCCTGTGGATAAGTAGTGGAACACGCTTCTGGCACGACTTATCCACAAAAAGCACACCGGAAGGCCATCCCAGTGGCCTTCCGAAAAAGCAGCGCAAGCTGTTGCTATAAAAATGTTTTTCAAGATTTCCCTGTATCCACAGGCTCTACTACAACCACCATGTTCCTTATCCAAAATCAGGAAGATGGGACGCGACCAAGGGGCACAACCATGCAATTCCGCATCCAACGCGAAGCACTCCTGAAACCGCTGCAACAAGTCGTCGGTGTCGTCGAACGGCGTCAGACGCTGCCGGTACTGGCCAACTTGCTCGTCCAAACCCGAGCGGAAGGTGTCTTCTTCAGTGGGACCGATCTCGAGGTTGAAATGGTGGCGCGTGCTGACGCCGATGACATTGGCGAAGGGGAAACCACTATCCCTGCACGCAAATTTTTCGATATCGTCCGGGCGTTGCCCGACGGCGCCGGTATTTCCCTGAAACTCAACGGGGAACGGATTTCCATGCTGGCAGGGCGAAGTCGCTTCACCTTGGCCACCTTGCCGGCCAGTGAGTTTCCAACCGTGGAAAGCATCGATGTTGTCGAGATCGTGCGTTTGCCGGAAGCCATACTCAAGCGACTCATGGACCGCACGGCTTTCGCCATGGCGAACCAGGATGTTCGTTATTACCTCAACGGCATGCTGCTTGAACTGGAAGACAATCACTTGCGCTGTGTTTCCACGGACGGGCACCGTCTCGCGCTTGCTGAGACGGAAACCAGCACGGGTGTGCAGACTCGTCGGCAGGTCATCATCCCGCGCAAAGGCGTCATCGAGCTGGCGGGCTTGTTCGAGGCTGGCGAAGGCGATGTCGAACTGGAATTTGGCCGCAATCACCTGCGGGTGAAACGCGGCAACGTGGTCTTCACTTCCAAACTCATCGATGGCCGGTTCCCGGATTACGAGGCGGTGTTGCCCATCGGCGCCGACAAAGTAGTGGAACTGCCCAGAGAAGCCTTGCGCATGGCTTTGCAGCGGGCGGCGATCCTGTCCAACGAAAAATATCGCGGGGTCAAACTGGATGTCAGCCCCAACGCCTTGCGCATCGTGGCCCACAATCCGGAGCAGGAAGAAGCCGTCGAGGAACTGGAAGCGGACACGGTCATCGATGAGCTTTCCGTTGGTTTCAATGTGGGTTACCTCATGGACGCACTCGCCGCACTGGATGGTGATCTTGTCAGGCTCAACCTGCGCGATGCTCAATCCAGTTGCCTGATCCAGGGCGTCGATGATGCCAAGATCAGACACGTCATCATGCCGTTGCGCCTTTGACACGTCGCTTCGTCATCCCACCGCGCGCCGGGCCCTTCCTAGAGGCCCGGCGTTTGTTTGTTTGCGCTGGGTCTGGAGTTTTCGGTGAGATTTGAAGCCCTGCGTGTTGTCAATGTGCGTTGCCTTGTCGACGTCAGCATCAAACCCGCGCCGGGACTCAACGTGTTTGTCGGCGACAATGGCGCCGGCAAGACCAGCTTGCTCGAAGCCATCAGCTTGCTGTCGCGTGGTCGATCCTTTCGCCGCGGCGCGCGCGATGCATTGATGCGTCGCGACGCCGATCATCTGCAGGTCTACGGTGAAATCCGTGATGCGTCTGGGCGCCTGTGTCGTTTGGGATTGGGCCGACAGGCAGGTGCATGGGACATCCGCCTCGACGGAAATCCCATCGAGCGCATCAGCGATTTGCTTCGCCATTGCGCCGTGGTGAGTTTTGACCCGGAGAGTCATGCGCTCATCAGTGGCGCGGCGGAAGAGCGTCGTCGATTCCTTGATTGGGGTGTGTTCCACGTGGAACACACCTTCCTGGATGCTTGGCAACGTTATCAACGTGCCTTGCGGCAGCGTAATACCCTCTTGCGTGGCATCAAATGCGCGGACGCCCGCCTGTTTGCCCCTTGGGAGGAAGAAATGACCGTCACCGCGCAGGTGGTTGATCGGGCAAGGCAGCGTTATTTGTCACTCCTCGAGCCACATCTTCGGGATGTGTGCGGCAGGACCTTGCCGGAGCTGGGTCAAGCGATGCTGGTTTACCGGCAGGGTTGGAATCATGCCACGTCGCTGGCAGAGTGCCTTGTGGCCCAGCGAGAGCGTGACTTCGCTCGCGGCTTCACGTCGGCAGGCATTCACCGCGCCGACTGGCGCCTGGCATTCGCGGGTGCTCCGCAACGCGAATTTCTTTCCAGGGGTCAGGAAAAGCTGTGCGCGCTCGCATGCTTGCTGGCTCAGGCCAGGGTTTATGCCGACAGCAACGATGAGTGGCCGATCTTCTGTCTGGATGATCTGGGATCGGAGCTCGATGGTACCCATCTGGCAGACGTCGTGGCGCAGCTGCATGCAGCAGGCGCACAGGCATTCATCACCGGGACGGAAGCAAGCGCGGTGTTTTCGTCCACGAACAATGGCATGTTTCACGTGGAACATGGGGTGGTCACGCCGCGCGCGTGACGGGTTCGAGGCGGCGAAATCCTGAAACTGCTACCATGGAAAGGTTGTATTGCGAACAGCGCCAAAGTGCGCCCATTGAGGATGCCATGACCACAGCAGCACCCAGCGACAAGGGCTACGATTCCAGCAGCATCAAGGTCCTTAAGGGCTTGGAAGCCGTACGCAAGCGGCCCGGCATGTACATTGGGGATACCGACGATGGCACCGGTCTGCATCACATGGTGTTCGAGGTGGTCGACAATGCCATCGACGAGGCATTGGCAGGGTATTGCGATCGCGTGGCCGTGACTCTGCATGTCGATGGATCGGCCAGCATCAGCGACAATGGCCGCGGCATTCCCGTTGGCATCCATCCCGAAGAAGGACGCTCCACTGCCGAGGTGGTGATGACGGTCCTGCATGCTGGTGGCAAATTCGACGCCAATTCCTACAAGGTGTCGGGTGGCCTGCATGGTGTGGGCGTGTCGGTGGTGAATGCGCTTAGTGAACACCTGTGGCTGACGGTGTATCGCGATGGTGAGGAATATCGGCAGGAATATGCGGACGGCGAACCGCTGGCACCGCTCAAAAGCGTGGGCAGCAGCGACAAACGCGGCACGTTGGTGCGCTTCCTGCCCAGCCCGAAAACCTTCACCGATGTCACTTTCCATTTTGATGTGCTGGCCAAGCGTCTGCGCGAGCTGGCCTTCCTCAATTCCGGCGTGCGCATCGAGCTGCACGAGGAAAGCAGCGAACGCCATGAAACGTTTGCTTACGACGGCGGCATCCGTTCGTTTGTCGAGCACATTGCCCAACTCAAGACGGTACTGCATCCCAATGTCATCGGTCTGAGCGCCGAGCAGGCCGGCATCACCGTCGAGGTGGCGATGCAATGGACCGAGGCCTATCAGGAAACGATGTTCTGTTTCACCAACAACATACCGCAGCGCGACGGCGGTACCCATTTGACGGGTTTTCGTGCCGCACTGACGCGGGCGATGCAGAATTACATCGACAAGGAAGCCTTGGCCAAGCACGCCAAGGTCTCGCCATCGGGCGACGACATGCGCGAAGGCATGATTGCGGTGCTGTCGGTGAAGGTGCCGGACCCGAAATTCTCGTCACAGACGAAAGACAAGCTGGTGTCCAGCGAAGTCAAGACCGTCGTGGAACAGGTGGTGTACGAACGGCTCAGCGAGTTTCTGCTGGAGCATCCGACCGAAGCGAAGATCATTGCGTCCAAGGTGATCGATGCGGCCCGCGCCCGCGAGGCGGCGCGCAAGGCCCGCGAGCTGACGCGCCGCAAGAGTGCCTTGGACATTGCCGGGTTGCCGGGCAAGCTGGCCGATTGCCAGGAAAAGGACCCGGCCTTGTCCGAACTGTTCCTGGTCGAGGGTGACTCGGCCGGTGGCTCGGCCAAGCAGGGCCGCAACCGCAAGACCCAAGCCGTGTTGCCACTTAAGGGCAAGATCCTCAATGTCGAAAAGGCCCGCTTCGACCGCATGCTCTCCTCGGCCGAGGTCGGCACACTGATCACGGCGTTGGGTACGGGCATCGGCAAGGATGAATACGATCCCGACAAATTGCGTTATCACCACATCATCATCATGACCGACGCCGATGTGGATGGTTCGCACATCCGCACCTTGCTGCTGACTTTTTTCTATCGCCAGATGCCCGAGCTGATCGAACGTGGGCATGTGTATATCGGCTTGCCGCCGCTATACAAGATCAAGCAAGGCAAGCAAGAGCTGTATCTGAAGGATGATGCGGCGCTCAACCAATACCTGATCGCCAACGCCGTGGATAATGCTGCACTGCAATATGACGCCGATACCCCGCCTGTCGGTGGCGAGGCGCTGGAAGGCATGTTGCGTGATTATCAGGCTGCCCTGGACCAGATCGAGCATCTGAAAATCTTGCGCTGCGATGCAGCATTCTGGCTGGCCACCTTGGAGCATGCGCCACTTGAAGCGAGGCTTTGGGAAGATGCGGCGGCCATGACCACATGGCTCGAAGCGTTGGCCGGGCGCCTGGCCAGCCAGGGGCTTGGCAAGCCGCAATACCGCCTGGAATCGCGTGCCGCCAAAGAGGATGCGCCGGCCGCGATCGTGGTGACGCGCAGTCAACATGGTCTGGAACACACGTGGGTGTTGTCGCGCCCGTATCTGGAAAGCGCCGAGGTCAAACCCTTGCAGAACGTGTCACGGCAACTGGCAAGCCTGATCGGCGATGGTGCGGAAGTGCGTCGCGGCAGCGCCTCGCGTGGCGTCACCAGCTTTGCCGAGGCTCGCCAGTGGTTGATGGACGAGGCCAGGAAAGGGCGCAGCATCCAGCGCTTCAAGGGCTTGGGCGAAATGAACCCGGAGCAGTTGTGGGAAACCACGGTCAACCCGGAAACCCGACGCATGCTGCAGGTGGGCATCGAGGATGCCGTGGCCGCCGATCAGATGTTCTCGATGCTGATGGGTGAAGCCGTCGATCCGCGCCGTGAATTCATCGAAACCAATGCACTGAAAGTCGCCAATCTCGACATTTGAGTGAAGCCGCGAAGCTATCGGATGCCGTCCGAAGGGTTCCGGCCGCTGAGTGCTGCCTGAATGCGCGGCGGGCAAGCCGACGCACGTCACTTGCACTCGTGGTGAAAATGCGACTTGAGCTGGACACCGATGTGGAGGTAGTCTGCAGGACTCCCCCGCGTGCCGACGGCACGATGACACTCTAGACGAGGTAGGCAATGAAGCTGGGATCGATGTCCAAGATGCTGGCCGGCGTGGCGCTGGCCCTGTTGATGACCGACGGCATGGCGTTCGCTGCCCCGGTGTACAGCCCGAGTCCGTATTTGCAGAGCACGAGTCAATCGCAGACGGTGATGCGCAACGAAGCGCAGATGTTGAAGCAGGCCAAGGAAAAGCTTGCGAAGGAAAAAGCGGCAAAAAAAGGCAACCAGCCGGCACAGAAGCTGTATCCCAATGCGCTGCGCAAGTCGCCGGACATTCAGCCGGTCGGCAAGCGTGACGCGGACGAGATCAATACCGGACTGGAGGCAGCCAAGGCCCACAAGACGGCCGTGGCGCAGAAGATTCTCGGTCCGTACGCCTCCGGCAAGGCCACCGACAACAAATACCTGCAGGCGATCGCATTGCAGGCATTGGCCAATCTGCAGTACGACGCCGGGAATCTCCCGCAGGCGATCGCCATGCTGCAACAGGCGCTGGCGACGAATGCGTTGCCCAACGACACGCATTTCCAGCTGATGTACGAGCTGGCCCAGTTCTACAACGCCAAGGGCGAGTATCAGAAGTCACTCGAGACCCTGCAGAAGTGGCGCAAGGAGGGTCGTCGCGAGACGGCCGAGTCCTACGGCATGGAAGGCGTGCTCGATTATCGCCTGAAGAATTACAAAGGCGCGGTCGTGGCCATCAAGAAGGCCAAATCCCTCTCGGCCGGCAAAACGCACCCGCAAGCTTGGGACCAGGTGCTGGCGGCGAGCTTGGCGGAGACTGGTCAAGGCGAAGACGCCATTGCTGCGGCGCGTCAGCAGTTGGCTGCCAATCCCAAGGATGCCACCACGCGCCACAACCTGATTTCATTGCTGATGCAGGCGCACAAGTATCCCGAAGCGATCAAGGCCATGGAGACGGCCCGCAGCATGGACCAGCTCAAGGCCGAGGGCTACGTCAATCTGGCCAAGCTGTACCTCATCAACGGCCAGAACTCCGCGCAGGATCCCAAGCCGTATGCCGACAAGGCTCAAGCCGTGCTGACGGATGGTGCGACCAAAGGCGTCTTGAAGCGCGATTACAGCTACTACAAGCTGAAGGGTGATGCGGCTTTGCTGGCTGGCGAAACCCATGCAGCCTTGGCGGCTTATACGAAGGCGGCGCCCCTGGGCCATACCGGCGAAGCCGACTTGATGCGCAGCGAGTTGCTGGCTGAGACGCACAAATACAGTGCCTCGCGCAATGCGGCGCGCCAGGCGCTTTCCAAAGGCACCACACACAAAGGCAAGGCCTACATGATGATCGCCAATGCGGACCGTGCCATGCATGACAAGCCGGCTGCCGTGAAGGCCATGAAGAAGGCCGCGCAGGACCCCGAGACCCGCGCGGAAGCGTTGGCGTGGCTCAAGAAGGCGGGTTACTGAGCAAGCGTTTCACATGCCCCGGTACGAAGTGCTTCAAAGTCATGTGGAGCATCTATACAAACCCCATGGGCTGGTGTAACGTCGAACACTTCCCGCCATTCGTTCAGGCGACATTACTCCTTCGGGATGCGTTGCCGGGGCAGTGCGGTAACGACTTTCCGAATTTGACTGAAAACGTGTAACTGATGGCCTCTAGCAGAGACAACAACGACAGCCAGCGGTTCAACTGGAAGCGCACTTGGGCGATTGCCGGTGCCATCGCCCTGCATGCGGCGGCTTTCATGATGATCCTGGCACCTGCCGCACCGCCGCAGGCGAAAGCGAAGCAGAAAGAGCAAATCACCGTGGCGGTGTTCATTCCACCACCACCACCACCACCACCACCGCCACCGCCGCCGCCGCAGCCGCCCAAGCAGCCGCCGCCCAAGCAGATCACCCAGATCAAGCCGCCGCCAATGCCGCCGCCGCCTGCGCCGCCGCCGGTGGTGCAGGAGCAGTCATCCAATCCCACGCCTGCGCCGCCACCAGCGCCGCCTGCGCCGCCGCCTGCACCAACCATCGTGCAGGCCAATGTGAGCATGGCCTATCGTCGGCAGCACCCGATACCGTATCCGCCACAAGCACGTCGCATGCGCCATCAAGGCACCGTGACGTTGCGGGTGACGGTGGGCCCGGATGGACGTGTGCTCAATGTTGTCCTGGCTCAGTCAAGTGGACATCCCGAACTGGATCGGGCGGCGATCCGCGGCGTCAAGCGCTGGACGTTCAGACCCGAGACGAGAGATGGAAAGGCCATCACGGGTGTGGCGTTGATTTCCATCAATTTCACCCTCAACGGCGCGGCTTTCTGAGCACCGTCATTTGATCGCAAGATCGACTTCCCAAAGGTAGCGTTATGTTCTTTCAAGATACTTCCGGACAATCCACTCCCAGCCTCGGGGGCAACAGCAATGCCCACGCGCTGTCGCAGATGGGTTTCAACAACTTCATCCATCACATGGCGACGCTGGACTGGGTGGTGTTCATCGCCCTGTGCATCATGTCGCTGATGTCGTGGTACTTCATCATCGCCAACTTCATCCGCAACGCCATGGTGCGTTCGCGTGCCGAGAAGGTCATCCGTGCGTTCTGGGATGCCGGTTCCGCACAGGACTCCATCCGCGCCATGGAAGAGCAGCCCAAGGGCGAGCCGTTCTCCAAGATCGCCCTGGATTGCGCCTCGGCGGCAGCCCATCACCAGCGTTCGGATTCAGGCCGTCTGGCCGAGTCGCTGGACCGCTCGGAATTCATCGACCGCGCTCTGCGCCAGTCCATCGCCCGTGAAAGCGTGCGTCTGGAAGGTGGCTTGACAGTGCTGGCCACGGTCGGTTCGGCCGCCGTGTTCGTCGGTCTGCTCGGTACCGTGTGGGGCATCTACCACGCTTTGATCGGCATCGGCGCATCCGGCCAGGCCTCGATCACGGCCGTCGCCGGTCCGGTGGGCGAGGCGCTGATCATGACCGCCTTCGGTCTGTTCACCGCCATTCCCGCGGTGCTGGCCTACAACTTCTACGTGCGTTCCAACCGCATCACGTTCGCACGGTTTGACGAGTTTGCCCACGACTTGCACGACTTCTTTGCCACGGGTTCGCGTGTCGGTGAAGAATCCGACAAGTGAGGATTGACCCATGAGCATGAGCGTTGGCAACAACGAGGGCGGCGTCAATGCCGAAATCAACATCACGCCGCTGGCGGACGTGATGTTGGTGCTGCTGATCATCTTCATGATCACGGCCCCGCTGTCCTCGCATTCGGTCAAGGTCACCCTGCCCCAGGCGGTCGTGAAGGAGCAGAAACCCAAGAAGCCGACACCGCCGATTGATCTGGCGATCAAGAAGGACGGGTCCATGTACTGGAATGACAACCCCATCACCAAGCAGGAGTTGCGTGCCAGGCTGGCGGTGGCGGCACAGAAATCGCCGCAGCCACCGCTGCAGATTCGTGCCGCCCGTTCGGTGCGCTTCGTGGTGGTCCGCAAGCTGCTGGAGACGGCCAAGCGGACCGGCATGGTGCATATGCAATTCGTCACCAATGCGCCGCCGCACAGTGATGAATAAGCAAGCCGCATGAGCCGGCTCGGCGCGACATGGCCAAGCCGGTCAGAGCATGACATCGTGGACTGGGGACGCAGGTCCAAGCCACGTGACACGGTCGGGATCGACCGGATCGATCCGGAATCCGACCAGAGGTAATATTCATGAGCTACAGCAATTCGGGCGGCTCATCCAGCGCCCAACCAACCTCGGAAATCAACGTCACGCCGCTGGTCGACGTGATGCTGGTGCTGGTGGTCATCTTCCTGATCACGGCACCAATGCTGACCCACAAGATCCGCATTGATTTGCCGCAGCCCAACCAGCACCACACGCCGCCGAAGAATCCGCCCAAGCCCATCAAGCTGGCGATCAAGGCGGATGGTTCGTTGTACATGAACGATGTGCCGGTGACCTTGACGGGTCTGAAGCTGCAGTTGCAGATCTATTCCGTGCGACCGAAAGACCAGCAGCCGGAAGTGCAGATCCAGGCGGACGACAACACGCAATACAACATCGTGGCCAAGGTGTTGGCGGCGGCCAAGGACGTGGGCATGAAGAAAGTCGGTTTCGTTGACACCGACTGACATCAAACCTTTGGGAAGTTGCTTGACGGGCGCCGCAGGGCGCCCGTTTTTTTGCTGGCCGGAGCCGGCGGCGGGAAACCAAGTATGGGCGAGGCATCCGGTGGCTACAGGCGGCGGATGCGGCGGGACGCGTGAACCGGCTTAAGCCAGAATGGCCAGATAGCGGCGCACGGTGACCGCCAGGCCGTCGTACAGCGCCTCGCCGATCAAGGCATGACCGATGGAGACTTCGGCCAGTCCGGGAATGGCCTGCTTGATGGCTCCAAGGTTGGCCTGGTTGAGATCATGTCCGGCGTTGACGGCCAGTCCGGCCTGATGGGCCAGTCGCGCCGTGTGCGAGCACAGGTCCAGGTGTTCGCGCGCGTCACCTGCGGCAAAGGCATGGGCATACGGTCCGGTGTAAAGCTCCACGCGTCCGACGCCAGCCCGCGCCGCAGCGGCAAAACTTGCAGCATCATCCACGCCCACGTCCACGAAGAGACTGACGCGACAACCCAGGCCGACAAGCTCGGCGATCGCGGGTTCGAGATGAGGCACATCACGGGCAAGATCAAAGCCGTGATCGGACGTGATCTGGCCGGCGGCATCAGGCACCAGCGTGACCTGGGTGGGACGTGCCTCGCGCACCAGCGCCATGAAACCTGGGTAACCCGGACCGGGCCCGGCGAACGGGTTGCCTTCGATGTTGAACTCGACATGGTCACGCGCCAACGCCGCCAATGTGTATACGTCGGCAGGGCGGATGTGACGCAAATCCGGACGGGGATGCACAGTCAGGCCGCCACAACCGGCATCCATGCACACGCGGGCGGCCGTGCACACATCCGGCTCTCCGCCGCCACGCGCATTGCGCAGCACGGCCACCTTGTTGAGATTGACGCTCAGTACGGTCATGGCGAGACAGGCATGTGAAACAAGCGCGTACTTTAGCGTACCGGCAAGCCGCCGGCAGGCATGGCATGCCGGCGCCGTGGACAAAAGAAAAGGCACGCACCACGAGGCACGTGCCGAAGACAGAGGAAGTACCACGGCACATCCCTGTGCCAACAATCACGGTTGGGGAGAACCAACACCACATGAGATTGCGGCACGCACGAAAAGTTCAATGGGGTCCGTTGGGTCAATCCTCATCGAGTAATCGGTAGGCTTGCAAGTGGCGCAAAGAGCCGCGCCAAGCCAGCGTGCCGGACAAATGGCTGGCAGGGAGCAGGCTGCGGAAATGCCAGGGATCGATGGGTCCGATGTCACCGACAAAACGATGCGGGCGGGTCATGTCGTCATGCAGGGTGAAAGCCACATGTTCCATGCCGTAAGCCAGCCCGTGGCCATGGGCCTTGAGCACGGCCTCCTTGGCTGTCCATAATTGGATGAATGCGCGGAGACGGTCGGCTTCCGGTAGCGCGCACAACGCCACGTATTCGTTCTTGGCGAAAAAGCGTTGCGCCAGGGCCAATACGCGGGGTCGCGGTCGCTCTTGCTCGATATCCACGCCCAGCTCGGGAAGTCGTCGGGCAACCGCGATCATGGCGTGCTCGCCGCTGTGTGACCAGTTGAAGTCGAGGTCGGAATGATCGGCGAGGACCGGCCGACCATGGGCATTCTCGATGAACCGCAAACTCTCGGGCGCATGATCGAGATAGGTCGCCAGCACCTGCCGCAGCGGCGCACGTCCCGAGCCATGCCGGTACGGCAGCCACCACAAATGGATGGCGTCGACCGTCAGGGTCGGTGCGACGCGGCTTGGCTGTGCAGGCGCAAAGGCCAATACGTCGCCACCACCCATGTCGTCCGTCATGGCGGGGTCTTACTTGACCAGTCGCTCGTCGACCAGACGCTGCACCACCGACGGATCGGCCAGCGTGGTGATGTCGCCCAACTTGTCCGGCTCGTTCTCGGCGATCTTGCGCAGGATGCGGCGCATGATCTTGCCCGAGCGCGTCTTCGGCAGCGACGGCGCCCATTGCAGATAGTCGATCTTGGCGATCGGCCCGATCTGCTTGCGCACCTGCGCGATCAACTCGTCACGCAGCGTGTCGGTGGGCTCGACGCCGGCCACCAGGGTCACATAGGCGTAAATGCCCTGCCCCTTGATCTCGTGCGGACAGCCGACCACGGCGGCCTCGGCCACGGTGTCCTGCGTGACCAGCGCGCTTTCGACCTCGGCCGTGCCCAGACGATGACCGGACACGTTGATCACATCGTCGACGCGGCCGGTAATCCAGTAATAGCCATCGGCATCACGATGCGCGCCGTCGCCGCTGAAGTAATAGCCGGGATAGGTCTTGAAGTAGGTGTCGATGAAACGTTGGTGGTCGCCGTAGACCGTGCGCATCTGGCCGGGCCACGAATCGGTGATGACCAGATTGCCCGCGCACTCGCCTTCCTGCACGTGGCCCTCGGCGTCGACGATGGCGGGCTGGATGCCGAAAAACGGCTTGGTCGCGGAGCCCGGTTTGGTGTCGATGGCGCCCGGCAGCGGCGTGATCATGATGCCGCCGGTCTCGGTCTGCCACCAGGTGTCGACGATCGGGCAACGTTCGTCGCCGACCACGCGGTGATACCACTCCCACGCTTCCGGGTTGATCGGCTCGCCGACCGTACCGATCAAGCGCAGCGACTTGCGCGAGGTTTTCTTGACCGGCGCCTCGCCATCGCGCATCAGCGCACGGATGGCCGTGGGCGCGGTGTAGAACAGCGTCACCTGATGCTTGTCCACCGCCTGCCAGAAGCGGCCGGTGTCGGGATAATTGGGCACGCCGTCGAACATCACCGTGGTCGCGCCATTGCACAGCGGCCCGTACACCACGTAGCTGTGGCCGGTCACCCAACCGACGTC
Source organism: Rhodanobacteraceae bacterium (assembly GCA_036379495.1). Lineage (GTDB taxonomy): Bacteria > Pseudomonadota > Gammaproteobacteria > Xanthomonadales > Rhodanobacteraceae > Oleiagrimonas. The sequence continues at coordinate 46,690 of DASVGO010000013.1, read as the reverse complement.
GGCGGTGCACCAGTACACGTCATCCTCTTTCAGATCGAACACGGCCTCGTGCGTGTAGGCCACGTACACCAGATAACCGCCGGTGGTGTGCAGCACGCCCTTGGGCTTGCCGGTCGAGCCGGAGGTGTACAGGATGAACAGCGGGTCTTCCGCGTTCATCGGCTCCGGCGGGCAGTCGGTCGACTGGCCTTCGATGAGGTCGTGATACCAGCGGTCGCGCGGTGACTGCACGTTCACCGAACCGCCGGTGCGGCGCACCATGATGACGGTTTCCACACTGTTGGTGCCGGGGCGCGTCAGGGCCTCGTCGACATTGGCCTTGAGCGCGATCTTCTTGCCGCCGCGCGTGCCCTCGTCGGCGGTGATGACCATCTTGCAGGCCGAGTCGGCGATGCGTCCGGCCAGCGAATCGGGCGAAAAGCCGCCGAACACCACCGAATGGATGGCGCCGATGCGCGCGCAGGCCAGCATCGCCACGGCCGCCTCGGGAATCATCGGCATGTAAATGGCGATGCGGTCGCCCTTGGCGATGCCGAGGTTTTTCAGCACATTGGCAAACTGGCACACCTCGGCGTGCAGCTCGCGATAAGTGATGTTGCGCGAGTCGGACGGATCGTCGCCCTCGAACACGATGGCCGTCTTGTCGCCGCGCTTTTCAAGCTGGCGATCCAGGCAGTTCCAGGCCACGTTGAGCACGCCGTCGGCGTACCAGCGGATGTGCAGATCCTTGGCGTCGTAGGACACATCCTTGATGACGGTCGGCGGCTTGATCCAGTCCACGCGCTGGCCGACCTTGGCCCAGAAGGCTTCGGGGTCCTGGATCGATTCGGCGTAAAGTCGCTCGTAATCGGCCGCCTTGATGTCGGCCTTGGCGGCAAAATCGGCGGGTACCTGATGCACGTTGGACATGGTGGTTGTCTCCTCCTGACAAAACGGATGGCCCGGCCCACCCCCGTGGCGAGACAAGGCAGTTTTCGAGTGTAGCCCAATGCTGGCGCGGCGCGGACACCATGCACGATCGTCATGATGGCTTGCGTCCGATGATTTGAGACAACGTTGTCACAGAGTGTCGACATGATCCATCCCCCCGACCAGCCGCGCGCGTGGAAAGGCCGTGGCGCCGCCTCCAATCCGGAAGGACGCTTCGAATCGACCCGCCAGCACGTCGAAGACGACGGCTGGCAAAGCGCCCTGCTGGACGACGATGCGCCGCGTCCGCGAACTTGTGTCAGCGAGGAACAGGCATGCACGGTGATCACGCGCAACGATTCACCAGACGTGGGCTTTGCGCAGGCGCTCAATCCGTATCGCGGCTGCGAGCACGGCTGCATCTATTGCTTCGCGCGGCCCAGCCACAGCTATCTGAACCTGTCGCCGGGGCTGGATTTCGAAACGCAGCTGCGCGCCAAGGTCAACGCGGCCGAGGTGTTGCGGGCCGAGCTGGCCAAACTTGGCTACCTGCCGCGCCCGATCAACATCGGCAGCAACACCGATCCATACCAGCCGATCGAAAAACGCTGGCGCCTGACCCGTGCCGTGCTCGAAGTGTTGGCCGCCTGCCATCACCCCTGCACCATCGTCACCAAGAACGCGTTGGTCGAACGTGATCTCGACTTGTTGGTGCCGATGGCGCGCGAGCATCTGGTGCAGGTGTTCGTGTCGGTCAACTCGCTGGACAATCATCTGGCGGCCAAGCTCGAACCGCGCGCCAGCGCGCCGCATCGTCGGCTCAAGGCCATTGCCACGCTGGCCGCGGCCGGTGTGCCGGTGGGCGTGCTGGTGGCGCCGATCATCCCGGCGTTGAACGACAAGGACATGGAAGCGGTGATCGAACGCGCCGCACAAGCCGGGGCGCGCAGTGCCGGCTACACCGTCGTGCGCCTGCCGTGGCAGCTGAAAACCCTGTTCCGCGAATGGCTGGACCTGCACGTGCCCGCGCGCGCCGAGCATGTCATGAGCCTGATCCGGCAGATGCATCATGGGCGCGATTACGATGCCGATTTCCGCACCCGCATGCGTGGCAGCGGCCCATTTGCCGAACTGCTGCGCCGTCGCTTCGAGCTGGCGTGTCAGCGTCATGATCTGGGGCGGACGCGTGAGGTGGCACTGGATACCACGCACTTCGTGCCGCCACGTCCGCCCTCACCGCAGGGCGAGTTGTTCTGACGACGGACAAGCCGGCAGGTCGTGCACGTGTCACATCATGTAGTACGCCACACGAACGCATGCGGCGCGACGCGATAGGCCTGCCATGCGTGCCAACCAACGCCACCAACCAGCATTGCCCAGACCAGCCAGGCCAAAGCCAGCCACGGAATGGCCGTGGGTACGGTGGCCGGCAACCAAGCACTCAGGCAGCCGAGAATCAGCAGCGCGGGAATGCTGATCCACTCGAACACGCGGCGCATCGCAGGGCGCAGGCAACCGCCGAGGTGGCAGGTTACGGCCACTACCAGCCATCCGGCACTGAGTACGGGCACGCTGAGCAGCAAGGCCATGGCCGGCACGGTCAGCTGTGCGAACAGTCCGGCGCCAAAGGCCATGATCCAGAGCGCGGCCAATATCTTCAAGGGGCGGGCCAGCATGGTTTCGAGCAACAAGTGTTTCATGCGCTCCATGGGTCCCATGCCTGGCAACAGTGCCAGCAGGGGCAATACGGCGTCGGGTCGGCACCACAATAGTTGCAAGTAGTTCATGAAGCCGATCGGCACGATGGCGGCGGTCAGGGTCACCACCACGCCGATGCCGAAGGCAAGCGCATGGCCCATCGTCCCGATGAAGTTCAGTTTGATCGAGTCAGGCGTGGTGAGGCCCCAGATGATGGCGACGACCCCACAGAGGATCGTGATCGTGGACGGCATCAGCAGGCTCAGGCGTCGAGCCGTCCAGCGTTGCGGCAGGTAGCTGCCGCCCAGTGCCACGCGCAGCGAACGCTGCGGGAACGCGGGGCCGGTGCGATGGATGTCGGCAACCGGTTGCAGCCAGTCCGGGCGTTGCCGGATCAGTTGCAGCGGATCGAGTTGATGGCTGACCGTTGTTCCGCCGCCTTGAGCATATTGCTGCCTGATCATGGTGACGTTGAAGCCCAATGCCAGCGGCCGAAACAGGGGGCGCACCGCAAGATTTTCGCGGCGTTGCAGTTGCCACCAGCGCCAGAGCGCGAACAAGGCCATGGCTCCGGCCAGTGGCGCGGCCCAGTGGACGAAGCCGGGTGCATGCGGCGCTGGCAAGTCCAACGCATGTGGCAGCTGGCCGAGCAAGGCGGGGAGAAAACACATACCGACGGAGACAACCCACGGCAAGATGGCGTACAGAAAGCACGCGCATAGGGTCAGCACGGCCAACACGGCGGTCACCCCGGGTTGGCCACTGGTGACGGCGGCGAGCAGCGCCGGCAGACCCACGCTGGCCAGGGCATACACTGCCAGGCAGGTGTTCATGTCACGCCGCATGCCCGGCAGGCGCAGGCGATGGGCGGCCTGGGTCAACCACAGCATTTGCGGCAAGACATACACCCACAACAGGCCGACACCGCAGAGCAGAACGACCACCGCCGGCATGTCCAAGCCGAAGCCCGCCACCATCAGGGCGGCGATCACATCGGCGACCAGCAGGCTGCCGATCACCCAACGCGCCGAGGTCGCCTGTGCGGCCACCCATGGCGCCCGCAACACCCGCGCGAGTTTCATTCGGCAATCTCCACGAACAGATCTTCCAGTCCCAGCGCGTCGATGCGTGCGCCGGGCAGTTGTGCCGCTTCGGGCCAGGCACCACGGGCGTTGCGTTCGACGATCAGGCTGAGGCTGCCGTCCTCGTGCGCGCGGCGGCTGAGCGACAGCGTCGGTGCGGCGGCGCGCTGGCTGGCCGGCAGCCACAGGCGCGCGTAGCGTTCCTTGGTGTCATCGACCGCGCAGTGGAGCAGCAGCTTGCCTTCGTGCAGAAAGGCCACGTCGGAGGCGACGCGTTCCAGATCGGACACGATGTGCGTGGAAAACAGCACCGTCGCGCCCGCCTCGCCGGCACGCAGGGCAATCTCGCGCAGCAGTTCGCGCCGCGCCACCGGGTCAAGCGCCGCGGCCGGTTCATCCAGCACCAGCAGCTCGGGCTGGCTGGCCAGCGCGCGGATCAGTTCGACACGCTGGCGCTCACCCGGCGACAGCTTGGCCATCACGCGATTGGGCTGGATCTGCCAGCGCGCCAAGGTGGCCTTGGCAAAGGCATGATCCCAGCGCGGATAGAAGCGACCGAGGTAATCGAACATCTGCAGCGGCGTCAGCCAGGCCAGTGCCTCGGGTTGTTGCGGCACGTAGGCGATGCGCTCCTTGGCCGCATCGGAAAGCTGCAGCGCCGGCTCGCCAAACACGCGGGCCTGGCCATCCTGCGGCTGGATCAGGCCCAGCAGAATGCGGATCAACGTGGACTTGCCGGCGCCGTTGCGGCCGATCAGCCCAAGCACGCTGCCGGGCGCGAGCGCGAGATCGATCCCGCGCAGCACCTGGCTGTCTTCATAGCAATGCACAAGGCCATGTGCGGTCAATGGTTCAACCATGCTGGATGCGGTTTGACGAAGTGTGGCATTCATGAAAATTTCCAAATCTAGGGAAAAGGCAATGTCGACGTGCGCTTTACGCTGCCAATAACGGATGAGGTTGTCGGCGCCAGCCGCGCCAAACCAGCCAGCCGTACAGTCCGACCAAGGCGGTGAACACGCCCCAGAGTTCCAGCATGCCGATGCCGGGGTGTTCGCTGTGCGCCAGCGAAAGGCAGGCCGGCAGCGCGATCACGAAGCACAACACGCACAACAGAAATTCCGGCAGCGGCTGGCTGCGGATGGCATGTACGCCGGCCACGATGTCGAGCGCCAACAGGGACAGCGTCCACAGCGCGGCCCAGACCAGCCACGACCATGGCAGCTGCTGGTAGAACGCCACCCCCAGCACCGCCAGCAGCACGTAAAGTGCGAACAGACCCAATGGGCGCCCCAGTCCCAGTCCGATGCGTTGGCGGCATTGAGCCGCGCTGCCCAGACCCGGCAACAAGGCCAGCGAAGCGGCCGCATCAACCAAGCGGTGACGCACCATCAAAGCTACCTGCGCTCCGGCCAGCGGCAACAGCATCAGCAACCATTCAATGCGTGGTATGGGTTTGCCATGCCAGTGCTCCATGCCCATGACCACGCAGGTGCCGGTCAACAGCAACAGCACGCCGATTTGCAGTGTGGTGGCCTGGACAGATGGCAGCGCCCACGGCGGTCCCAGCGCGGTGGCGAAACGCTGCCATGCACCGCCTTTCAGCTTGGCCGAGCCAGAGGTGCTGGCGGCATGCAGGTTGTCGAGTTGTGCGCAAGTATCGCCCAACGTGTCGATCCGCATCAGCCATGCATCGTGCGGCGAACACATGGCACGACGCAGCCGCCGGGCGCAGGTCACCATAGTGAGTGCGAACAGAGCCATCGCGGTAATCCATTCCCATGGCAGCAGTGCGCGACTGGCCAAGATGGCCAGCGTATGCGTACGGGCAAGCCACATGCCGCCGCAGAGGCAAGCGGCCACCAGCAGCAGCCCGACGATCCGCGGCAGCGCGATGCACAGCACGCCGAGCGCGGCGGCGCCGAGCAGCAAGGCCAAATGCATGCCCCAATGGCCGCCATGGCTCGCCAAGGCAACGGCTGGCAGCAGCACGGTCAACACGGCCCATGCCACCAGTGCGGGCAGCAACTGGGCACGCAGATGCGGCAAGCGCATGCGGTTGACGCGGAAGCATAGCGACAGGGCGCGTCCGCCGATCAGATTCCACCACGCCGCTGCCATCAACGGTGGCAATCCTGCCAACGTGACCTGCATGATCGCGGTCACTCCGGTTGTCGCGGATAGGCTGAACACGTCCGCCAAGGTCCCGGCAAATGTCGCCATGGTCAGAGCGAGCAAAAGGATGACCGGTGTTGCGATCCAGCGACCGAGCAGCCAGGCCGGTGCGTGATACCAGCGTGCCAGGGTGTTCATGAGGTCACCTCGACGAACAGATCCTCCAACCCCAGTGGCTGCGGCTGCGCATGCCATGCGGTCAGCTGTGTTGGCCACGGCTGACCGGGCGCACGCGCGATCACCACACTGACACCACCACTTTCCAGCCGCCGCCGGCTGATCTCGCCGGGCAAGGCTTCCGCGGCTGCCGGCAATTGCACGCGTGCGTGGTTTTCCTTGATGGTGTCCAGCTCGCCACGCAGCAGCAGGCGCCCGCGGTGCAACAACGCCACCTGGCCGGCGATGCGTTCCAGATCGCCGACCAGATGACTGGACAGGATCACGCTGGTGCCTTCGTCCAACGCCTCAAAGGCCAGGTCACGCAGCAAGTCGCGGCGCGCGGCAGGATCGAGGCTGCTGGCCGGCTCGTCCAGCACCAGCAGCTCGGCATGGATCGCCAGCGCGCGTACCAGTTCCAGCCGCTGGCGTTCGCCGGGCGACAGCTGTGCCATGGGTGCGTGGATATCCAACTGCCAGCGCGACAACAGGTGGTCGGCGCGCATGGCATCCCAGCGCGGATAACTGCCGGCCATCAAGGCCAGCCACTGGTCGACGCGCATCCAGCCGAAACCGGCCGGTTGCTGCATCACATAGGCCAAGCGTTCCTTGGTCGCGTCGCTCAACGCTTGCACCGGTTCGCCGAGCACCTGCACCGTGCCGGCGTCCAAGCTCGTCAATCCGAGCAACGCGTTCAACAGCGTGGTCTTGCCAGCACCGTTGCGCCCCAACAGACCCAGTACGCTGCCGCGTGGCAATTCAAGGTCGATGCCATCGAGCACGCTGCGAGCGGCATAGCTCTTGCGCAGACCGCACGCGACCATTGGGCTGGGGCCAGAGGTGGATTCACTGACAGGTTTTGCGGATACGGCATGTGCGTTCATGGGTCCTCCCCCATCAATTGTTCGAGCCGTCGCAGCACGGTGGCGGCGGGCAACTCCAGTTCGCGTGCCTGCTGGGCAACGTCGAGCAGGCGGGGTTCAAGCAGATGCAGGCGGTCGTGGGTATTGGTCGAGGCGGCATGGCTGGCGGCCACGACCATGCCCTTGCCGCGTTGGCGTTCGAGCAAGCCTTCGGTCTCGGCCATGCCGTAGGCGCGCGACACCGTCATCGGGTTGATGGCGTGAAAGCCGGCCACCTCGCGCACCGACGGCAGCATGTCGCCGGCCTTGAGTTGGCCGCCGGCGATCAGGCGCCGCAACTGGGCGACGATCTGGCGGTAGATCGGCTCGGGTGCGGTCGGCTGTATGCTGAGAATCGATGCATCCATGTGTATCAATACAACAATACACATAGGCAAAAGTCAAGCTTTGGATGGCAAGACAGTCAAAATGGGGTTTCGCGCGACGCGTGGCGGCACCTTGGGAAGGCTCATCAGTTGTGCGCAAACGCCTCGAAAACGCTTGAACCGACCGAAACGGGTCTGCGTGTGATCTGCGCCGCCCCCGGCCCGAGCCGCTGGCCGCGGTGAGACCGCTCAGTCAGCCACGTCGGCAATCAACCGATCCATTTGTGCCTTGAGCATGGCGCCGTTGGCGCGCAGCCAGTCGCGCTGGACTTCGTAATCAGGACACAGTTCGGCGACACGTTGCCAGAACGCCGGCGAGTGGTTGCGCACTTTCAAATGGCACAACTCGTGGATCAGCACGTAACGCAGGGCAGCCGGCGGCGCCAGCGCCAGCGCGAGGTCGAGGTTGACGCGATCACGCGAGTCCAGGCTGCCCCACAGGCTTTTCATGGGGCGGATGCGCAGCGCGGTGGGTGCCAAGCCCAGGCGCGGCACGTAACGCGGCAGCCAGCGCGCCAGATCGGTACGCATGGTGTCTTCAAGAAAGCCCGCGAGCAATCCGTGTGCAATGGGCAAGGCACGTGTGTGCGGACGTGGCAGCATCAGGCGCAAGGTGTGGCCGCGTTGTTCGATGCGCGGATACGTGGCCTCGCCCCAGGTCAGGCGCACCATTTCGCCACGCAAGGGCATCTGGGTGGATTGCCCTACCCGCAGCGGTGGCACGCGTCCCGCATCCAGACGCATCTCGGTGAGCTTGCGCTCCAGCCAGTCGACGTTGTCACGCAGGAAGGCGAAGACCCGCGCCGGATGGGTGCCGCTGGGATAGCTCAGGCGCGCGCCGCGTGCGGTCACGGTCAGGCGCAGTCGGCGCGCGCGCGGATGGGCGGTTTTGAAAACCTTGACGGTGGCGCCGGCGGAGGTGGCCAGCTCCAGCCAGTCGCCGGGTAAGGATTGACGGCCCATGGGTGTGGTGTGCCTTGTTGCTTCCAGACGTCGATGCCGGTGGCCATGGCGCCCGGGGTCAGGCGTCGTCAGGCCGCGGCAGGTCGAACCAGGTTTCGAATTTGTCGAGCAGGCGTTCCAGTTCCAGGGTCATCAGCGCAAACCGCGCTTCCAGTTCGACGTTGGCCGATTCGTCCTGGAGGTTGTCCAGTTCGTCGGTCACGACGTCGTAGAAGCGCAGCTTGCGAATGACAAGGTCCTCGCCGAGCACGAAACCGATGCGCTCGTCGAATTCCAAGCCCAGCTGATACACCTGCTTGCCATTGCGAAGATGCTCCCGAATCTCGTCGCTTTCAAGCGCCTGATGACGACAGCGCACCACGGCGCCGCCGGCACCGGCCGGATCGCGCAATTCGCACTCGTCGGCCAGGGCCAGCCCCGGGGGAAGCTCGCCCGTGGTGAGCCATTGCGTCATCAGCTGACGCGGGGGTTTGCCGGGGGTCAGCGGCACGGCGGGAAAGCTGCCCAAGGCGTCGCGCACGGTGGAGAGCGCGTTTTCGGCAGCCTTGCGGCTGGCGGTGTCGAGCACCAGCCAGCCATGCTTGTCATCGAGGTAGGCGGGCAAGCGCGAGGGGCGCGAGAAGGCTCGTGGCAAAAGCTCGTCAAGCACCTCAGCCTTGAGTTTCTTGCGCTCGCGGCCGCTGACCGGACGGGCTTCGTCCGCGGTGATCTTGCGGATCTTGCGCGCCAGCTCCTGATTGACCACGGCGCCGGGCAGCAGCTTGTCCTCGTTGCCGACGCAGACCAGCGAAAAATCACCCATGACATGCACCAGCGGTGCCGCATCGTCCGATCCCATCGGCGCCACCGCACCGCGCGTGGCCAATTCCAGCGGGCCGCAGGGGCGCAGGCGATGACCGTCGAGCGCATCCGCGAGCGTCTGAGGCGTGGGCATGGCGTGGGCCGAGAAACGGAACAGCGTCAGGTTGCGAAAGAACATGGATGAAACTCCTGGCGCGGATGGCCGATGGCAAAAAGACGGCCATTGTAAGGCCAGCAAGGCGCTACACTCTGGGGCATGCACATCGAGGATTCCGCCCGCATCACCCAGCGCCTGATCGAGCTGCGCACGGAGCACCGCGACCTGGACGCCGCCATTGCCCGATTGTCGGAAAGCCGGGCCAGCGATCAGCTGCAACTGACGCGCATGAAGAAGCGCAAGCTGCAACTCAAGGACGCCATCGCCCGGCTCGAGAGTCGGCTGATTCCGGATCTGGATGCCTGAGAGGGACGGGGCGCAGGCCTTGCGGAAGTGCGCAGGATCGGCGCGCGATGTGTACAAACGGTCTGCAGGTCCGGTTTGGCGCGGGTTTTCTCGCGTGTCGAGTCAGATGACACAGACGGAACTTTCCTTGCCGCCTCAGGCGGCGCATCCAGTTTTGCGTGGAGATCACCCGATGAGATATCCATCCCCTTCCCGTTCGTTGCCCGTGTGGACGAGTGCCATCGTGTGCCTGGCGCTGGCTGCGTCCGGCGCGGCCTTGGCGTCGACCACCACCACAAACCCCGCCCATGCGGCGACCGTGGCCACGGCGCAAAGCCAAAGCGCGGGCCAGCATGCGACAACCCAAAAGCCGTCCAAACGCGAGCGTGCGATGTACCAGCGCTTCATGCAGATGCTGCGCAAAGGTCCGTATCCGCCGCCACCGACGCGCGCGCAGATGCTGGCGGGTGCCTATGGTCCGTATCGCGCCAACAATGACCTTCTGTACTACCACCTCAGCCTGCGCGTGGACCCGACCACGAAAGCGGTGCGCGGAAACAACGTGATCCGCTTCCGCATGCTCAAGGACGGCAAGCGCATCCAGATCGATCTGCAGCAACCCCTGAAGATCGACCGGATCATGTTCGACAAGCACACGCTGACCTACCAGCGCGAGGATGGGGCGGTGTTCATCGAGTTTCCGCGCACCTTGCACAAGGGCAAGGTGTACGCGATCGATTTCTTCTATTCCGGCACGCCGCGCCATCATGGTCGCTTTGGCGATTTCACCTTCGGCACCGATCCGTACGGACACCCGTGGATCGTGACGGCCTGCGAAAGTGACGGCTCCAGCACGTGGTGGCCAAGCAAGGACCAGTGGCGCGACGAGCCACAGGACGGGATGGAAATCAGCGTGTCGATTCCCGATGGCCTGGTCGACGTGTCCAACGGCAAGTTCATGGGCACGGTCAAGCAGCCCGGTGGCTACACGCAGTGGAACTGGCACGTGCACTACCCGATCAACAGCTACGACGTCGCGCTCAACATCGGCAACTACGTGCATTTTTCCGATGCCTACGGCACCTACTACGTGCTGCCGCAGGATCTGGCCAAGGCCAAAAAGCATTTCAGGCAGGTCAAGGGCATGATGGCCGCCTTCACGCATTATTTCGGCCCGTACCCGTTCGCGAAGGACGGCTACAAACTGGTGCAGGTGCCCTACCTTGGCATGGAACACCAGAGTGCGGTCGCCTACGGCAACCATTTCGACAACGGCTATTACGTGCCCGGTCGTGGCGGCATCAACTGGACACACACGCCGTGGAGCATGAAGTTCGACTTCATCATCATCCACGAGAGCGCGCATGAGTGGTTCGGCAACGCCATCACCGCTGCCGACCGCGCCGACATGTGGATTCACGAAGGCTTCGCCACCTACATGGAAGCGCTGTACGTGGAATACCACTGGGGCCACAAGGCCGCGCTGCAATATCTGGATGGCTTGAAGCCCAAGGTGCGCAACCGTCGGCCGATCATCGCCGAGCATGGCGTGGACGCCGAACCGCCGGAAGACGAGTACTTCAAGGGCGCATTGATGTTGAACACCCTGCGCAGCATCATCAACAACGATGCCAGGTGGTGGAAACTGCTGCACGGCTTCTACCAGCATTTCAAGTACCAGACCATCGACACCGATCAGGCGGTGGCGTACTTCAACAAGCATTCGGGCATGAATCTCACGCCGATCTTCGACCAGTACCTGCGCCACGCACGCATTCCGACGCTGGACCTGTTGTTCGGCGAAAGCCCGGGGCTGGTCATGTACAAGTGGCGCGCCGGTGAGCAGGACTTCGCCATGCCGGTACGCGTGGGCCAGTCGGGACACTGGCAGATCATCCACCCGACCACGAAGTGGCAGTGGATGAAGACGCCGCTGACCAAGGACCAGTTCAAGGTGGCCACCAGCCTGTACTACATCAACGTGGACAAGCAGTAGGACGTCGATGGAACGGGATGGCCATGCCATCCCGTTCCGCTTCGGGCCAGGATGGCAGCCGGCGCATTGTCAGCCGATGGCGCCGGAGGGGTCAGTGCGTGTTCGCACCGATGGGAAAGGTCTGCGTGCCGCTGTTGCGTGAAGTGGCTGGTACGGCTGGCTGCCCCGCCGGTGTGATCGGTCCGCATTGATAGACGCCCCAAACCTGGCTGCCACCAGCCGGTTCGGCCAACGGGTGCACGGTATTGGCACCCTGCATGGTGGCGGCCTGATTGCGCGCCATCACTTCCAGTTCGTCACGCACCTTGATCGGGTTGCGATTGATCGGCCCCAGATGATCCTCGACCGACACCGTGACTTTGCCCAGCTGCCGGCAGTCGCTCATGTTGCCGGTCCAGTCGGTGCTGATCTGGTGGCCGGCATCGGTCAGCTTGATGCCCCAGGAACAGCCCGCCAGGGTGACGGTGGCAAGCAGGGGAAGCAGCAGGATCTTGCGCATGGGTGTCTCCGAGGGGAGCGTTGGGTCAAGTGAAAAAAAGCCGGACGGTTGCCCGTCCGGCTTCCATGGTAGCCACGCGGCATGAACCGCGCAGCAATTACTTGCCGCTTTTGGCCGGGGTGCCGTCGGCGTTGAGCACTTCGACGGGGCCGAGCTTGAGCGCCCGGACCGACTTGCCCACTTTGGCCAGGTCGCCCACGATCACCCAGGTCAGCTGGTCGGGCCGGATGACCTGGTCGGCCGCAGCCTGGACCTGCTTGAGCGTGAGCTTCTCGATGCGAGGCTTCAGCGTTTCCACGTAGTTGTCCGGGCGGTGGTACAACGCCATGCTGTAGAGCGTGCCGAGCACCGCGGCATCGGTCTGGTACTCGCCAGGCATGGCGTGGATGCGGCTGTCCTTGACTTTCTGCATCTCCGCTGCCGTCAGCGGCTTGGTACTGACGAAGTCGCGCGCATCCTGCAAGGCCGACTTGATCGACGGCGCGGTGGCATTGGTCTGCACCGAGGCGTACATCATGAACGGTCGCTGCCCGACGGCGTTGGGCGCGAAGCTGTGCGCGCCGTAGGCCCAATGCTTCGCCTCGCGCAAATCCATGTTCAGGCGCGAGGTGAAGCTGCCGCCAAAGGCGCCGTTCATGATGCCGATGGCGAGATCATCCGCGGAACCGGTTGGCGGCGCGAGAATGCCGGCGAAAATCGTCGACTGGCTTGATCCGGGCCGGTTCATCAGGAATACGCGTGCGTGGCTGGATGGCGCAACCTTGGGAATGGTGAGCGTCGGCACCGGTGTCGATGGCGCCTTCCAGTTGCCGAATACCTTGTTCAGTTCGGCGGTAAGGTCGTGCATGTCGATGTCGCCAGCCACGAGGATGCGCACGTTGTCCGGGCGAATGTAGTCACGCATGAAAGTGTGCATGTTCGCCGTGGTCAGCGCCATGATCGACGCCGTGGTGCCGTTGCCGGTCAGCGGCATGGCGTACGGGTGGTTCTTGCCGTACAGCAGCGACGGCAAGACCCGCAGGGCCATGGCCATCGGCTGTGCCTGTTGCTGCGCAATGCCGGCCAGCCACTGGCCGCGTTGGCGCTGGATGTCGGCGTGACGGAAGGCCGGGTGACGCACGATGTCGGCCAGCAATTTCAGTGACGGATCGAACTTGTCGGCCAGTGCGTTCAGCGAAGCCGAGCACGCATCCAGACCGCAACCGGTGCCGATGCGGGTGCCCAGGCTTTGCTCGAGTTTGGCGAGCTGGATGGAGTTGAGGCTCTGCGTGCCTTGTTGCAGCATGCGCATGGTGAAGTTGGCACGGCCCAGCGGGTGTCCGTGGTCGGAGGCGTAGCCGCCGCGGAACAGCAGGTTCATGGCCACCAGCGGAGCACCCTTGCGTTCGGCCAGGGTGACCTTGATGCCGTTGCTGAGCGTGGCATGTTGCAGCTTCGGGAACGTGAGACTGGGGAAGTGCGTGACCTCGGGCACGCCCCTGGAGCGATCCACGCTGCTGGCGACAGCATGCCAATGATGGGCGGTCGGCATGATCGGCTTGGGAGCACCGGGCGCCGGTCCCATGCCCTTGACCAGGGCCGAGTCGGTGCTCGAGACGTGCTTGCCCTTCGGTGGCGCCGTCACGGTGAGCGTGTAGGAGCCGTGCGACAGCCACTTGACCGCGGCCTCGCGTACCGCCTCGGGCGTCGCGGCCATCATGTCGGCCAGGCTCTTTCGCCAGGCGCCGGGATCGCCGTGGAAGGTTTGCGCGCGACCCAGCATGAAGGCCTTGCCGCCGAAGCCGCCGACCTTCTGCATCTGCCGCACCACGCTGGCGCGGAAGCCGACCTTGGCACGCTCAAGCTCGTCGGCCGTCGGCCCGTGCTTGAGGAAGGTGGTCCACACATCCGCGATGGCGGCCTCGACCTTGGCCGGATCGACGCCCTTCTTGAGCGTGACGGACAGTTCGAATTGCGTGGCGAGCTTGCCCGAGTTGTCGGACACCGACACGTTGTCGGCCAGCTTGTCCTGGTACACAAGTTTTTGGTACAGACGCGAAGTCTTGCCGCCGCCCAGCACGTCGGCCGCAAGGCTCAGCAGATTGTCGGCATGGGTGCCATCGGCCGGCGTGTTCCACTCGCGATAAATGCGCGTCTGCGGCACGTGGCGATACATGGTGCCATGCGTGTCGGTCTTGCGCGGAAACGTCCACGGGGCCAGTCGCGCCACCGCCGGGCCGGGCTGGATGTTGCCGAAATACTTCAGCGCCTTGGCGCGGGCCTGAGCGACCGTGATGTCGCCAACCAGCACCAGGGTGGCGTTGTTGGGACCGTAATAGCGCTTGAACCAATGCTTGAAATCGTTGATGGAGGCGGCGTCGAGATCCTTCATCGAGCCGATGGTGTCGTGATGGTACGGATGGTTGAGCGGGTAGGCGTTGGCTTCGATGTTTTCCTGGATGGACAGGCCGTAAGGCTGGTTTTCATCACCACGCTTTTCGTTTTCGACCACGCCGCGCTGCTGGTTGACCGAGGCCTGGGTGAGGCCTTGCAGCAGCCAGCCCATGCGGTCGGACTCCATCCACAACGCCATGTCCAGCGCGCTGGCAGGCACCGTCTCGAAATAATTGGTGCGGTCATCGTTGGTGGTGCCATTCATGCCGATGGCGCCGACCTTCTGGAACGGCTGGAAGTAGTTGCCCTTGTGGTGCTCCGAGCCTTCGAACATCAGGTGCTCGAACATGTGCGCATAGCCGTGCTTGCCCAACGGCTCGCGCGCCGAGCCCACGTTGTACCAGACCGCCACTGCCACCACCGGCGCCTTGTGGTCCGGACTGACGATCACGGTCAGGCCATTGGGCAGACGAAAGCGCGTGTAGTGGATGGTCGGCAGCTGGGCGTGGCTGGCGGTTGCATCGGCAGCCGGTGCGCTGACAGCGGCCATGGCCGGCATGGCGAAGCCCGTGGTGCCGCACAAGGCCAGGCACACGGCGGCCGCGAGAATGCTGGAACGTTGCATGGTGAACCCCTCTCATGTCCATGAATGGTGATGCGTGACTCGGCGTCAGGCACGGGCAGGCTAACAGGGATGTGGCGTATTCAAAAACTGGATACATGCATGCGGACACCATCGTCCGTCCGCGGACAGTGTGTGTGACGGTTCGGCGGCGGCTGTCATCGCAAGCACATGACAAACATCCATTTTTTTATGTGGCACGCGTTGGCAAGCTGTTTGCAATACGAGGGATGTCCCCCGCCCCATGGCTGTTCACGGAGATCGACATGAAAACCGAACACATCGAACAAACCCTGATGTGCACCATGTTCGTGGTGTGCGCCGCACTGGTCTTCACCTTTCTCGCGGTGATGTTGGCCGTGCCCGTCGAACCGGTGTCCGTCGCCCACATGACGGCCCCGGGTCTGGCGCACGCGGCTTCCACCGTGGTCCATGCATAATGCGCGGATGCTGCACGTCATCCTGCATCGCCCCGAAATCCCGCCCAACACCGGCAACGTGATTCGCTTGTGCGCGAACGCGGGAGCGGCCCTGCACCTGATCCGGCCGCTGGGTTTCGAACTCGATGACAAGCGCCTGCGGCGCGCCGGACTGGATTATCACGAATACGCCAGCGTGCGTGTGCATGACGACCTGGATGCCTGTTTGGCGCTCTTGAACCAGCCGCGCGTGTTCGCGTTCACCAAGTTCGCCTCGCGCCGGCATGTGGATGTGGCCTATGCCGATGGCGATGCCCTGCTGTTTGGTTCCGAAAGCACAGGGCTGGGTCCGCAGATGCTGGAACGGTTCACGTCCGCCCAGCGCATCCGTTTGCCGATGCGCCCGGACAACCGCAGTCTGAACCTGTCCAACGCCGTGGCCGTGGCTGTGTACGAGGCCTGGCGCCAGCTCGATTTTGCCGGCGCGGCGCCCTGACAATCGCTACAATCGACGGCATGACCGATGCCGCCACTGCCAGCCTGTTGCCCCGCCCGTTGCGTGCCCTTGCCGGCCGCGTGCTGGCGACGGCGCTCAATCATGCGGTGGCGCTGGATCCGGACACGCAAGCGGGCTTGACGGCATTGGATGGTCGACGCGTGCAAGTGCACCTGCGCGGGCCGGAGTTGACCTTCGTGATCCATGTGCACGAAGGCAAGCTTGCGGTTGAGCCACCCGATGAAGTGTCCGAGGCCGCGTTGCGGGTCAGTGCGACGCCCGGCAGCCTGCTCGGCATGGCGTTGCGTGGCGGCGATGAGGCAGCCGCGCCCGGCAAGGTCGACATTGCCGGCGATGCGGAGCTGGCGCGACGCTTGGAAAAGTTGGCGCGTGGCTACGCACCCGACATCGAGGAAGCCTTCGCCCGGCGTTTCGGCGACGTGCTTGGCGTGCCGTTGGCGCAGGCCTTCCACAAGGCGTTTTCGCACGTGCGCGACAGTGGCCGACATGCCGTGGACGACGTGGCCGACTGGTTGCGCGAGGAAACGCGCGTGGCCGTGTCCGCCGCCGAAATGGATACCTTTCTGGATGACGTGGACATCTTGCGTGAGCGGGCCGAACGGCTGGAAGCGCGGTTGAACCGGCTGGCCGCGCGCAAGGACTCGGCACCATGATGCGCACACCGCTGCGCCTCGTGCGCATGGCAACCATCCTGCTGCGTTATCGCCTCGACGACGTGGTTGAGGACACCCATCTGTATCGGCCGCTGAAATGGCTGCGCCCCTTCTTGCCGCGAGCGCGGGCTGATCTGCGTGGCTTGCCACGCGGCGCACGTTTGCGCCTGGCATTCACCGAGATGGGGCCGATCTTCGTCAAGGCCGGGCAGATGCTGTCCACGCGGCGCGACCTCATTCCGGCGGACATCGCCGACGAGCTGGCGCAGCTGCAGGATCAGGTGCCACCCTTCCCCGGCGCCAAGGCTCGTGCGATCGTCGAACAGGCACTGGGCGCACCGGTGGCCAAGCTGTTTGTCCACTTCGACGAAACCCCGTTGGCTTCGGCATCCATCGCGCAAGTGCATGCTGCCACGTTGGAAGACGGCAACGAAGTCGTGGTGAAAGTGTTGCGCCCCGGCATCGACAAGCGCATCGATCGCGACGTCAGCCTGTTGCGTGCCTTCGGCCGGCTGGCGCAACGCTGGCATCCGCATGCCGACAAGATCCGTCCGCTGGACGTGGTCGAGGAGATCGACAAGACCCTGCATTACGAGCTCGATCTGCAGCGCGAAGGCGCCAACGCCAGCCTGTTGCGGCGCAACTTCGAGCACACGCGCGACCTCGTCGTGCCGCGTGTGTACTGGTCGCACAGCAATGAGCATGTGCTGACACTGGAACGCGTGTATGGCGTGCCGGCCGATGACATCGCGGCCATCGACAAGGCCGGCATCGACCGTCGGCGCTTGGCCGAAATGGGTGTGCGGCTGTTCTACGAGCAGGTGTTCCGCGACAACTTTTTCCATGCCGATGCGCATCCCGGCAACATCTGGGTGGATGTTGCGCACGGCACCACGCCGTGCTTCATCGCGCTGGACTTCGGCATCATGGGTTCGTTGCCGGACGAAGACCAATACTGGCTGGCGGAAAATTTCATCGCCTTGTTCGAGCGCAATTACCGGCGCATTGCCGAATTGCACCTGGCCGCCGGCTGGATGCCCAAGCACATCCGCGTGGACGAGCTGGAAGCGGCCGTGCGCACCGTGTGCGAGCCCTACTTCACGCGGCCGTTGTCGGAAATCTCGTTGGCCGAAGTGGTGGCCAAGCTGTTCGCCACCGCGCAGCGTTTCGAATTGACCATTCAGCCGCAACTGATCCTGTTGCAGAAAACGCTTCTCAACATCGAAGGCGTCGGACGCACGCTCGATCCCGAAATCGACATCTGGGCTGTTGCCTACCCGGTCCTGAAGCGCATCCTGCGCGAGCGCTATCGTCCACGCCGCGTGCTGGCCACCTTGCGTCGGCAAGTGCCCGAATGGTTGCACATGGCGCCGAGCATGCCGGGTCTGGTGCACCAGCTGCTGGAAGAAACCGTGCATGGCCAGACCGAGGTCAATTTCTCTTCCGCCGACCTCCTGCAGCTGCACGCCGAAGCGCGCCACATCCGCCGATTGCTGGCCGGTGGGCTACTCGGTTCCACGTTGATCTTTGGTGCGATCCTGTTGTGGGCATTGGCGCCGCGTGTCGGCATCTGGCCTCCGATCGCGCTGGCTGCCGTCGGGTTCGTGAGTTTTGCCTCGGCCTGGCCACGCGGACGCTGACAGTTGTTCCGCGAGTGCGTGGTTTGGCCGTCCATCCGCCCGGGTTGACGGCGTGTCCGGTGGTTTGCTAATTTTGTGCGCATGTTGTTGACGAACGCCCACGACCTGTCTGCATCGCGACGGATGATTTCCTCCGCGCGTGCTGTCGTGGTCAATTCCGTGGTCATGGCCATTATTTCGATTACCGGCGACGGTGCGGGATAAGGCGCGCGTTTTCAACGACCCACCTTGCAACCCCGCACCGGCAACGATGCGGGGTTTTTTCATGCCATGCATTCATCCACTCCGTAGTTTCAGGACATCTCCCATGACTCATTTCCGAATTACCTGCCCGCAAGTCCCGACCCTCCACCCCCATTCTTGCGAGCATCGTCATGACCCTTTCCGTCGCCATCGAACGTCCCGTTGAAACACCACTCGTCCCGCTGCATGTGTGCACCCCGCTCTTGGCCACCGTGGTGGCCGGGCGCATGGTCGGGCTGAAACTGGAAAATTTGCAGCCGGCGCGATCCTTCAAGATCCGCGGCATCGGTCGTCTGTGCCAGCACCATCAGGCCTGTGGCGCACGTGCGCTGGTGTGTTCCTCGGCCGGCAATGCCGGCTATGCCGTGGCCTGGGCCGGCCGCGCGCTGGGCATGCCGGTGACCGTGGTATTGCCCGAAACCAGCGCCGTGTGGATGCGCGAACGCATCGCTGCACTGGGCGCGACGGTCGTCGTCGAAGGTCAGGTCTGGGACGATGCCAACACCATGGCTCTGGGCTTGGCAGGCGCGCCGGGCGTTGCCTGCATCCCGCCGTTCGATGATCCATTGATCTGGGAAGGCCATGCCAGCCTAGTCGACGAGCTGGCCGAACAATGCGCGCATCCGCCCGAGGCCATCTGCGTCGCCGTTGGTGGTGGCGGCCTGTTGCTGGGTCTGCTGTTGGGCCTGGAACGACATGGCTGGACACAGACCCGCGTGTTGGCGGTCGAGCCCGAAGGCTCCGCCGGCTTGTCACGCAGCCTTGCTGCTGGCCATGTGGTGGATCTGCCGGCACCACGCAGCGTGGCGTCCAGTTTGTGCGTGCGGCATGTCAGCGACGCGCTGCTGCCGGCATGCGGCAAGCATCCGGTGACATCCGTGGTGGTGGACGATGGCGCTTGTCGGCGCGCCTGCGTGCGCCTGGCAGAGGACTACGGCATGCTGGTCGAACCGGCGTGCGGCGCGGCCCTGGCACCAGTGTTCGACAATCATCCGGCACTGACCGGCGTGCACGATGTGGTCAGCGTGGTGTGTGGTGGTCAGGTGGTGCGGCTGCAAGAGCTGGGTGCCTGGGCAGCGGGTACTTCAAGCGTTGGTCAGTGAAATCAAGTGCGCGGCTCGATTGCCGCTAGACTTTCGCCATGATCGTCGTGACTGCCCTGATCCGGATTCCCGAACACGAGCTTGTCGAGCACTTCATGCGTGCCGATGGCCCGGGCGGGCAGCACGTCAATCGCACGGAGAGCGCAGTGGAGTTGCGCTTCGACGTGGCGCATTCGGCGGCGCTTCCCGAGCCCGTGCGCGCACGGCTGCTGGCGCGGCGGGATCGACGGCGCACGGCCGATGGCGTGTTGGTGATCCAGGCGCGCCGTTTTCGCGATCAGGCGCGCAATCGCGAAGATGCACGCAAGCGTTTGGCCGACGTGATCCGCGCGTCCATCAGTGCACCGAAAAAGCGTGTGCCGACGAAACCCACGCGTGCCTCGCAGCAGAGGCGTCTGGTCAGCAAGAAACAGCGCGGCCAACTCAAGCAGGCGCGTGGCCGGGATTGGAGCGCCGAATGAATGCCGGCATGCCGACACCCGCCACTCTGCCCTCGAACGTGCCGGCATTTGGCGAGAATTTCGGGCGCGGCTTGTGCCGCGGCCTGTTGCGTCTGTGTGGTTGGCGGCTGGAAGGCGAGCTGCCCGATTGCGCGCGCCTGGTATTGATCGCTGCGCCGCATTCGTCGTGGTGGGACGGCATCTGGGGTTTGCTTATGAAGGTCGGCATCGGCGTCGAGGTGCACTTCATGATCAAGCGCGAATTGTTCCACGGCCCGTTCGGCTGGTTGTTGCGCAAACTCGGCGGGATTCCCATCGATCGGCACGCTGCCGGTGCGGTGGTCGGGCAAATGGTCGACGTGTTCGCGCGTGGCGATGCGCTGTGGCTGGCGATCACGCCCGAAGGCACGCGCAAGCCGGTGGCGCGCTGGAAGACCGGCTTCTGGCACATCGCGCACAAAGCCGGCGTACCAGTGTTCCCGGTGGCGTTTCATTATCCCGGCAAGCGCATCGTGCTGGGTCCATTGTTTGCAACCACCGACGACATGGCCGCGGATGTCGAACGTCTGCGTGCATTTTTTGCGCCCTGGCAGGGCAAGCATCACGGAGTTTGATGCAAGCGTCAGACGGCTTCGACAACGGGCAGATCCGTTTGCGGTGGCGCCAGCGTGATGACGGTCCAGCCGGGCCTGGGATCGAGGTCGCGTTTGTCCGAGGCCACGCGCAAGGCGTGGTTGGGGCCGATGCCGAACAGCAGGATAGTGTCGGGATCGGTCATCGCGGTCAGTCGGGTCCAGTCGAACGTCTCGGTCAAGGTCGTGGCCTTGACCCGCCAGCCCCGGCCCAGCATCTCGTTGAAGCGGGCGTGCGTCATGCTTTCGCCGAACAGTATCCGGGACTGGATGGCTTCGGCAAACGCGGCGCGGTCGTGGCTTTGCTCTGGCGCGAGAATGCGCAGGCGGTACACCTTTTCGCGCCCGAAAACCTGGCGGTATTGCATGCACGTCAGCGAATTGAGCTCGCGTCGCGTGGACATGGCCAGCAGGCGGCCGATGCCGGTCAGATCCAGATGCAGGGCGGCGTGCTGCGAGGTCGGATTGCCGTAGAAGGTGTCCAAGCCGGCCATGCGCGCATCGCGGATGCCCTCCCAATCCTCGTCAACCAGCACGACGCGGAATTGCTGCTCGACCAATGCGTGGGCCACCGCGCGGGCGACATGGTCGGAGCCGAAAATCATCACGCCGTTGGGGTCGGGATCGGCCACTTTCAGCCATTTGGCGAACGGGCGCGCGGTGAGGCTTTCGAGCACCACCGTGCCGATGATGAGGATGAACACCAGCGGCACCAGAATGTCCGCGCCACGCAGGCCAAGGTCGGCCAGGCGCAGGGCAAACAACGAGGACACCGAGGCGGCCACGACGCCACGTGGCGCGATAAACGAGATGAGCGTGCGCTCGCGCCAGGTCAGCTGACTGCCGGCCGTGGACGCCAGCACCGAGACCGGTCGGATCACGAATTGCGCGATCAGGAACACGGCGATGCCGCTTATCAGCACGCCCGGCGGCAACGGCCATTTCAAGCGTGCGGCCAGCACCACGAACAGCATCGATACCAGCAGCGTGGACAGGTGCTCCTTGAAGTCCATGATGTGGTCGATGTGCACCTCGCGCATGTTGCCGAGCATGATGCCCATCACGGTCACCGCCAGCAGGCCCGATTCGTGGGCCAGGGTGTTGGACAGGCTGAAGGCACCGAGCACCGCGATCAGGGTGCCGAAGGTTTGCAGGTATTCGGGAATCATCTGCCGCCGCAACAGGAAACCCAGTGCCCAGCCGATGACGAGGCCGATGACGGCGCCACTGACGATGGTGACGGCGAACACCCCCAGTGAATGGCCTTCCTGATGCGAGACGATGGCCTCGAACACCAGCACCGCCAGCAAGGCGCCGAGCGGATCGATCATGATGCCTTCCCAGCGCAGCACGCTGGCGATGCGCGCGTTGGGACGCAGCGTGCGCAGCAGCGGCATGATCACGGTGGGGCCGGTCACGCAGGTCAAGGCGCCGAACAGGAAGGCCAACTCCCAGCGCACGCCGGCAATCCAGTGCGCGGCGGCGGCCAGCATGGCCAGCGCGATCAGGGCGCCGTAGCTGACCAGTCCGCGGATGGCCTTGCTGGTACCGCGCAATTCGGCGAACCGCAACGTCAGGCTGCCTTCGAACAGGATCAGCGCGACGGCCAGCGATACGGCCGGAAACAGCAGCGGCCCCAGCAGCTTGTCCGGATTGAACAGGCCCGTGGCCGGGCCCAGCACGATGCCGGTCAACAGCAGGAACAGGATTGCCGGCACGCGCACGCGCCAGGCCAGCCATTGCGCCAGAAAACCGACCACCAGCAGCAGGGTGAGCATGACGCCCAGATCAATGGTCATGCGCGCTCGCATTCATGAGTTCGTGTCGATGGTAACGGCAAACCAGCCGGGCGGGCAGCGCATGCCGCGACGGACACCGACGATCGAATGCGGGGATGACGGGAAAGGCCAGACCCCCGGTACCGGAGCGAGGGAGGGGGGAGATCCGGTACCGGGGCGGCGGGTCGGTATTTGCATACGCGACGGTTCAATTATGTGCGCGTCATGAGCCCGGGTCAACCGGAAAGCCGTCACCGAAATGGGCGTAAGCGGGAACTCAGTGTGTCGCTGGGTGAACGATCAGATGGCAGTGGCTTGCTCGAAACGACGCAGTTGCAAGGCTTCGGCCAGGTGTTCACGACCCACGCAGGCAGCGGCACCATCCAGGTCGGCAATGGTGCGGGCCACGCGCAGCACGCGGTGGTAGGCACGCGCCGACAGCTGCAGCTGGTCGAGCGCGCGTTCCAGCCAGGCACGTTCGTGCGGACCCAGGGCGCAGTCGCGCTCGAGATCGTGGGTGGACAGTTCCGCATTGGGCAGGCCACCGCGGATCAGTGCCTGGCGACGGGCTTCGGCCACGCGTTCGCGCACGCTGGCGCTGTCCTCGGCGGGCCGATCCCGTGTCGTCAGCTCGGACAGCGGCAGGCGCGGCACGGCGATGCCGAGGTCGATGCGGTCCAGCAGCGGGCCCGAAATGCGCGCACGATAACGGGTGATCTGCTCGGGCGTGCAATGGCAGCGCCCACTGGGGTCGCCGGCGTAACCGCACGGGCAGGGGTTCATGGCAGCGACCAGCTGGAATTGGGCCGGAAAGCGTGCCTTGCGCATGGCTCTGGAGATGACGATCTCGCCCGACTCGAGTGGTTCGCGCAGCACCTCAAGCACGCGCCGTTCGAATTCGGGAAGTTCGTCGAGAAACAATACGCCGTGGTGCGCGAGCGAAATTTCGCCAGGCTGCGGCATGGTGCCGCCACCGACCAGGGCTACGGCCGAGGTGGTGTGATGCGGTGCGCGAAATGGTCGCTGGCGCCAACGACGCATGTCCACCGGCATGCCGGCGACCGAGCGCACGGCACACGATTCGAGGGCTTCGGATTCGCTCATCGGCGGCAGGATGCCGGACAGGCGTTCGGCCAGCATGGTCTTGCCGGTACCGGGCGGACCGATCAGCAGCAGGTGGTGACCGCCGGCGGCGGCGATTTCGAGCGCACGGCGGGCCTGCAGCTGGCCACGCACATCGGCGAGATCGGGAATGCCATCGACGACAACCTCATGCGCGACGGCCTCGGGTGTGGCCAGCTCGCCGCCATTGAGCCAGGCACAGACATCGGCCAGGGAATCGGCCACGCGGATGTTGGCACCTTCCACCAGTGCGGCTTCGGCGGCATTCCCGCGTGGCACCACGACGCAGCGACCGTGTTTGCGCGCGCGCAGCAGTGCCGGCAGTACACCCGGGACGGGGCGCAAGGCACCGGACAAGGCCAGCTCGCCGAGAAATTCGCAATCATCCATGCGTTCGCGCGGTACCTGGCCACCGGCGGCGAGGATGCCCAAAGCGATGGCCAAGTCGAAGCGCCCGCCGTGTTTTGGCAGTTCCGCGGGAGCAAGATTGACGGTGACGCGCGAGCAGGGGTATTGGAAGGCGGTGTTCTGGATGGCCACGCGCACGCGGTCGCGCGCTTCGCGCACGGCGGCCTCGGGCAGACCGACGATGGCGGTGCCGGGCAAACCGCCGGAAAGGTGCACTTCCACCATGACCTGTGGCGCCTGCACGCCTTGCTGGGCGCGGCTGAGCGTGACGGCCAGGCTCATGACGTTCCCCGGCCGCTATCAAGGATCGTGGGCGTGGTGGTGCAGGGAAGGTCGGAGCGGTACCGCATCGAGGGTGGAACTCGGTGATGGCAAGGGTGCATGGCCGCGTGGCACGCGCGGGCGTGCTGGCGGAGATGGCTGGCGGACGTGCAGCGGGAGCGGACAAATACCGCTTCCGGCCCAATCGGGGTGAGGTGACGGGCCGGAAGCGGCGCTCCCGGGAGAGATTCGACATGCCTTTCGGCGTGTCGGAAAGGATCAGCGCGCGGACGCGTCGGGCGCGGCTTCGAGCTCGCCCAGTCGCTGTTCGAGATGCTCGACGCGATCGCGGGTCCGGGTGAGCACCATGCGCTGGACATCGAATTCCTCGCGTGTGACCAGGTCGAGGTGGCGCAAGCCGCGCGCCAGGACATCGCGAAAATTGGCCTCGAGATCCTCTCTTGCCAGCGCCAATCCTGGCGGTACCAGTCCGGCGAGCCGCTGCGCAAGCTGGTCAATGGATTCGACACTGATCATGGCAGCACCTCTAAACAGTTGGAGGAAGGATAGACAGGCAGCCGCGAGTCCGCCATCGGCATATATCGCGGGGGAGTGTAGGGATTTTCCTACAAAAGGAAATGCAGCGGGGGCGGCGGTGGCATGTTCGTTCAGCAGGCAGGCCGGTTATAGTTTGCGCATTGCTACCGGAATGCCCGTCATGAAACTGGTCACCGCCATCATCAAACCGTTCAAGCTCGACGACGTGCGCGAGGCGCTGGCGGAAATCGGCGTGCAGGGCATCACGGTGACCGAGGTCAAGGGATTCGGGCGTCAAAAAGGGCATACCGAGCTGTATCGCGGGGCCGAATATGTGGTCGATTTCCTGCCCAAGATCCGGCTCGACATCGCCCTGCCCGACGACTTGCTGGAGCGTGCCGTGGAGGCGATCCAGCAATCGGCGCGCACCGGCAAGATCGGCGATGGCAAGATTTTTGTCAGTGCGCTGGAACAGGTGATCCGCATCCGCACCGGCGAACTGGATACGGACGCGTTGTAACCGCAGGTGGCTTGCCGGTATCAGGCGAGCCAGGACGCCAGCACCAGCACGGCCATCACGGCCAGCCAGACCAGCAGTACGCGCAGCAGCAAGTGACGCGTGTCGGTGAGTTCCAGCATGGGGTCGGAGGTGTCGGTGTCGGCCATGCCTTCGTCGCCGGCCTCGACATCGGCGTTGACGCTGGCGCGCGCCACGGCGCCGAGGAATCCCGATTCGAAAGTCCACGGTGAACGCGTCGGCGAACGGTGCCAGGCGCGCCAGGCGCCGATCACGGCGTCGAAGTCCGATACCAGCGCCATGGCGAACACCATCAGGTGCGAGGCCGGCCAGTCCATGCCCTCGGCAAAGCGGCGTGCCGCGCCGCGGCTTTCGGCATCCGTGTCGGCGTGCTCGCCAAGCCGTTGTGCCAGGCGGTACAGCACCGCGCCACCGGGTCCCAGCAACAAAAACCAGAACACCACGCCGAAGCGCCGCTTGAGCGCCGACAACATGGCCGCCTCGACCAGTGCCGCCGAGGTCAGTGGCAACGCGGCATCGTCGTCGGCGTGCACGCGCAAGGCCTGCGCGGCCGCGATTCGCGAGGGTGTGTCGTCGGCTGCAAGCACCGCCTCGATGTCGGCCTCGAGATAGCGCGGGCCCAATGTGCAGATGAGTACCAGCACGGCAAAAGCCAGCCACACGATGGCCAGCCAGACCGCGCTGCTGAACACGATGCCGAGGATGGCGGCGAGAATGGCCGGCGGCGCCAGCACCAGCAGCACGCGGCCGATACCACGGGTGCTTTCGCACAGCGTGATCCAATGATCGAACCAGCGCAGGTCACGCCACGAGCGCACCAGCGGCACGGTGGCCACCAACGCGAGGGCAATCAGCAGGGCAAGCAGTCGGAAGGTCATGACATCGGATCTCTGGCCTGTGCGGACATTGTAGCGGTGGACAGCGGTCCGTTCATGTGAAGGGCGACCGGTGCGGGATCGGGCGCGAGGATCAGATTTTCTCGAGACTGGCCAGATCGATGCCGGCGCGCGCTCGCAGCCAGTCGGCCAGCAGGCGCCAGGACACGGACACGCGCGAGGATGACAACAAGCTGCCGTCACGGATGCCGGTCACGATGTCGGTCGGCGTGAACCAGCGCGCGTCTTCCAGCTCGCCATCGCGCAAGCGGATCTCGCGGCTTTCGGCGACGGCGGTGAAACCGATCATCAGCGAGGCCGGAAACGGCCAGGGTTGCGATGAGTGGTAGTGGCAGGCGCCCACCCTGACGCCGGCTTCTTCGTACACTTCGCGACGCACGGCGGCTTCCAGCGTTTCACCCGGCTCGACGAAACCGGCCAGGGTCGAATAGCGCCCCGCCGACCAGCTGGCCTGACGACCGAGCAGGCAGGCGCCGTCATGCTCGACGATCACGATGATCGCCGGATCGGTCCGCGGGAAATGCAGGCGTCCGCAGGCGCGACCGGTGCAACGTGCGCAGTGGCCGGCGTGGATCCATGCCAGCGGCGCGCCGCAATGGCTGCAATAGCGGGTGGCATCCTGCCATTGCGCCAGGCCGCGTGCGTAGGCGAACAAGCCGGCGGCAAAAGGGTCCAGTGCCATGCCGGCCTCGCGCAGGCCCAGCCATTGGCGATCATCGGCGAAGGCCGCCTGGGCCGTGTCGCGGGCGCTGGCGTGCAGGAGAAACCACGCCTCGCCGTCTGCCAGACCCAGCAGGCTGGCCGGTGTGTTCGGCAGCCAGCGTGAACGCGTGTCGGCATCCAGCCAGCGCGGCTGTCCGTTGGCGGCATCGATGTGCAGACGGCAGTCGGCATCGAGCAGCATGAATCGGCTTTCCGGCGCCGTTTCGAGGGTGGCCAGCCAGGCCGCATCGGTACGATGTTCGGCAGCGCGATCCAGCACCAGGCCGGAAAACGGACTGGGCTGCACGCCGGAGTCGATCACCTGGGCCGACATGCGCGGCTCAAATCGAGAAGGACGACCCGCAACCGCAGGTGGTGCGGGCGTTGGGGTTGTGGATCACGAACTGCGCGCCGCTCAGCGATTCGGTGTAGTCCACCTCGGCACCGGTGAGGTATTGCAGGGACAGCGGATCGACCAGCAACGTCACGCCTTCGCGTTCGATGGCAAGATCGTCCTCGGCCTGCTGCGCGTCAAACGTGAAACCGTATTGGAAGCCGGAACAGCCGCCGCCGTTGATGTACACGCGCAACTTCAGGTCCGGATTGCCTTCCTCGGCAATCAGCTCGCGCGCCTTGTCGGCTGCCGCCGTGGTGAACGCGAGCATGGCGCCGTGACTGCGGTAGTCGGGCGTGGTGTCGATGGACGTGGACATGGCAGAACCTGCGAGGCAGTCGGACGCGAAGGCGTCGGCAGACACCTTACATGATGGCACGATCGCGCGACATCAAGCCCGGATCAATCGTCATCGGCAAACACGCTGACCGGGGCGGTTGCGTCGTCAACATCCGCGTCGGCTTCCAGGGTGGATTCCGGGCCGGCCAGTTGACGCGGAGCCTGTTCGCCTTCGTGCAGCATGCGCCCGTTGACCTCGGCACCGGCGGCCATTTCCAGCACGCGGTAATGCACGTCACCGTCGATGCGGGCCTGGGCGGCCAGCTCCAGCCGCTCGGAAACATGGATGTTGCCCTTGACCGTGCCGTTGATGACCGCGTTGGGGACCCGGATTTCACCGGTCACCTGACCCTCGGCGCTCAGGGTGAACACGGCGCGGCTGCCGGCCTCGGCAATCACCGAGCCTTCGATGCAACCGTCCAGATGCAGTGCGCCGGAAAAGCGCACGTCGCCGTTGATGGCGGTGCTGCGGGCGATCAGGCTGGTATCGGCGCCGCCCGTCGACGTGGTCGGCTTGCGCGTGTTGTTGTTAAACATGAGGACTCTCCACGGGTTTGAGTGCATTGCCCCAGTCGATCGTGCGCTCGATGGACGGGCCGTGAGCCGGCTGCGCCTGGATGCGCAGGCGGTTGGGGGTGAAATGGATCGGCAACATCAGCGTACCGTGTACCTGCTGGAAATAGCGGAAGCTGAAAGGCAAGCCGGCGCTTTCCGCCTGGCCGCTGAGCTTGATCCAAGGCAGGCGGGTCAGGTGACCATTGAGAATGCCTTCGACGGCTACCTGCAAGTTGCCGGTGACGTCGCTGCCGCGCTTGACGTTGTGGGTCAGCGTGATGGTGATGTTCCACGCGCGGGTTTGATCCACCTGCACGAGATGCACGTCCTGGATGCGCAAGCCGTGCTGCTGGGTGCCGCCGCCGATCAGGTGACTGTAGAAAGCCAGATCCGCGCGCAGGCCGTTGATCTTCTCGACGCGGTCGGCCAGCGTGTTCTTCAGCGAACGCGTGGCCACCTGTGAAACCTGCAGGGAGCGCGTCAGCGTGGCCACCTGTTGTTGCAGCGTGCTGTTTTCGGCTTCGAGCTTGCGGTTGGAGGTGTGGACCGGCGAAGCCAGCGGGCCGTGGTCGGTCGCAAGATACGTCCCGACGCCCACCACGATCAGGCTGAGCAGCCAGATCAGGGCCACATACAGTCGTCGGCGTCGGCGCGTGGCCGGTTCGTCCGCCATCTGGACGACATAGTGAGGTGGTGGATGGGTGCTCATGGCGCATCCGGCAAAAGATTCATATAGCCATCGCGTGACGGCAGCGTCAAGCGACGGGCAGCGGAAATGCCACGCCGGCAGCAAAACGCGATGGCGGTGACTGCGCCTATACTTTGCAGCCGTCCCCACCTCGCGAGGCTTGCCCATGCTGTGGCTGAAGGCGTTTCACGTGATCTTCGTGGTTACCTGGTTTGCCGGTCTGTTCTACCTGCCGCGCCTGTTTGTCTACCACGTCGAGGCCACCGAGCCAGCCGTGCGCGAACGCCTGAAGGTGATGGAGAAGCGGCTCATGGGCATCACCCACATCGGCGCCGCGCTGGCCGTGATCCTGGGCCTGGCCCTGGCCGGCTGGTGGATGTCGCACGATGCGGTCGTGTTGACGGCCGGCTACTGGTTCGATGTCAAGCTGGTGCTGGTGGCGTTGCTGATCGTCTACCACGTCATGCTGACGCGCATGACCGGCAAGCTCAAGCGCGATGCGCTCGACTGGAGCAGCCGCAAGCTGCGCATCTTCAACGAAATCCCCGCCCTGCTCCTGATCGGCATCGTCATCATGGTGGTGGTCAAGCCGTTCTGAGCCGGGACACGTCCGCCGAACCGGCCGGAGTGGGCCGGTTCGGCGGCTGTCGATAGTGTCGGCTCAGCCGGCGACCTTGGTTTGCAGATACGTGCCCTCGCCCAGCTGCTTGACCAGGCCAAGCTGCGTTTCCAGCCAGTCGATGTGTTCTTCCTCGGAGGCCAGAATGCGCTTGAACAGGTCACGGCTGGTGTAATCGCCGACCTGATCGCTGTGCACGATGGCGGCTTTCAAGTCGGGTACGGCAGCCAGCTCCAGCTTCAGATCGCAGCTGAGCACTTCGACCGGTGTCTGCGCGATCATCAATTTGCCCAGGCGCTGCAGGTTGGGCAGGCCTTCCAGAAACAGGATGCGCCCGATGAGCATGTCGGCATGCTTCATCTCGTCGATGGACTCGGCCTTTTCGTGCGCTTCCAGCGCCGCGTAGCCCCAGTTGCCATACATGCGTGCATGCAGGAAATACTGATTGATCGCGGTCAGTTCGTTGGTGAGGCAGGTGTTGAGAAATTCGATGACCTTGGTGTCGCCTTGCATGGTCGTTGCCTTCTTTGATGGGGATGTCGATGCGGTACGCACCGACTATAGCGCCCGTCAAAAATCCGTGACGAAACGAAAATGGGGATGGTTATCGCATGCGTTGGCGATGCGCACGGACTCGGCGCACAGGCATGCGCAGGCGCGGCGCTTGGCTGAACCAGACAGCGACAAACAAGCATCGAGGGTCGAGCGGATCGGCGCGGTGGCGCCGCAGGATCAGGCAGCGACGGCTATGGGCAGCGCCAGTTGCACTTCGTGCACGGCTTCGCGGAACATGCGGCGCGCTTCGGGCTCGCAGCAACCGCAGCAGGTGGAGCAACCGGTGCAGGCCTGCAATTCGGCAAAATCGCGCACGCCGTCAGCCGCCGCCTGGCGGATGTCGTTTTCGGTCACGGATTGGCAGATGCAAACATACATGGCACGTCCTCTCGGGTGCCATTCAAACGCAAATGCGAATGATTGTCAATATGACGCTGATGTGGCGGGATGCCGCCCCCGCTGTGGTGCCGCGTGCACGGCCCGGGGCGGTCGACCGACGTCCACCTGGCAGGCGTCCTCCACCATCGGCGCGAACTGGCGCAGCGCGCGTTCGTAAACGTCCCGCTTGAACGTCACCACATGCTCGGCCGGATACCAGAAATCGACCCAGCGCCAGCCATCGAACTCCGGCTTGTCGCTGGCATCCAGACACACCTGCTGCTCCGGGCCGATCAGGCGCAGCAAAAACCACACCTGTTTCTGGCCAATGCACATCGGCCGCTGCTGCCGGCGCAGGTAGCGTTGCGGCAGGCGGTAACGCAGCCAGCCGCGCGTCTCGGCCAGCACCTCCACATGGTCAGTGCGCAGGCCGGTCTCCTCTTCGAGCTCGCGGTACATCGCTTCGAGCGGCGTCTCGTCGCTGCGCATGCCGCCCTGCGGGAACTGCCAGCCATCGCGATGCACGCGGCGCGCCCAGAACAGGCGGCCGTCGCCGTTCAGCAGCACGATGCCCACATTCGGGCGATATCCATCGGCGTCAATCATGTCGGCCTCCGCGGGCCGTCCGCGACCACCTCGCAGCGCCCCATCGCCGCAATTCCGGTCAATACACCGGATGCTGCCACAGCCGCACCAGCCACGGCAAGGCGCAACCCTTGAACCTGTGTCCTTGCACGACTAAACTGTCGCGCCCCGCGTGGTGACGCATCCCGCGTCGGCGGCATCGCATTGGCTACATAGCTCAGCTGGTTAGAGCACGGCACTCATAATGCCGGGGTCGGTGGTTCGAGTCCACCTGTAGCCACCATTGGTTGCCCGAAGGCCCATGTTGCACGGGCTGTTCATGGTCCCGGATGAGTTTCGGAATTTGCTTCGCGATGGTGCGCGAGGTGCGTGCTTGGTTGCGGATACGCCAAAGTCCTGTCACCCGTGATGGGTGCCGGGATCCGGGTAATCGGTCACGAGGTAATCGGCACCGGCTGCATCCAGACGCGCGATTTCCACGGGGTCGCGCAAGTTGAATGACCACACGGCACTGTCGAGTCCAAAACGGGCCAGTTCGCGGGCGGTGTCGGGCGTGAAGTCGCGATGGAACGGAAACCAGGCTTGGCCGCCAGCGGCGGCCACGGCGGCGGTGTGGTCACCGCCGTAATGGCGTGGATCGAAGCCGGCGCACCACGGGGCATCGCCGGCGGCGCGAGCATGCCGCCAGGCCAGCAACTCGGCGGCGTCAGGCGGGATGTCGGCCGGCGGTGGAGTGCCATCGCGGAACCAGCTCAATGGCACGCTGGTGTACCAGGTGGCCAGGGCGGGGCGTTGCTGTTTGACGTGGCGCAGCGCACCCCAGTCGAACGAGCACACGATGGTCCGCGCGGCAAATTGCTCGGTGTCGATGATGGCGAGCGTGGCATCGACCAGCGCTCGCCAGGGCTGTCTGGCGGCATCAAGCGGCGGCGTCTTGATTTCGATGACAAGGATGAACCGGTCCGAGCGCGCCTTGGCCAGCGCGATGACATCACGCAGCAACGGAATGCGCTGGTCGGCGACGGGCAGGATGCGTGGGAAGGCGCGCGCGTAATCAGTGCCGGGGCGCGGTGTGCCGATGGCGTAGGTTTGCAGCTGCGCAAAGGTGAGTTCGGCCAGCGGCAGCGCTTCATCCGGCGTGATCCAGTCGCCGTCGAGGCGGCGGCAGTAGGCGGGATTGAGCGTGTCGTCGTGATGCACGATGACTTCGCCATCGCGGCTCAAATGGACGTCCAGTTCGGCGCCGGCGGCACCGAGTTCGATGGCGTGCGCGAAGGCGGCCAGGGTGTTTTCCACGCGCAGGCCGGAGCCGCCGCGGTGGGCGATCAGTTGCATGGGCCGTCTCCGAATCCGCAAGAGGTGCGGCCATTGTAGGCGCCGGCGGCGAACCGGATGTGCCAGACTGCCGGTCGAGGTGATGCATGGCGTATTTTCTGGCACTCGATCAGGGCACCAGCAGCAGTCGCGCGTTGGTGTTCGACGCACACGGCACGCTGCGTGCCACGGGCCGGCATGCACTGGCGTTGCACTATCCGCAGCCGGGTTGGGTCGAGCAGGATGCGTTGGACATCTGGATGTCGCAGCGCGCCGCGGCGGAAGCGGCGCTGATCGATGCCGGCATCGAGGCACGGGATGTGGCGGCGGTCGGCGTGACCAACCAGCGCGAGACGACGATCGTGTGGGAGCGCGCCAGCGGGCGGCCCATCGCCCCGGCCATCGTGTGGCAGGATCGGCGCACGGCGGCACGGTGCGAGGCGCTGACTGCCAAGGGTGTGGCGCAACGAGTGCGCGAAAAAACGGGGCTGCCGCTCGATCCGTATTTTTCGGCCACCAAGATCGGCTGGATCCTGGACCATGTCGATGGCGCGCGTGTGCGCGCCGTGCATGGCGAGCTGGCCTTCGGCACGGTGGACAGCTGGCTGGTCTGGCAGCTGACCGAAGGGCGCGTGCATGCCACCGACGTGACCAATGCGGCGCGGACGTTGTTGTGCGATATCGATGCGTTCGACTGGGACGACGAATTGCTGGCGTTGTTCGACATTCCGCGCGCGTTGTTGCCCGAGGTGCGGACGTCGGCGGGCGCGTTCGGCACCACCACGTTGGCGGGTGGGAGCATGGCCATCATCGGCGTGGCGGGCGATCAGCCGGCGGCGCTGCTGGGGCAGCAATGTCGCACGGCAGGCGCGGTCAAGAACACCTATGGCACCGGCGCGTTCGTGGTGATGCACACGGGGACCCGTCGTCACGATGCCGACGGTCTGGTCACCAGCCCGGTCTGCAGCCTGCCGGGCGAGGCGCCGGCATACGGTTTGGAAGGCTCGATCTTCGTGGCCGGTGCGCTGGTGCAGTGGTTGCGCGATGGTCTGGGCCTGATCGAACACGCGGCCGATGTCGAAGCGCTGGCGCGTTCGGTGCCGGATGCCGGCGGCGTGATGATCGTGCCGGCCTTCACCGGTCTTGGGGCGCCGTTCTGGGATGCTGCCGCGCGCGGCATCATCGTCGGTCTGACGCGGGGCACGACGGCGGCGCATGTGGCGCGTGCCAGCCTTGAGGCCATGGCCTGGCGCACTCGCGATGTGGTCGAGGCGATGCAGGTCACCATCGACACGCCGATCACGATGCTGCGCGTCGATGGTGGTGCGGCCGGCAACGATTTGTTGCTGCAGATTCAGGCCAACGTGTTGGGCGTGCCAATCGCGCGACCGCATCTGACCGAAGCCACGGCGATGGGCGCAGCGATGCTGGCGGCGGTTGGCAGCGGTGTGGTTGATGCGGCAGCGATCGATGACTGGTGGCAGGCTGGTAACCGCTTCGAGCCGATGCTGGCAGCAAGCGCGCGTGACCGCGGTTATCGCCAATGGCAACGCGCGTGTGCGCGCGCACGCGGCTGGACCGTGGAGGCAGATTCATGAGCGACATGCAACGCGCGGCGCATGTGTCCCGATTGCGGCACGAGATGTTCGATCTGCTGGTCATCGGCGGCGGCGCGACGGGTGCCGGGGTGGCGCTGGATGCCGCATCGCGTGGTCTGTCGGTGGCTCTGGTCGAACGCGATGATTTTGCCAGCGGCACGTCGAGTCGCTCGACCAAGCTGGTGCATGGTGGTGTGCGTTATCTGGAAGCCGCGGTCACGCAACTGGACCGCGCGCAATTTCATCTGGTGCGCGAGGCGTTGGCTGAGCGTGCCACTTTGCTGACCATCGCACCGCATCTGGTCACGCCGCTGCGCACGGTGGTGCCAGCGTATTCGTGGTGGCAGGCCATGTTTTATCGCGCGGGCCTGTGGCTGTACGATCGCGCCGCCGGGCAGGCCGCCATCGGGCGCAGTCATGGCGTGTCAAAGGCTGCCATGTTGCGTGCGTTTCCGGCCTTGCGCCAGCGCGGACTCAAGGGTGGCGTGGCTTATTACGACGGCCAGTTCGACGATGCGCGCATGGCCATCACGTTGTTGCTGACGGCGGTGCGTGAGTCGGCAGTGGTGACCAACCGGATGGAAGTAACGGGTTTGCTCGCGTCGGCCGATCGGCTGACTGGCGCGCGCGTGCGCGATGCGGTGGGTGGAAGCACGTTCGAGGTGCACGCACGCGCCGTGGTCAATGCGACAGGTCCGTGCAGCGACGCCGTGCGACGCATGGAAAACCCGCAGGCGGCGAGCCTGATGGAACCCAGCCGCGGCACGCATCTCGCGCTGGATGCGGAGTGGGCACCGAGCGGTGATGGCCTGCTGATCCCGAAGACGTCCGATGGTCGCGTGTTGTTCATGCTGCCGTGGCAAGGGCGCACCGTGGTCGGCACCACGGATGTCGAAGCTGACGCCGAGCACGCGCCGGCGCCGACCGATGCGGAGATCGAGTATCTGCTTGGTCAACTCGGCCAATGGCTGACGCCGGCACCCGATCGCGCGGACGTACGTGCGAGTTGGGCAGGTCTGCGCCCGTTGATCGCCGAACGCGCCGCCAACACCGCCAGCATCGTGCGCGAGCATCATGTCGAAGTGGGACCGCGTGGGCTGGTATCGATTGCCGGTGGCAAGTGGACCACGTATCGATTGATGGCGGAGGAAGCCGTCGATCGCGTTATTGCCACGGTCGGACTGACAGTGCGCGGGGCATGCCGCACGCGCACGCTGCCGCTGGTGGGCGCCGAGGGCTACCGCGCGCAGCTGGCGGATGCGCTGGCCGCGCAATACTCTCTTGATGCCGACATCGCCACGCATCTGGCCCATGCCTATGGCGATCGGGCGTGGTCGTTGCTGGATGCCGCGCAGGCGGATGGCACGCGACGCTTGGTGGCAGGCCATCCGTACATCGAAGCCGAAGTGACGTGGGCGCGCGATGAAGAAATGGCTTTGAGCGCGGATGATGTGTTGGCGCGGCGTCTGCGCCTGGCCTTCATCGATGCGGCGGCCACGACGGCGGTGCGGCCGCGCGTGGAGGCCTTGCTGGCCATGAGCGGCGATTAAACCGTATCGCGGCGACGTGCATCGAAGTGGGCATGAACCACTTCACGAACACGAGCCGCATGCCCGCCCAGTCATTCATCGCCACTCGACGACGCCATTCCGCCGGCCATCTCACGCAGTGCATGGCGCTGCTGCTGGCCGTCGTGCTGCTGGCCACGTTCGCGCCTGCGCATGCCCGGGCCGCGACGACCCGGCACACGCGGCCGCCGCAGACCATTCCCAGCCTGTCGGCGTGGGTCGGACCCGACGGCAAGCCCACGGCAGCAGCCTGGCAACATGCCGCGCGGTTTGCGGTGGACAACGAGGTCCAGCCCGGGCACAACACGCCGGCGCCGGTGCGCACCGATGTCGATGTCGGTTACACACATGATGCCTTGTGGCTGCGCTTCGTGGCACAGGACCCACACCCCGCCGACATCCACGTCAAGTTTCGCCAGCACGATGGTTTCGACAACAACAGCGAATACGTCGGCGTGATCTTCAGCCCATTCAACGACACGCAATGGGGCTACGAATTCTTCTGCTCGGCGGGTGCAACCGAGATGGACATGTTCCGGCAGCAAGGCCATGAATATGCCTCGTTCGATGCCATCTGGTATTGCCGTGCGCAACGTACATCCACGGGGTATGTGGTCACCATGCAGATCCCGTTTCGTTCGCTGAAACTGCCGCATTCCGATGCGCCGCAAACATGGCGACTGATGTTGTTCCGCAACTGGGCGCGCCGCGTGCGCCACCAGATCACCCAGATCAAGCTCGACTACAACAGCAACTGCATGCTTTGCGATGCGCAGGTGGTGCGCACGGCCACGCCGATCGGCACGACTGGCGGTGGTTTCCAGATTATGCCGCAGGCGAGTGTGGCTCGCACGGATGCACGACCGGCGCCGGGTTTGCCCATGCGGCAAGGCAAGCTCAAGGCGTCCGGCGGCATCAATGCACGCTGGGCAATCCGGCCGGATCTGGTGTGGTCGGCGACGCTCAAGCCCAACTTCTCGCAGGTGGCGCCGGATGTGCTGCAGCCGACCATCAATCAGCGTTTCGCGCTGTACTACCCGGAGAATCGCCCCTTTTTCATGGAAGGTACGTGGGTGTTCAATGCGCCGGGCTTCAACGGTGGCAACGGCGCCACCAACCAGTTCGTCGATACGCGCCAGATTGCCGATCCGCACTGGGCCACCAAGGTGGTCGGCCAAGTGGGCGGCAATGCCATTGGTGCGCTGGTGGCCGACGACTCGCTGACCAACATCCTCATGCCCGGACGGGTCAGCTCGCAGTTGCACTCGTTCAACTTTCAGACCCGCGATGGGCTGCTGCGTTTTCGGCATGATTTTTCCGGCAACTCGGCGCTCGGTGTGCTTGCCACCAGCCGCACCGGCAGCGGCTATCACAACAACCTGCTGGCCATTGATGGTACATGGCAGATCGATCCGAGCGACACCTTGACCACTCAGCTGGCCAGCACGAACACGTTGTATCCGCGGCAAGTCGCCAGTGCCTTCGGCATCGCGCCGGGGCGCGTCACCGGCAACGGCTGGCTGCTCGACTACCAGCGCACCCGCAACAGCTACAGCGCGAGCATGCTGCTGGCGCATGTGGCGCCGGGCTTTCGCGCCGGACTTGGCTATCTGCCACAGGTCGGTTACGACGAGGCCATGCCGCAATTCGAATACGACTGGTATGCGCATGACACGTGGTGGACGTCCGGCGGCTTTGGTGGCCACTACGATCTCGTGCGTGGGACCGGTGGCGGACCGACGCTGGATCGCACGGCCAATGTTTATGCGTTCGTGAATGCCATCGGGCAGAGCCACGTCACCATCAACGCCAGTCACGAGAACCAGTATTTCGGCGGCAAGACGTTTGCCTTGCGGCAATTTGAAGTCGACGCAAACGCGCAGCCGTTGCACTGGCTGCAATTCGAGATCGACGCCGCGGCCGGTGACGGTGTGGACTACGTGGGTGTGCGCAAGGGCCGCATGGTATCCATTGCACCGTCGTTCACGCTCACGCCCGGACCGCATCTGCAGGTCGCCTTTGTCGGCCAAGTCGAACACCTGGATGTCGATGGCGGGCGTCTGTACACGGCCAAACTGTATGACCTGCGTCTGTCCTGGTACTTCAATGCACGCATGTACGTGCGTGTCATTGGCCAGGAGCAGGATGTGCGCAACAACCTGGCGCTGGCGCCGGCCGGCACGGCGCGGCACACGCGCACGCTGGCGACCCAGTTCCTGTTCGGCTACGTGCTCAATCCATGGACGTCGTTGTACGCCGGCATGACCAACGGCTATGCCGACACCGTGAACACCGGGCTGGAACAGCAGGGACGCACGGCCTTTCTCCGGCTGAGTTACGCCTTTCAAATGTGAAGGTGGGCACACGGCACGAGTCCGACGCATGTCGGGTGCGCCCAGCGAGGACGGCGTGAGTCGTGCTGGCGGCGATAATGACAAAGCCCGCCGAAGCGGGCTTTTCATGTACGGATAATGTGGCCGGATTCAAGCGTGACTGACGACGCGATAACTCTTGAGCCGGCGGGCGAATTCCTGCAGCGTGCGGATGCCGCTTTCCTCGGCCTCGTGCACCCATTGCTGCAGGCCACTGAGGGCTTGTTCGGTACCGCGTTGTTCCATCAGGGCCATCAGACGCGTGCGATAGGCGCACACGGTGCGCAACTTGGGCTGTTTTTCGACGGCGGCATGCAGACGCTCACGGCCATCGTGATCCAGCCAGCGGCCACCATCGGCCAGTGCACGACGCAGACGCGTCGGCACGATGGAGGCCAAGCTCTGGCCACGACGCGAGGCTTCCTCGCGCAGGGTCGGCACGATGACCTGGCGGTAGTAGTCGGTCAGGGCCTGGAAGCGGTGCGTCAGCACGGCTTTGAGGGTGTCGGCGTCGGGCAGGTTGACGTTGGGACGCACGTCCAGCGACGGCGCCACGCGCAGCACCTTGGCCATGCCGACTTTCTTCAGGCCGCAAATGACGGCCCAGCCGATGTCGAATTCCCACTTGCGCAACGCGAACTTGGCCGAACTCGGGAAGGCGTGATGGTTGTTGTGCAGCTCTTCGCCGCCGATCCAGAAGCCCCAGGGAATGAGGTTGGTGGAGGTGTCCGAGCTTTCGAAGTTGCGGTAGCCCCACCAGTGACCGATGCCGTTGACGAAGCCGGCGGCCCAGAACGGGATCCACATCATCTGGATGGCCCAGATGGCCACGCCGACCACGCCGAACAAGGCAATGTCGATGACGGCCATCAGGGTCGGGCCGAGGTACGGGTGTTTGCCGTACAGGTGACGCTCGATCCAGTCATCCGGCGTGCCGCGGCCGTATTTTTCCATGTCGTCGTGTTTCTGTGCGGCCTTGCGGTACAGGTCCACACCGTTCCAGAACACGTGATTGATGCCGTAGATCTGCGGGCTGTGCGGGTCATCCTCGGTTTCCACGCGCGCATGGTGCTTGCGGTGGATGGCAACCCACTCCTTGGTGACCATGCCGGTGGTCAGCCACGCCCAGAAGCGCAGGACATGGGCGATGACGGGGTGGAAGTCCACGCCGCGATGGGTCTGGCTGCGGTGCAGGTACAGGGTGACGGCCATGATCGTCAGCTGGGTGACGATCAGCCCGTACACCAGCCAAGTGATCCAACCGGCGCCGGTGAAACCGCGGGCAACGAAATGGAGGAACAAATCAAGCATCAACAATCACGATGGGTGGGGCGGGTGGGTACCTGAACATCCTGAGCGGCAGCGGGTAAAGGTGCCGGGCACGAATCCGATTGTCCTATTCAATCACACTCCAAGCCCCGGAATGTAAAAATTCCGGCGCAGGAGCTTGTTCCCGAGATGGGGCCGCCGTCACAATCGACAAGTGACCTCGACCCCATCGCCCCTGCTGCAACTGGAGAACGTCAGCCGTCGTCGTGCTGGCCGGCGCGCCGTGGAAGGTCTCGACCTGACGCTGGCGCGCGGCGAGGTACTGGGCTTGCTGGGCGTGAATGGTGCCGGCAAATCGACCACGCTGGCCATGCTGGCCGGAGCTTTGCGCCCGTCGAACGGACGGATTTTGCTGGATGGTCAAGAGCTTGCCGAGCAACCTGAATTGACCCGTCGGCTGGTGGGTTGGCTGCCCGAGCGCGCGCCACTGTGGCCGGAGCTCACCGTGGGCGAACACCTGGTGGCGCATGGCCGTCTGCACGGATTGCGCGGCACGGCCTTGCGGGCCGCGTGCATGGCCATGCTGGAGCGTCTCGGGCTGACGGACCTGCGCCGGCGCCTGGTGCATGCGTTGTCGCAGGGTCAGCGCCAGCGCGTGGGCTTGGCTTGTGCGTTGCTGCACGCCCCGGCCTTGCTGGTGCTGGATGAACCGGGCAACGGCCTGGACCCGGTGCAGACGGCCGACCTGCGGGTCTTGATCCGCGAACGCGCGACGGACGGCGCGGCGGTGGTGCTGTCGACCCATTTGTTGCCCGAGGTGACGGCCGTGTGCGACCGCGTGGCCATCCTGCACGAAGGCCGCTTGCGTCACGACGCGCCACTGGCCGGTGCGCATGCGGCGCTGGAGCAGACCTTCATGACGATTGCCACGCACGCTGTCATGGAGGTCAACGCATGAGCCTGTTCGCCCTGCTGCGATGCGAATGGCGGCGCCTGTGGGTACGTCCGTTCGCCTGGGTCATCGCGGCCGTGGTGATCGCGGCGATGGCTTTCGAACTGGTGCTGATGCTGGGGCCATTCCTCGCACAACAAGCGCGCCTGCTGGCCTCGGGCGCGAACATCGGTTACACCGATCTGGTGTTGCTGCCGTGGCTGGCGCTGTTCGTGATTGCCGCGGTGTTGATGACACCGCTCGTCACCATGTCGGCACTGGCCGGCGAGCGGCGTGGCGGCACGTTGCCGCTGCTGTTCGCCAGCGGCATGTCGCCGTGGCGCATCGTGCTGGGCAAATATCTGGCGGTGCTGGGCTGGTTGTTGCTGGTGCTAGCGGCGCTGGTGGTGATGGTGCTGGCATTGGCGTTTGCGGGTGTGCCGGATTGGGGCAAGCTGGCCGCGGCCTTGCTGGGATTGGTGCTGCTTTTGATGACGCTGGCCGCGATCGGTGTGGCTTGTTCGGCGCATGCCACGCATCCGGCGCTGGCGGCGGCGGCGGCGCTGGTGATTTCGATCGCGTTGATGCTGGTCAACCGTTCTTCACTGCAGCAGGGCGTCATCGGCGGCGTGGCCAACTGGCTGGCCCTGCCCACCCATCTGCAGCCGCTGGGGCGTGGCCTGGTGTCCAGTGTCGACATTGCCTGGTTCATCATCGTCACGCTGCTGGCGCTGGCGCTGGCCGTGCATCGGGTCGGTCAGGAAAAGGATCGCGACTGATGGGCGCACGCTTGCGCGGATGGTTGGTGGCGGCGGCGTTGGTGGTGGCGGCCGCTTGCCTGGGTTACTTGAGTACGCGTCACGTATGGACGGCCGACTGGTCGACCGGTCGACGTGCCAGCGTGTCGGCGACGACCCGGGATGTGCTGGCGCGCATGCACGGGCCGATCACGATCACCAGTTACGCGCGGCCAGGCAACAAGTTGCGCTTGCAGATCGCCGATTTCATTCATCGCTATCAACGCTTCAAGCCGGACATCACGCTCGATTTCGTTGATCCGGAGGCCGATCCGGCGGCGACGCGTGCGGCCGGCATCACCGTCAATGGCGAGCTGGTGGTGAGTTATCGTGGGCACAAGCGTTATCTGCGCGAGCTCTCCGAGCGCACCCTGACCAATGCACTGGCCAGCCTGACGCGTGGTGGCGCGCGCATCGTCGCTTTCATCACCGGCCAGGGCGAGCGGCGTCCCGACGGCTCGCAGCCGGCCGATTTGGGCACCTTCGTGCGCCAGCTCGAAGCCCGCGGCATTCGCGCCGTGCCGCTGGATTTCACCCAGGTGCCGGCGGTGCCGCAAGGCACCAGCCTGGTGGTGCTGGCCAGCCCGCTGACGGCCTTGCCGGCCGGTGCGGTCAAGGCGCTGGTCACGTATGTGGCCGATGGCGGCAATTTGCTGTGGCTGGCCGAACCGGATGCAGGCCCGCTGGGTCTGGCGTCGCTGGCGCAGGCGTTGGGCATCCAGAAATTGCCGGGCATGCTGGTCGACGGACAAGGCAGCGCAATCGGCTTGACCGATCCGCGCGTGGTGGCGGTCAGCCATTATCCGGCACAGGCCATCACGCAGGGATTCACACAGACCACACTGTTTCCGGCCGTGGTGGCGTTGGCGCGTACCGCGTTGGGCCAGTGGCAGGTGGCGCCGATCCTGCGGTCGAGCGCGAAAAGCTGGAACCAGATTGCGCCGGTGAACGATCAGCATGCCTCGACGATCCGCTTTGACGCTGCTGCCGGGGAGACCCGAGGCCCGCTCGATTTCGGCTTGGCGTTGACGCGACTGTCGCCCGATCCCAGTCACGATGAGCAACGCGTGGTGGTGATCGGTGACGGGGACTTCCTGTCCAACGCCGATCTCGGTCAGGCCGGCAACCGCGCCTTTGGCACACGCGTGTTCAACTGGTTGCTGGGCGATGATGCCTTGATCGGCGTGCCCCCGACCAGGGCATCGGTGGCGCCGCTCAAGCTCACGCAGCGCGGGTTGGACACGTTTGCCATCGTGTTCCTGATCGCGCTGCCGGTACTGCTGGTGCTGATCGGTCTGGCGATCGGCTGGCGCCGGCGGCGGCGTTGATGCGGCGCGCGCATCGGCGGTTGGGTTTTCTGTTGGCGGGCGTGGCCGTGCTGGTTGCGCTGGCGTTGTGGCAGTGGCGCAGCGAGCGCGCTCGTGCCACGTTGCTGGATATCGCTCCGGCGGCGGTGACGCGCATCGACGTGCTGTGCGCAGGTCGGGCGACGCAGCATTACGTGAAACGCAAAGGCCAATGGTATCGGCAGGGCACGTCGCTGCAGCGGGTCGACGATGCACGGTTGGCGGCCTTGGCTGCGCTGGCGGCCACGCCGGTGCTGCAATGGCGCGCGCTGGCGACGGTAGATGTGGCGAAGATCGGGCTGGCGGCACCGCCCATCAGTGTGCGCCTCAACGGACATACCTTGGCCTATGGCGCGCTGGCTGCGTTCGGTCCGCAGCGTTTCGTGCGCGTGGGTGACCGCATCGCGGTGATTCCCGCCAGCTACAGCCCGCGTGTGCCCAAGGCCTTCCCTGCGTCGGCGTCTTCGTCCCAGAAATCGTAGAAGTTGAACCAGTTGCAGGGCACTTGGCGCGCGTAGTGTTCCAGCCGCGCGGCGTAGCGTGTCATCACCGCTTCCAGGGCGTGCTCGCGCTCGGCGCGCGGCAAGGACACGGTATCGGCGAAAGGTTCGAAGATCACCTGGTAGTGGTTGCCGCCCTGGTACAGCCCCAGGCACAGCACCACGGGCACCTCGGTGCGTGCCGCGAGAATCCACGGTCCGGTCGGGAATGGCGCCGGCAGGCCGCAGAACGGAATGTGGCGCATGCTTTCACCGGGATGGCCACGATCAGCCAGCAGGGCGACCGGATGGCCCTGTTCAAGTGCCTCGGACACGGCCAGCACCACGCTGACCGGGTCCTGCGCCGCGTCGATGATGGCGGCGGCGACATCGGGAGCGAGCGAGCCCAGCAGGCGGGTCAGTACCGGCGTCTGTTGCGTGTTCAACACGATGCGCAACGCCGGGGCGTCGGGATGACGGCTGGCCAGCGCGCGCAACACCTCGAAGCTGCCCATGTGCGCGCCCAGCAGC
Organism: Rhodanobacteraceae bacterium; assembly: GCA_036379495.1. GTDB lineage: Bacteria > Pseudomonadota > Gammaproteobacteria > Xanthomonadales > Rhodanobacteraceae > Oleiagrimonas. Next base: position 3,479 of record DASVGO010000013.1, on the reverse strand, counting down.
AGCACGCCGCGCCCGTGATCGAGAACGGCCTTGAGTTCGTCCAACCCGTCCACGGAGATGGCAAACCCGTGTTCGCCGCGCGCGAGGAAAAACACGCGATCAAGCAGGGTGGAGGCGAACCGGTGCATGTGCGCCATGATCGACCAAGTGCCGTTCGGCAGCCCGAATCGCGCCAGCAGCACCCGCGTTGCCTGCCGCTCGTGGCCGCGGCGCAGGTAGAAGTACAACGTTACCGGGTACAGGATCAGCCGCGTCAACGGCCGACCACAGACGCGCGCGATGGTGAAGATCAGCCACAGACCGAAGCGTCCGCCGCCTTCGGGTCGCTGCCACCAGTGGTTGCTCATGCAGGGCGGGTATCGGCGCACATGCGCGCGAGTCAGGCCGCGAGCTGCTGCTCGATGTGCGCGTTGAGCGCACGCAGGCTGGAAAAGATCTGGCGATTGTCGGGGTTGTCCGAACGCAGCTGGAAGCCGTAATGGCGCGATACCGCCAGGGCGATTTCCAACGCGTCAATCGAGTCCAGGCCCAGGTCGCCGCCAAACAGCGGAGCCTCGGGATCGATGGAATCGGCTGGCACGTCTTCCAGGTTGAGACTGTCGACAATCAGTTGGGCCAGCGTCCGCTCGGCCGGTGTCTGTTCGCTCATGCTTGCATCATGCCTCTTGCACGGTTGTTCCCCCGGACAACCGACAATCGTGGCAGTCACCGGCCGCCGGGGCGGCCGCGAAGTGTACCATAGGCGGCCATATCGACTGTTCCGGACTGACTGGAAGGACCCTTGATGACCCAGGCTCGCCCTGCCCCGCTTGCGTCCGCACCTGCGGCACCGCGCATCGACTACACCTTCGCGCCGACCGCGGAGCTGTTGTGCCAACCCGGCACACTGGCGGTGTTGGGTTTTGACGATGTCGACGTTGCCGGCGCGGATGACCCGCGTTGCCTGAGTCTGGCCCTGCCGGGACTGGATGTCCGCACGGCGCGCGAGCATTGGCGGGTCGATGCGCTTGTGCGCCATGGTCGCAGCGATGGCGTGAACTGGGCATCCGGCGGTGGCTGGTTGTTTGCCGGCGTGTGCATCAGCGAAGGCGATCATGGCGATGACATCGGCGGGTGTGCCGAACAGGCCTACCGCATCTTGTGCACATTTCTGTCCGCGCAAGCAGGTGGCTGCCATGTGCAGCGCATCTGGAATTACCTGGATCGCATCAACGAGGGCGAAGGCGACGCCGAGCGCTACAAGCACTTTTGCAGCGGGCGTCTGCGCGGCATGGGCACGTTCTTCGATGCGGGCTTCCCCGCCGCCACCGCCATCGGCCAGCCGCATGCCAGCGGCCAGCTGACGGTCTATTGTCTGGCTGCGGACCAATCGGGCGAACGCATCGAGAACCCGCGCCAGATGAGCGCGTGGCGTTATCCGCGCCAGTATGGGCGCACACCGCCCAGTTTCGCACGCGCCATGTTGTTGCCGGCGCGCGATGCGCTGGCCATTTCCGGCACCGCCGCCATCACCGGACACACCTCGCGCCATCACGACGATCTGGCCGCACAGCTGGCCGAGGTGCGTACCAACATCGAGACGCTGCTGGTCAGCGCCGGCCTGCCCGCCGGTCTGGATGCAGCCGCGCCGTTGAAGGTCTACCTGCGCCATCCGCAGGACGTCGAACAGGTGGCCGAATTTTTCGCACGCGGCCTGCCGCAGGTGCCGTACGTTTTGCTGCAAGGCGACGTGTGCCGGCGCGAATTGCTGGTCGAGATCGACGGCTGGCGTTACGCCTGATATCAACCGGTGTGGCAGGAGTATGCTGCCGACGGCATCGGCTGCCGAAGCGAGGCAGGGCCTGCGCATGACGGCCGGAATTCCCGTTTCCGTATCGTTTCAGGAGTGTGTCATGAGTATTTCGATGTATCAGGCATCCGTGCCCGTGTTCGTGCGGGCGTTGACCAACCTTGCCCACGTGCTCGACAAGGGCCAGGCCCACGCCGAGGCGCTCAAGGCCGCACCGGATGGTCTGTTGCAGCAGCGGCTGATCTTCGACATGTTTCCGCTCATCAAGCAGGTGCAGATCGCCTGCGACATCGGCGCGCGTTCCAGTGCGCGCCTAGCGGGCGTCGAGCCGAAATCCTTCCCGGATGAGGAAACCACGCTGGCACAGGCGCAGGACCGCATTGCGCGCACACTCGATTACATCCGCGGGTTCGATGCGGTCGAGTTCGACGGCAGCGAGGAGCGCACCATCGAGCTGCACATGCGCAGTGGCGACCTGACCTTCAACGGACGCGATTACCTGTTCGACTTTGCCCTGCCCACCCTGTTTTTCCACTGCACGACCGCTTACGACATCCTGCGCGTGGCCGGCGTGCAGATTGGCAAGAAGGATTTTCTGGGCGGACATTGACGCGCCGCATCGGCGCTGTCGGCGGGATGTTCGTGCGACATCCCGCCGGCGGTAACGCGGGGCTTACAGCCCGTAGTACATCTGGAACTCCAGCGGATGCGTGCTGGCGCGGTAGGCCGTCACTTCACGCATTTTCACTTCGATGTAGGCATCGATGAAGTCGTCGCTGAACACGCCGCCGGCCTTGAGGAAGTCGCGATCCTTGTCCAGTGCTTGCAACGCAAGGTCGAGGCTGGAACACACCTGCGGGATGTTGCGCTCTTCCTCGGGCGGCAGGTCGTAGAGGTCCTTGTCGGCCGGCGCGCCCGGGTCGATCTTGTTCATGATGCCGTCCAGGCCGGCCATCATCAGCGCGGTGAAGGTGAGATAGCCCGACTGCATCGGATCGGGGAAGCGCAGCTCCACGCGCCGGCCCTTGGGACTGGACACGTGCGGGATGCGGCAGCTGGCCGAACGGTTGCGGGCAGAATAGGCCAGCATCACCGGCGCCTCGAAGCCCGGCACCAGGCGCTTGTAGCTGTTGGTGGTGGCGTTGGAGAAGGCGTTGATGGCACGCGCGTGCTTGAAGATGCCGCCGATGTACCACAGCGCGGTCTGCGACAGGCCGCCGTACTGATCGCCGGCGAACAGGTTCTCGCCGCCCTTGCTGAGCGACTGGTGCACATGCATGCCGCTGCCGTTGTCGCCGACCACCGGTTTGGGCATGAAGGTGGCGGTCTTGCCGTGGGCGTTGGCGACATTGCGGATCACGTATTTCATGGTGACCAGCTCGTCGGCCTTTTTCAGCAGCGTGTTGAAGCGCGTGCCGATCTCGCACTGGCCCGCATTGGCGACCTCGTGATGGTGCACCTCGACCTTGAGGCCCATCTGCTCCAGCGCCGTGCACATGTGGGCGCGGATGTCTTGCAGAGCGTCGACCGGCGGAACCGGGAAATAGCCGCCCTTCACGCCCGGACGGTGGCCGCTGTTCTTGCCGTCGTAGGGGAGATCCGAGCTCCAGGCGGCCTCGCTCGACTCGATCGAGTACGAGGTGCCGCTCATGTCCGTCTTGTAGCGAACGCTATCGAAGATGAAGAACTC
>DASVGO010000012.1:0-82793 GCA_036379495.1 Rhodanobacteraceae bacterium | reverse complement strand
ACCAGATCGCCGAACTGGCCGGCGCGGTAGCTGAAGCCCGGTGGCTTTTCCAGCGTGAACTCCATGGTGCCTTCGGCAACCATGCGCTTGTCGATCAACCTCACGTCATAGCTCGTGGCCATTGCGATTGTCCTTGTGGTGTGCGTAAAGCGTGGCGCGCCGCACGGGTTGCCCCAGGTGCGTGATCCATTCACGATACGCCGTTGCACGGACCGGTTTCTTGCCTTGCATCAATCCGCGCGGAGTGATGCCGGCTTGCGCATCGCAAGCCTATACTGTCGGCATGATCCGCGACATTCTCAAAATGGGTGATGCGCGCCTGCTGCGCGTGGCGCCGCCGGTACCCGAGTCCTCGTTTGGCAGCGACGAACTGGACGCGTTGATCGCCGACATGTTCGACACCATGGCGCATGCCGGTGGCGTGGGGTTGGCCGCGCCGCAGATCGGCGTCGACCTGCAGCTGGTGATCTTCGGCTTCGAGCACAGTGAGCGCTATCCCGACGCGCCCGAAGTGCCGCGCACGATCCTGCTCAATCCGGTTCTGACGCCGCTGTCGTCAAAGATGGAGGAAGGCTGGGAAGGCTGCCTGTCTGTGCCGGGTTTGCGTGGCGTGGTCAGCCGTTATCACCGGATTCGCTACACCGGTGTTGATCCTGCCGGGCAGCCGATCGAGCGGGATGCCGAAGATTTTCATGCGCGCGTGGTACAGCATGAATGCGATCATTTGATCGGTCGCCTGTACCCCTCGCGCATCACCGACTTTTCCCGCTTCGGTTATATCGATGTGTTGTTTCCGGGCGCCGCAGCAGGCGTCGATGAATAGTCATGCTTGCTCAGAACCTGTGCCGGGCACGGTGTCATGACGCTACACCGGGCGGCTGCGCACCCCCGTCGCATACAGGCTGGCATTGACCAGCAGATGGGCGCCGACGCCGAGCACCAGTGCCATCAGCAGCACCGGCAGGCCAAACCCCAGGAACAGCCAGCACACCACGAGGCAGCCAATCACCGAATCGACCTGATCGGCCAACAGGAACCAGGGTCGCCAGCGTCCGTTGTCCGGCAGCATGCCTTCTGCCACGCCCAGGCGGCGTTTGAGAAATGAATTGGGCAGCTCGGACAGCATGTAGCCAAGTCCCAGACTCAGCCCGCAAATCACCAGCATGCCCGGTGACAGGCCCTGCAGACCGGTGCGAATCGTCGGCGGCAAAACGTGTTCAATGCCGATGGTCAGATATTCGCCCAATAGGCATCCGACGGGCATGACCACCAGCCCGCGCCAGGTCTTGTGGGCACCAAACCAGCGGCGGTGAATGGGGGTGGCCAGCCATGGGAACCATCGCACGTGGATCACCATGCTGTGCAGCACGCCGCCGATGATGGCCGGCACCAGCAACAGCATCGGCACGAAAATATTGTGCGCCAGCATCAGGGGTGTTCCGGTAGTTTGGTGGCCACCAGCGGCACCTTCCGCGGCATGTGCCGCAGCACCACGCAGGCCACCACCACGAACAACGTCGCGTCCATCCATGCCAGTGCCCCGTACACGCCGGCCAGTCCGAACCACCATGTCAACACGACAATGGCGGGCACGAACAGCACCAGCAGACGGACCAAGCCGAGCCACGTCACCCAGCGCGCCAGACCCACGGCCTGCAGCCACACGAGGCTGCTCAGCAGAAACGGGAACAGCGGCAGGATCGCAAAGTACACGCGCGCGTCGGCCAGTTGTCCGGCCGTCAAGGCGAGGTCCGGCACGATCAGATGGAACGCGAATGCCGGCCATGCCATCAAGGGCAGCCAGTAGCACAGCATCACCAGCAGCGCGCCGATGTTGAACACGGCAAAGGCGCGCCGCACGCGGTGCCATTGCCGCGCGCCGACGTTCATGCCGAGTACGGGTTGCAGGGCACGGCTGAAGCCCGTAGCCAGATACACGCCAAGCAGCACGAGGCGATAACTTGCGCCCATGATGGCGATGTCGCTGGTCTTGCCCAGGCGTGCCACAGTGGAAAAAACCAAAAACGCCTGCACGAAATACACCAGTTGCAGCGTGAACCCGGATTGGCCGATCGCCAGTACGCGGCGCAGCATGCGCTGACCTGCGCCGAGCGGGCTGAGGCTGAATCCGGGGTGGTGGCGCAGACAGGCCACATTGCCGATGCAGATCACGCATTGCCCGGCGAGCGTGCCGATGGCAGCGCCGCGGATGCCAAGTCCGGCTTCGATCATGATCGGTGTCACCAGCGCATTGCAGGCAATGCCGGCTACCCAGATGGCGGTCATCCGGCCGAGTGCGCCATGGCCCTGCAGCAGGCTGCTCGATGCAAACGCGTACAGGCTGATGGGCATGCCCAGAACGAACAGGCCGAAATATTGCCAGCCCAGGCGCAGGATGCGGCCGTGCAATCCCATGGCGCCGAGCAGGTCACGTGCCCACGCGTAGCTCAGTGCAATCAACAACAAGCCCAACGCCAGGCACAACACATTGGTGGCGCGATACACGCGCGCGGCCGCGTCCGATGAACCCTCCCCCAGTACTGTGCTGAGCACCATGGCCACGCCGGCCGCGATCAAGGCTTCCACACTGAACACGAGATGGTTGAGGCTGTACACCACGGACAATGCCGCCACCGCGTCGGTGTCGAGCAAATGGCCGGCCCACACCATGTCGACCAGCAGGTTGATGCCGTGCAGCACGGTGACAGCCACGGCCGGCGCTGCCAGGCGCAGGCACAGTGGCCCCAGACGGGCATGCAGGATGCGCTCTCGCTGCGTGGTCGTGGCGGCGGTCAGCGCCGGCATCGTCGTTCGGCCTCGGCGTAGCCGATCAGCTCTTTGCGTGCGTCGTCCCAGATGTGGTGGCTGAACATGTAGCCGATCGCGTACGCGCTCCAGCTCGTGCGTGCGGGGTGCTGCAGGCCCGGAATGGCAGCCATGGCCTCGGGCAGGCGGTAAAACGGAATGCGTGCATTGATGTGGTGGACGTGGTGGTAGCCGATATTGCCGGTAAACCAGTGCATCCAGTTCGGCATGTCGAACATGCTCGAGGTGTTGAACGCGGCGTAGTGGTAATCCCAGTCAGCGCGCGACTGGTAGCGAACGCCTGCAAAACTGTGTTGCGCGTAGAACAGGTACGAGCCCATCGCCGCGGCAAGGAAGATCGGCAACCAGAATCCGAGCACGGCGCTGGACCAGCCAAGCGTCAGCCACAACATCACCAGTGCGAACGGTTGCCACAACAGCCAGAAAAATCCGTCGATGTGGACCCTTGGCGTGCGCCGCAACGACATGCCAATGGGCAGGATGAAGTAGCTGAAATAGCCGCAGGCGACTGTCAGCGGATGGCGAAATCGGCGGTACAGGCGCCGTTTGGTTGGCGCCAGGTCGCGCCAGCAATCGAGCGTCAGCATTGGAATCTGGCCGTCCACTTCGCGCGCGTCGGTCATCGAGTTACGTCGGTGGTGCGCGTTGTGGCGCGCCTTCCACACCGACGGCGAATACAGAAAGTACAGGCCGAGGGTCTTCAGCAGGATGCGTCCCGATGGCGAGCGCCGAAAAATCGCGCCGTGCAGCATGTCGTGATAGAACATGAAGCCGCGCACCAGCAACAGCGCGAACAACGGCGTCAGCGGTACGCGCAGCCACCACGCCACGGGCATCAACAGCACGACTTGACAGGCCGCGATGGCGACCAGTGTGGGCCCGATTTCACACCACGTCCGCTGGATGTCTTCCACGGCAAACGCGCGGCAGGCCTTGACGGTCGCCGACATATTGGCATCCATGATGACGCCTCACCCCTGAATAACGCCGACTACTATACAAAATCAGCGGGCTGATGGCCGCCGCATGTTCCTTGGTGTACGTGATGCCGCGATTGCCTGCCCCGGAACGTCCGGGTTCGACTGCTCGAATCGATCGCGTCAGGCCGGATGTCTTGCCAGTCGCTGACGATGCAGGTTGATGTCATCGCGCAGGGTTTGCGCGGCATGACGTGCGGCTTGGGCGTAGTCCGCGCCGTCGCCGGCGTAGAGGATGGCGCGTGACGAGCTCACGATGAGGCCGGTTCCCGCGTGCGTCAGGCCGTGTTTCAGCACCGCTTCGACATCGCCACCCTGGGCACCGATGCCGGGGACCAGCAGCGGCATGTCGCCGATGGCATGGCGGATCTTGCCCAGCTCCTCGGGGAATGTGGCACCCGCGACCAGGGCACAGTTGCCATGCGCATTCCAGCGTGTGGCGATGGTTTCGGCCACGCGCAGATACAGTGGTTGCCCGCCGCAATCGAGATTCTGGAAGTTCGCGCCGCCGGGGTTGGAGGTGCGGCACAGCAGGATCACGCCCTTGTCGGTGCGCTCCAGAAACGGCGCGATCGAATCGTGGCCGAGATACGGGTTGGCAGTCACCGCATCGGCCTGATAACGGTCGAAAGCTTCTTCGGCATAATGCTGCGCGGTGGAACCGATGTCGCCGCGTTTGGCATCCAGAATCACTGGCACGTCCGGGTGCGCAGCGTGGATGTGTGCGATCAAGCGTTGCAGCGCGTCTTCGGCACCCAAGGCGGCAAAATGTGCGATCTGCGGTTTGAAGGCACAGACAAGGTCGGCCGTGGCATCGACGATGGCGGCGCAGAACATGAACACCGCATTCGCATCGCCTTGCAGCATCGGTGGAAAGCGTTTCGGATCCGGGTCCAGCCCGACGCATACCAGCGAGTCGTGGGCTTGCCAGGCCTGTTGCAGCTGCTGCATGAAGCGCATCGGATTCTCCTGCTGGGCGGGTGCGGGGTCGAGGAAGTCGGCCTAGTTTAACGGCCGTGGCAAGGGCTGCCCAAAGTGCGGGGTGAGTGGCCATGGTTGCCGGTTGATGACCCAACGCATGGCACGGGTGGGAGGCGTCGCGTTGTGCTAGCGTCAAAGATTCCGCCACTCGAGTCCCTCACCATGAAACCAGCGTATCGCGTGACCTTGCTGTGCGCCGCCATCGGCGCGCTCTGCTTCGCCTTCGATGCCGCCGCCACCACGTTGCCCACCGCTTCGTCGGCCGATTACGTGTTTGTCAACAACACACAGACGCACAAGGCCAAATCCTCGTCCAAGCATGCACGCATGCCGATGATGCGCATGACCTATTGGGGCGGTCTGGGCATGTCGCCGCACGGCAAGTCCCTGTCCTGGACCACCTTCACGGCCAAGGGCCCGCGGCTGCAGATTGCCGATGCGCAGGCCCGGCATGCACGCGATGTCACGATGCCCGCGGGTTGCTATCCGGGGCGCGCGATCTGGTCGCCTAATGGCACGGAACTGGCTTTTCTGAGCAGTTGCGGCAACAAGGACAAGGCGCAGCAGGATGTCTGGCTGGTCAACGTGAAGGCCGCCAGGCCGGTCGCACACCGCCTGACGCATCTTGATGGCTACGTGCATGGCCTGTCCTGGGCGCCGAACGGCAAGTCGCTGGGTATTCTGTATGTCGAGGGCGACACGCATCCCGTGGCCGCGACCGCCGCCAGCAAGCCGCGCATCGGCGTGATCGGTGTCACCGGCATCGAACATCAGCAGGTGGCGCAGATCAGCGCGGTCACCGGCAAGGCGACGACGATTACGCCGAAATCACTGTTCGTGTACGAGTTCAGCTTTTCGCCCAACAGTGGCCGTGTGGCTTACATTGCCGCGCCGCCGCCGGGTGCCAACAATTGGTGGACGGCGAAGCTGTACACGCAGACCATCGGCAACAGCCAGCCGAATGAACTGGTCAATGCGTGGACGGCGACCGGTTCGCTGCATCATCTGCAGATGGCCGAACCGCGGTTTTCACCCGACGGCAAGACGATTGCCTTCATCGGCGGCCTGATGAGCGACCAGGGCGTCACCGGTGGCGACATTTACCTCGTGCCCAGCCATGGCGGCACCGCGGTCGACGTGACGCCGGGCATCCACCTTTCACCGGCCTGGTTCGCCTGGACGGGCAATGACCGCCTGCTGGTGTCCTCCTATGCCGGCGCCGGTACCGAGATCGGATTGTTCAGCTTGAACGGCATGCATCCGGCCACGCACCGCACCTTGTTCAAGACGCCTTCGGCCGTGAACGGGTTGAGCGTGGCGGCGGACAATTCCCGTTTTGCCTTCGTGCATTCCACCTTCAACGAGGCACCGGAGATCTATGCCGGCAGCTTCGTGCTCAATCACGCCGGCGAGCCTGACGGCATGGCGCACAAGGTGCATGCCATCACGCAGGCCAACGCGAAGATCAAGCCGCGCTGGGGCAGGGGCGTCGAAATCAACTGGCACAACGAGGGCTACGATGTTTCCGGTTGGCTGTTGCTGCCCGTGGACTACGACCCGCACAAGAAGTATCCGATGATCGTCAACGTGCATGGTGGTCCGGTGTGGGCCTACCGCGCCAGCTGGCCGCGTGGTCAGGTGGCCAGGTTCTCGCAGCAGGGCTATTTCGTGTTCATGCCGAACCCGCGCGGCAGTCTGGGTCAGGGCGAGGCGTTCACCAAGGCCGTGCGCCGCGACATGGGCTACGGCGATTTGCGCGACATCCTTTCCGGCGTCGATGCGGTCGAGAAGAAGTATTCCGTCGATGACAACCGGCTGGGTCTGATGGGCTGGAGCTACGGCGGTTTCATGAGCATGTTCGCGCCCACACAGACGCATCGCTTCAAGGCGGCCGTCGCTGGCGCCGGCCTGTCCAACTGGCAGAGCTACTACGGCGAGAACATGATCGACCAGTGGATGCTGCCGTTCTTCGGCGCCTCGGTGTACGACGCGCCGAAGGTGTATGCCAAGAGCTCGGCCATCAACTTCATCAAGAACGACAAGACGCCGACCCTGATCGTGGTGGGCCAGTTCGACAAGGAGTGCCCGGCGCCACAGTCCTTCGAGATGTGGCACGGTCTGCGTGCCATGGGGGTGCCGACGACGCTGGTGGTGTACGCCGGCGAGGGCCACGGCTTCCACAAGTATGCCGACATGGAAGATGTGGCCAAGCGCACCATGGCGTGGTTCCACAAGTACCTGGCGCCCAAGCAGGTCAAGGTTTCGCACTGACGGCAAACGTGACAGCAGGCGCTTATTTCAGCGCCTTGTAACGCAGCCGGTGCGGGCCGGCATCGTCACCCAGGCGGCGCTTCTTGTCTTCCTCGTACTCGCGGTAGTTGCCCTGGAAAAACTCCACGTGCGAGTCGCCCTCGAAGGCCAGGATGTGGGTGGCGATGCGGTCGAGGAACCAGCGGTCATGGCTGATGACGAAGGCGTTGCCGGGGAACTCCAGCAGGGCGTCTTCGAGCGCGCGTGAGGTTTCCACGTCAAGGTCGTTGGTCGGTTCGTCGAGCAGCAGCACGTTGCCGCCCATCAGCAACGTCTTGGCCAGATGCAGGCGGCCGCGCTCGCCGCCGGACAGGTTCTTGACGATTTTCTGCTGGTCCTGGCCCTTGAAGTTGAAGCGGCCGATGTAGGCGCGCGACTGGATCTCGATACCGTTGATGGTGAGGATGTCGGCACCGCCGGAGACTTCCTGGAACACGTTGTGGTTGCCTTCCAGGCTGGCGCGCGACTGGTCGACATAGGCCATGTTGACGGTCGGCCCGGTGATGATTTCACCCGCGTCGGGTTGCTCCATGCCCATGATCATCTTGAAGAAGGTCGATTTGCCGGCGCCGTTCGGACCGATGATGCCGACCAGCGCGCCCGGCGGCACCAGGAACGACAGGTCATCGATCAGCAGACGTTCGCCGAAGGCCTTGCGGACGTGCTTGAACTCCAGCACCGAGTTGCCCAGACGCTCGCCCGGCGGGATGAAGATTTCGTTGGTTTCGTTGCGGCGCTGATAATCGACCGACTGCAATTCTTCCATGCGCTTCAATCGCGCCTTGCCCTTGGATTGGCCGCCCTTGGCGTTCTTGCGCGCCCATTCCAGTTCGCGTGCGATGGCCTTCTGACGGGCTTTTTCCTGAGTGGCTTCCTGCTTGAGGCGCTCGTCCTTCTGCTCCAGCCATTGCGTGTAATTGCCCTTCCACGGAATGCCACGGCCGCGGTCGAGTTCGAGAATCCACTCGGCGGCGTTGTCGAGAAAGTAGCGGTCATGGGTGACGGCCACCACGGTGCCGCTGTAGCGGTGCAGGAACTGCTCCAGCCATTCGACCGATTCAGCATCCAGATGGTTGGTGGGCTCGTCCAGCAGCAGCATGTCCGGCTTGGACAGCAGCAGGCGGCACAGGGCGACGCGACGCTTTTCGCCGCCCGACAGTTCGCCGACGAGGGCGTCCCACGGTGCCAGGCGCAACGCGTCGGCGGCCACTTCCATCTGCTGTTCCAGCGTACTGGCGTCGCCCGAGGCGAGAATGTTTTCCAGGCGCTGCTGCTCCTCGGCCAGCTTGTCGAAATCGGCGCCTTCCTCGGCGTAGGCGGCGTACACCTCTTCCAGCTTGGCTTGTGCCTGCAGGATTTCACCAAGGCCTTCCTCGACCACCTGGCGCACGCTCTTGGCCGGATCCATGTCCGGCTCCTGCGCGAGGTAGCCGACCTTGATGTCGGTGGCCGGGCGCGCCTCGCCCTCGAAATCGGTATCCACGCCGGCCATGATCTTCAGCACCGTGGATTTGCCCGCGCCGTTCAGACCCAGCAGGCCGATCTTGGCGCCGGGGAAAAAGCTCAGCGAGATGTCCTTGATGATCTGGCGCTTGGGCGGAACGGTCTTGCTGACGCCGTTCATGGTGTAGATGTACTGCATGGAGCCTCCGTCGGGGGCGTGGCAATGGTGCGGTGCGGGTGAAAAACGGCACATTATAAAGCGTTGCAAGGCTGGTGATCTTTTGGCATGAGCCCGTGTGGCCGTTCGTTGGCGCGGGCGTTAAACTGGCCGTTCCACTTGTCCCTGTTACGCGAGGTCCGCATGTTTTCCAGCGATTGCACGATTGCCGGTTTCGACGATGAACTGGCCAAGGCCATTGCCGACGAGGGTCAGCGTCAGGAAGATCATGTCGAGCTGATTGCCTCGGAAAACTATGCCAGCCCGCGCGTCATGGAGGCGCAGGGCAGCAAGCTGACCAACAAGTACGCCGAGGGCTATCCGGGCCATCGTTATTACGGCGGTTGCGACTACGTGGATGTGGCCGAAGCGTTGGCCATCGATCGCGCCAAGCAGCTGTTCGATTGTGACTACGCCAACGTGCAGCCGCACTCAGGGTCGCAGGCCAACCAGGCCGTATACTTCGCGCTGATCCAGCCCGGCGACACCATCATGGGCCAAGCGCTGGCGCACGGCGGCCATTTGACCCACGGCGCCAAGCCGAACATCTCGGGCAAACTCTTCAATGCCGTGCAATACGGCGTCAATGATGATGGCTTGCTCGATTACGATCAGATCGAGGCGATGGCCGTCGAGTGCCAGCCGAAGATGATCGTGGCCGGTTTTTCGGCCTACTCGCAGGTGGTCGACTGGGCACGTTTTCGTGCCATTGCTGACAAGGTCGGCGCGTTCCTGTTCGTGGACATGGCGCACGTGGCAGGATTGATCGCCGCCGGCGTGTATCCGAGTCCGTTGCCGCATGCGCACGTGGTTACCACGACCACGCACAAGACGCTGCGCGGCCCACGCGGTGGCTTGATCCTGATGAAGGATTCAGCGGCCGGCGAGCAGGCCGAAGCAATTCGCAAGAAACTGCAGTCGATTGTGTTCCCGGCGCTGCAAGGTGGTCCGCTGGAGCACGTCATCGCGGCCAAGGCCGTGGCGTTCAAGGAAGCGCTTGATCCATCGTTCAAGACCTATCAGGCCCAAGTGGTCGCCAACGCCAAGGCCATGGCCAGGACGCTGATCGAACGCGGCTACAAGATCGTCTCCGGCGGCACTGAGGATCACCTCATGCTGGTCGATCTGATCGGCAAGGAGTTGACCGGCAAGGATGCGGAGGCCGCGCTGGGTCGCGCGCACATCACCGTCAACAAGAACACCGTGCCGAACGACCCGCAAAAACCGTTCGTCACCTCCGGCCTGCGCATCGGCACGCCGGCCGCGACCACGCGCGGCTACAAGGAAGCCGAATGCATCGCGCTGGCCGGCTGGATCGCCGATGTGCTGGATGCACCCGACGACGAAGCCGTGATCGCGGCCGTGCGCGAGAAAGTCACTGCGCAGTGCAAGAAATTTCCGGTGTACGCCTGAGGTTGCATGCATTGCCCGTTCTGCCAACACGACGACACCCGCGTCATCGACTCGCGCTTGACCGATGACGGCGCCACCGTACGCCGCCGTCGCGAGTGTCCTGTGTGTGGCGAACGCTTCAACACGTTCGAGACGGCCGAGCTGAAGCTGCCGGCCATCGTCAAAAGTGGCGAGCGGCGCGAAATGTTTGACGAACACAAGCTGCGCGTGAGTTTTTTGCGCGCGCTGCAAAAACGCCCGGTGGCCAGCGACGCGGTGGACAGGGCCGTGCGCACGGTGATCGATGACTTGCGCAAGACCAGCGAGCGCGAAGTGGCCTCGCGTCAAGTCGGCGAGCTGGTCATGCGCGAGCTGAAAAAGCTCGATCAGGTGGCCTACGTGCGTTTTGCCTCGGTCTACCGCAAGTTCGAGGACGTGCAGGCATTCCGCGAAGAGATCGAAAAACTGGAACGCGACCTGCCTGGCCTGGACGAAAAGCAACTGTCCCTGCTCGAACAAAACCAGAAGAAACCCCTGTAGGCGTCCGCCAGCGGGCGATGTCCGGGCATGCTGCCGGCTCTGCCGTTGCAATCTTGAGCCGGCCAACAATGGAACTTTGCAATGTGTGTCGCCATGCCATTTTCCACAGTCGATCACCAGCACATGTCGCGCGCCCTTGAATTGGCCGTACGCGGTCTCAATACCACGCAGCCCAATCCGCGCGTGGGCTGCGTGATCGTGCATGACGGCGAGGTGGTCGGCGAGGGCTGGCATCAACGCGCTGGCGAGCCGCATGCCGAGATACACGCCCTGCGCGCGGCCGGCGAGACGGCACGCGGCGCTACCGCCTACGTCACGCTTGAACCGTGTTCCCACCACGGCCGCACGCCGCCCTGCGTCGATGCGGTCATCGCGGCCGGCGTGACGCGCGTGGTGATTGCCTCGACCGATACCAACCCCAGGGCCAGCGGCGGCATCGACAAGTTGCGTGCCGCCGGCATCACGGTTGACACGGGCTTGCTGCAGGACGATGCACGCGAGCTCAACATCGGCTTTTTCAGTCGATTCGAGCGCGGTCGGCCATGGGTGCGCGTCAAGCTGGCCATGAGTCTGGACGGGCGTACGGCGTTGGCCAACGGCGAATCGAAATGGATCACGGGCGAAGCCGCCCGCGCGGACGTGCAACGCTGGCGTGCTCGTGCATCGGCCATCGTGACCGGCTCGGGCACCGTGCTGGCGGACGATCCGCATCTGACCGCGCGCGTGGACGAACCAGTCATGCCACTGTTGCGCGTGGTGCTGGATCGGCGCTTGCGTACGCCTGCAGACAGCCACTTGCTGGACGGTTCGGAGCCGACGCTGCTGCTGCACGGCGCTGCGACGTCAGCCGACGACGCGCGCTTCGCTGCGGTGGAGTGTGCCGCTATTGCCGAGCGCGATGGCCAACTGGATCTCGCAGCCGTGCTGGCAGAACTGGCGCGCCGCAGCTGCAACGAGGTGCAGGTCGAATCAGGGCCAACCCTGTGCGGCGCGTTGTTCGCGGCCGGCCTCGTCGACGAACTGCTGCTGTACATCGCCCCGATCCTGCTCGGCGACGCCGCGCGCCCGTTGTTGCACCTGCCTCCGCTGACCGCAATGGCCGACTGTTGGCAATTACAAATCGTCGACCAGCAACCATTCGGTCCAGACCTGCGCCTGCGCTTGCGCCCACGTTCGCGGTAGGAGCCCACCCTGTGGGCGATCTGCCGCGCGCGTCGCAACAGTGCGGTGGCCATTGTTTCGTGACGCGTTTCGGCACAAGTGCGCCAAGTGGTGCCCGCCCTATGTACGTGGCGCGGGCGAGATACCGAAGGTTGGCTCGGCGTCAGAACTTTAGCGTGAAGCGCGTGCTGGCAACGCCGGCGCGGCCACGATTGCCGCTGAGGTACTCGTAGCCGAGATTGAAGCGTGTGTTGGCGGATGGCCTGGCGTTGAGATTCAGTCCGAACACCGTGCTGCGCCGCGACAGGCCCACGTCCGTCAGTGGTTGCCACGAGTCCAGGCCCACGAAGCTGGCATCAAATACTGCGCCGTTGGTGGCAAATGCGTGCTGCCATGCGGCACGCGCAGTGAAGCCCAGCGTGTGGCCATTGGCAAACGTCCACTGGTGTCCCAGCTTCAGGCCCAAGCTGCCCTGCCAGCGGCTCAGTGTCTGCGCATTCGCCTTCAGTCCAAAGCCGCCGGCCCCGCGCTCGGCAAAGCCGCTGCGGGCCACGCGGTCGTATTCCATGCTCACGAAGGGCGTCAGCTGCAGCGCACCGGCGCGGAAGTGGCGGCCACTCTCCGCATAAGCCACGTTGTAGTAACCGTTGGAGTTGGTCCACACGCCCTGGTACGTCGGCCCAAGCTGCAACATGCGGCTCATCTGCTGACGGTAATGACCTACGCCTGTGCGGCCGTGCAGATACCAGCGTTGGCCGAACCAGCCGGCGTACACCATGCCGGACGTGTTCTGGCCACGGTTGCGGTCGAAGCGGCCTTGCAGGTATTCCATGCCGCTGCCTTGGCTGAAGGCAAAACCGGCCACGCTGCGTGGGTCAATGCGGGTATCGACGCCCACCATCAGACCATTGAGCTGGTAGTTGACGCTGGCATAGCCGCTGCGTGCCATGTCGCCACCCCAGTTGAGCTGGTGGGTCCACATGTGGAACTTGTCATTCTGCGTAGCCAGCTTCTGCATGCGCAGCGACAGGGCGCGACCCGTGGCACCGATGGCCTGCAAGGTCATGCCGGCGCTGGCCGCGTGGAGCTGGCCCGAAAGGCTTTCCAGCGATGCCTGTGCGCGGCGCAAGCCGCGTGTGTGCTGGAATACGCCCGCGTTCTGCACGAACGCATCGGACACGCTGCTCAGCGTGCCGTGGGCAATCTTGCCATTGAGCTGGTTGAACGCGCCCTGCACACGCACGGCGCTGCCGTAGGAAGCCGGCGTGTAGTGCACCCCGTTGCCTTGGGCTGCCGTGGTGATCTTGAGGTTCGTGGTGTCCAGATACACGTCGTTCGTGCCATACCCAATGGTGGTCGAGGTAAACACCACGCCTTGATCTTTGACCAGGCTGCTGAAGGTTCCGCTGATCCCACCGGTTGCCGTGAGCACATCCGTATGCGTGTTGGCCGTATAGCCGGCATCGCACCAGTCACCTCCAGCGTGCCGGCCAGGGTGGCCGTACCGGTCACGTCGAGCTTGCTGCCCAGGCTGACCGCCAGCGTGCCTGTGGATGACTGCGTGTAATTGCCGTCTACAGTGGTGTCGCCGCCGTAAATTGCAACGACACCCGCATTGTCAAGATTGCCCCATATGCAGGCGGGTCCACTGCATGTGCCCGTCCGCACGAGATGAAATTTTCCGGCACTACTGACGGTGACATTTCCGCCTATTCCGCCGATGACCCGCAACGTACCCCTTTCGGCTACCAAATCCAGCGACGGGTTCCCCGCATCATTATCCAGTGTCAGTGTGCCCGTGCCCGCTTGCATGATCTGGCCAGATGCCGACGTGGCCGTAGGCCCTTCGATGGTGTTTCCAATAGTAATTCGTTACTGAAATCAAACGCCAACGTTCCGTTATGAATTGTGACCCAAGTTTGACCAAGTACCGCCAACCCTTCTGTCCCTCCGTTTCCCAACTGCAGTATGCCGCCGTCTATCGATATTCCAAAGCCGCTGTTCCCTACTGTCGCCGGAGACAGAAGATCCGTATCAATAATCCACTTACCATCACCTTGCTTGTGAATGTATTCATCACCAGTAGTCGAGCCTGTTACGGCGTGCGAATACACACCAACCGTACCAGCATCACCGATCAGCGACAGGCTGCCATAATTGCCAAGCGCCAGATCGCCTTGAATTACGCTGCCTGGCGAGAGTGTTGCATTCGCCGTCCCCAGCGATGCGTCTACATTACCAATGATTGTTCCACTGTTCGTTATGGTCAAATTCGCCGATCCTGTCCCGGAGCTCGGGTCGCCCGGTTTGTCGGCAAAGATGGCGTCTCCATCAGCATTCGTGGCTTGGATGGTGGATCCGGTGCCGTTCGTTATGGTTGCGAAACCGCCGCCACCTACCTCAATTACCTTTGTTGCGCCGGAGACCGTTGCACCGTGAATATTGTTGACTAACTCATCTTGATAATTTCCGGGTAGGTCAATTGTGGTCCCTTGTGGTGCGGAGATCGTACTTCCGATTCCATCGTTGGTTATTGTTCCGCCTTCGTAAGTTATTGCAAGCGACGTACCCGTGATAGTTCCGCCGTGATGATTGATAATTTTGCCGAACCTGCCCGATATAAGGGCATTGCTCGATGAACTGCTTAGTGCGGCCATGTTATCGAGCACACCACTAGCAGCTATTTTGATATGGCCCGGTATGATTGCACCCTTTTCTATCTCAAGTGTTCCGCTGTCGACATCAACCGGACCTGTTCCTGGCTGGGAGCCAGATGAAAGAATGATGGTACCCGCAGAGATCATCGTGCCGCCGGTATACGTATTGGCAGCTGTCAATGTCAGCGTACCTGTACCCCATTGACTCAGAGATCCGGAGCCGCTGATGACACCATGAAATATCACCCCATCGCTGCGAGAGAACGCCAGTTGCGCATTATCAGTGATATCGCCTGTGATGGAACCTGTCGTCCCGCCATTACCAATTACTAGCATGCCCGCGTTGATCGTCGTGCCACCGGTGTAGCCGAGAGCCCCGGTAATAATCAACGTACCGGTGCCATCCTTGACCAAGTGGCCTGTACCCGAAGTCTTGCTGGACCAAGTTATGGGCTTGTTGTCAAAATCGACATCATAGGTGCCAGTAATAGTTAAAGGTTGGACGGTTGGTGGCGGGGGCGCTGGGGTCGGACGTACATTTGAGCCACCGCCGCCGCCGCAGCCGGCCAGCCCCAATGCCATGGCCACGGCAAGCGTCAGCGCACACGGTTGTACCGCACACTTTAGACTCGAACATCGATTTCCCCTATTGGCTGGCGATCTTGAGCCGAGGACGCGCGGTGCAGTCCCCGGTCCGGCGAGCGGTGCCCCGGCGCAGTTGACCCCATTCACCGACCGCTGCGCCGCGCGGACGTTACAGTAGCACTTTGCGGACCCGGTGGACGTGACAACGTGCTTATCGCGATCGTGTGAGTTGTGAACAGAAGGGCGGGCCTTTCGGCCTCGCGTGTGGATGGCTGAGGACGTGCGGTGTGGCATGCGCGGGGCCATCGGGTGCGCTAGGATGGGTGCGTTTTCCGGGGCGGGATTGGGCGCACGCGGCGGATACATGCGGTTGCGGCGCGTGGCGTGTCGGTGCGTATTGATGCTGCTGTGGGCCGGGGCAGCGACGGCTGCGAGCGGCCAGCTCGAGGTGCGGCGCATATCGCCGTCCGGCGACCACGTCACGCCGTCGCAGGAAGCCGTGATCCAGTTCGACCGCGCGATGGTGCCGCTGGGCCACATGGGGCGCAAGGCGTCGTCGTTGCCAGTCACGATCACGCCCGGTCCGGGCTGCCAATGGCGCAGGCTCAACACCAGCGATCTGGCTTGCCGCTTGCCCGGACAGCGTCATTTTCGCCCGGCCAGGCATTACACCATCACGGTCGGTACGGTGCTGAAGGCGCTCGACGGCAGTCACCTGACCGCGCCGCTTGTGGCGCATTTCACCGCGCGTCTACCGGCCATCGATTGGAGCGAATTCCGCACTTGGCTGTCGTACATGGGCTTGTGGCACAGCCCCGCGTTGCGCGCGGTGCATGCGTGCGAATGGGTTGGCCCGCCGCCGTGCACTCATCGGCGCGAGTGGTATTTGCCCAACGCGCGTCAAGGGATGCTGTGTGTGGCGGCGGCGCCCCGGTCCTTGCCGGTCATCGCGCAACCGTTGGTCGGCGAAGTGCTGGCGATTGATCCGCGCCTGCCGGCAAGCGTCCAGCAATTGCGCCTGACCTTGAGTGACACAGGCCGCAAGATCGCGCGTGTGCAATGGCGGGTCGATGGCCAACCGGTGCGCGCGACAAGCACCGATACGGCCAACTGGCCCCTGGTGCCGGGTGCACACATGGCCAGTGCGTGGGTTTGGCTGAGCGGGCGTGCCTCGCCGTTGCGCCTGAACCGATCGCCTTTACAGGTGCGCGGGCGGCCGCGTGCGCGTGGCTGACGCCGGTCAGGCTTGGCGCGCGTCCAATGGTGCTAAAATGCGCGCGCCGGCTCGTTCGGCAAACGTCTTCAGGGCGGGGTGAAAGTCCCCACCGGCGGTAAGTCCTTCGGGGCAAGCCCGCGAGCGCTTTCGTGCAAGCGAGAGGTCAGCAGATCCGGTGTGATTCCGGGGCCGACGGTCATAGTCCGGATGCAAGAAGACGGTGATGCGCGGTTTGCCGCGTGCACCTCATGCCTTGGGGCGTTCTCGCTCGTGGTTTTGCGGAGAACGTTTCATGAAAACCGGTCATGTGTTGGTTGTCCCCGATCGGGGCGCGCGCTGATGTTCACCGGCATCATTCAATCCGTCGGCCGCGTGGCGCGTCTGGAGCCGCGTGGTGGCGATGTGCGTCTGCACGTTGATAGCGCCGATCTCGATCTTGCCGATGTCGCCTTGGGCGACTCCATCGCCGTGTCGGGCTGCTGCCTGACGGTGGTGGTGCTTGCCGCGCGCGGCTTTGCCGCCGATGTGTCCAACGAGTCGCTGGCGTTGACCACGCTGGGCCGGCTCAAGCCTGGCGCCGTGGTCAATCTGGAAAAGGCCTTGCGGCTGGCTGATCGGTTGGGTGGGCATCTGGTGTCGGGCCATGTCGATGGCGTGGGCACGGTGGTGTCGGTAACGAACGATGGCCGCTCGCAGCGCTGGACATTTGCGGTGCAGGCCGGGCTTGCGCGTTACATCGCGCACAAGGGCTCGATCACCATCGATGGCACCAGCCTGACCGTCAACGAGGTCGAGGGCGCGCGCTTTGGCGTCAATCTCATTCCGCACACGGTCGCGCACACCAGCTTTCACGCACGCAAGCCCGGTGACGCGGTCAACATCGAGGTCGACGTGGTGGCGCGCTACATCGAACGTCTGCTTGGCGATGGCCAGGCAGCATCGGGTATCGATGGCGATTTTCTTGCTCGGCACGGCTACGTCTGAGCGCAGGTTTTCAGCAGGAACCCCCATGGCATTCAACAGCATTCCGGAAATACTCGATGACATCCGCGCCGGCCGCATGGTCGTGATGCTTGACGACGAGGATCGCGAGAACGAGGGCGACGTCATCATGGCGGCCAGTCAGGTGCGTCCCGAGGACATCAACTTCATGGTGCGCGAAGCGCGCGGTCTGGTGTGTCTGGCCTTGACCGAGCAACGCTGCCAGCAGCTGGGTTTGCGGCCGATGGTCAGCGACAACACTTCGCCGTACCACACCAATTTCACCGTCTCGATCGAGGCGGCCGAGGGCGTCACCACAGGCATCTCGGCGTTCGATCGCGCGCGTACCGTGCAGGCGGCCGTGCGTGCGCAGGCCAAGGCGTCGGACTTGACCCAGCCGGGGCACATCTTTCCGCTGACGGCGCAGCCCGGGGGCGTGTTGAGCCGCGCCGGGCACACCGAAGCGGCGTCGGATCTGGCCGGTCTGGCCGGGCTGGAGCCGGCCGGGGTGCTGGTCGAGGTGTTGCACGAGGATGGTTCGATGGCGCGGCGCGCGGATCTGGAAGCGTTCGCGCACAAGCATGGCTTGAAGATCGGCACCATCGCCGACCTGATTCGCTATCGGCTGGAAACCGAAAAAACCGTCGAGCGCGTGCACGAGGCCGATGTCGATACCGAGGCTGGTCAGTTCCATCTGGTGGCCTATCGCGACAAGCTGAAGCACGGCCTGCACTTTTCCCTGTCGCGCGGCGATGTTGCCGATGGCGAGCCGGTGTTGACCCGCGTGCATGTGCGCAACACGTTGTCCGACGTGCTGCATTTGCAGCGCGAGGATCTGGGCATGACCGTGACGGCCGCGTTGCGCTGCATTGATCGCGAAGGTCGTGGCGTGCTGCTGGTGTTGTCGGGCGAAGACACGGCCGAGGCTTTGCTGGCGCGCTTGCAAGGACGGTTGGCGGCCACGGCAGGCGACGGCGATGGTCCGCAGGAGTGGAAACAATTGGGACTGGGTGCGCAGATTCTGGCCGATTTGGGCGTCCATCGCTTGCGCGTGCTGGGTACACCGCGCAAGCTGGTGGGGCTGGGCGGTTTTGGCCTCGAAGTCGTGCAATGGGGCGACGATCCGGCGCAGGTCAATTCCGACCGGCCCGTCTGTTGATGGGGAACTGGCAAGGCATGTCCGACTCACCCACCGTCCAATTGATTGCGCCTTCGGGCTGGCCCGCGCCGGAGGCGATGGCGCGTGGCGTGCAGCGGCTGCGTCAGGCCGGTTGCACGGTGTCCGGCGAGAACGTTGCGCAGCGCCGGTACTTGCGTTTTGCCGGTACCGACGAGCAGCGCACGGCGGACATCAATGCGCTGGTTGATCCTGCCCGGCCGTTGCCGGACATTGTCATGGCCGTGCGCGGTGGCTACGGCGTGCACCGTCTGCTGGAGCATCTGGATTACGCGGGTCTGCGTCGCCGTCTGACTGGCAAGCCGTGCGCGATCGTCGGTCACAGCGATGTGACGGCATTGAATCTGGCGCTGCTGGCCAAGGCCGACCTGGTGACGTTTGCCGGGCCCATGCTGGCCTATGATTTCGGTGGTCAGACCGTCAGCGGTTTTACCATGGATGCGTTCTGGGGCACGCTGCGTACCAGTGCCCGCGTGGTGCGTTGGCAAGCCCGGCCCGAAGGTGCAGTGAATGCCATGGGCACGTTGTGGGGTGGCAATCTGGCCATGGTGTGCAGCTTGCTGGGCACGCCGTATTTGCCGGATGTCGGGCGCGGCATCCTGTTTCTCGAAGACGTGTTCGAGCCGGTGTATCGCATCGAGCGCATGCTTTACCAGCTCAAGTTGGCCGGCGTGCTGGATCGGCAGCGCGCGATCCTGCTGGGCGATTTTTCCGCCTGTCGCACGGACGAATACGATCCTGCGTACGACTTCGCTGCCTTGGTGCGCGAGTTGCGCCGCCTTACGGATGTGCCGGTGGTGACCCATCTGCCGTTCGGGCATTGCCGCGACAAGTTGACCCTGCCGATCGGAGCCAGGGCCCGATTGCGCGTGGATGGTGCGGGCAAGGTGGAACTTGCGTTCACCAGTTATCCGCATCTGCAAAGTGCGTCGGAGCCGGTGACTGGCGCCCAAGGTGCCTGACGGATACTGCTAAAATGCGCGGCTGTGCAACGGAGTGATTGCAACATGAACATCTTCGAAGGCGATTTCGCCACACCCGCCGGGCGCTTTGCCATCGTCGCCGGGCGCTTC
The DNA here is from genome assembly GCA_036379495.1 of Rhodanobacteraceae bacterium. Lineage (GTDB taxonomy): Bacteria > Pseudomonadota > Gammaproteobacteria > Xanthomonadales > Rhodanobacteraceae > Oleiagrimonas. The sequence goes on along the minus strand of DASVGO010000012.1, from coordinate 63,257 downwards.
AATGCGCTGGTGGTCGAACACCTCGTGGCCGGCGCACGCGATGTGCTGGAGCGCCACGGCGTGGCCAGTGGCGCCATCGATCTGGTGCGCGTGCCGGGGGCCTGGGAGATTCCGCAGGCGGCTCAGCGCGTGGCGCAGTCGGGCAAATACGCCGCGGTGATTGCCGTGGGCGCGGTGATTCGCGGGGCCACGCCGCATTTCGATTACGTTGCCGGCGAGGCGGCCAAGGGCCTGGCCGTGGTCGCGCAGCAATCGGGCGTGCCGGTGGCCTTTGGCGTGCTGACCACCGACACCATCGAGCAGGCCATCGAGCGCTCGGGCACCAAGGCCGGCAACAAGGGTGCCGATGCGGCGATGGCTGCGCTGGAAATGGCCAACCTGTTTGCAAAACTGCCATGACGCATCCGCGCGCGCAGGGCATTGATGCCGCCGCCCGTTCGCGTGCCCGGCGGCGCGCGTTGCAGGCGATTTATGCCTGGGAAGTGGGTAGCCAGAACATGGCCAAGGTGATCGAGCAGTTTCGTCACGAGCAGGACATGCAGGTGGCCGATCTCGAGTATTTCGAGGATTTGCTGCATGGCGTGGAAGCCCATTGCGCGGAGCTTGATGCCGGTCTTGCGCCGCATCTGGATCGCACCGTCGAAGCGGTCGATCCGATCGAGCGCGCGGCTTTGCGTTTGGGTGCATATGAACTCAAATACCGCATCGACGTGCCTTATCGCGTGATTCTCAACGAGGCAGTCGAGACCACCAAGCGCTTCGGCGCCGAGCATGGCCACACCTACGTCAATGGCGTGCTGGACAAGCTGGCCGGGCAGTGGCGGGCGGCGGAGAAGTGTTGAGGACCTGGTGGGAGGCTGTCGGCCAAGGCACGCGGACACCGAACCCTCATCCGGCGCTTTGCGCCACCTTCGCCCGGTGGGAGAAGGGAGCAGTCGGTGATGGAGCAAAGGTTGTCAGGTGATGCGTTTTTGCGGTTGGTGGCCCCCGGCCTTCACTCGGCCCGCACGCGGATGACGGCATTGTCGATGCGTACCTCCTGACCCGCACGAATCTTGCGGGCCTTGCGCGTTTCCATCTGACCGTCGACGCAGACCTGTCCTGCGGCCACGGCCAGCTTGGCGCTGCCGCCGCTGGGGCACAGTCCCGTCAGTTTCAGCAATTGATGCAAGGCGATGAAGTCGCCGCGCAAGGTGAAGTCGATCGTGGTCATGGTGGATTGCCGGCGGGCGGTTGGTCTACGGTAGCTCATGCGTGACGTGGTGGAGCGGAGTCGGAGTGCGGCTGCGCGGCGCGACCGTTTGCACCAGATACAGCCGCACGTTGGCCTGTCCGCTGGGCAAGGCCACGGCGGCGCCGTCGTGGACGCGCAAACCGGAGGCGGGCAGAGGTGGCGCCAGTGCCGGTTGCAACGCTGCGACGAGGGCCTGAGTGCGATGTTGCTGCTGCAGCCGCGGCGGCAACAGCCAAAGGGCCAGCGCCACGAGTGGCACGATGGCCATCGTGGCCCAGGCAAGGCCACGTCGACGCAGGGCGCGCCGGTGTCGTTGCGCCGCCACGGCGTCTTGCAGTCGGGTCAAACCACCCGATGGCGGATCGAGTTCGGGCAGCCAATCGGGCAGGTCAGGCATGGGCGGTGTCTCCGAGAAAGGCCTTCAGGTGTGTCATGGCGTGGTGTTTGCGCGAGGCGACGGTGCCGACGGGGATGCCGAGCACCGATGCGATCTCGGCGCCACGCAGGCCGCTGAATTCGGACAGCAGCAACACGTCGCGTTCGGCAGCAGGCAGGTGTTGCAATGCATCGTGCAGGCGCCGGGTGGCGAGGAAGTCGTCGTCGCGACCGGTGGGGGCTTCGTGCAGGTCGACATCAAGCGGCTCATGGCGCCACAGTCGCCGCCAGCGCAGGCGATTGCGGGCCAGGTTCAGCGCCGTCGTCCACACCAGGGCGTCCAGCGTGTCCGGCGTGATGCGTTCGCGTCGAGCCCAGATGCGCAGGTAGGCATCGTGGATCACGTCCTGACAGTCCTCGTGTTGCCACAGCTGGCGATACAGCACGTTGAACAAGGCACGTTCCAGACGACAGTAACTGGCGTACAGCGCGTCCTCGCGCAGACTCATCGATTGGTCTCAGGAGGACGTGCCCGGGCGGTCAATGCTTGCCACCAGCAGATGCGTCAGTGTGGTCGCCGAACCTGTGGCCGACGCGCTTGGCGCTTGCGCCAGCACCACGTAATGTCCGGGGCGAAGGATCGTGGTGGTTTGCAGTTGCGGGATGGTCTGGCCGGAATGATCCTCGAAAGACATTTTCAGGCGGATGGCTCCGCCCGTGCCGGCTTCGGCCTGAAAACGGTAAACGTGCTGATATTGGCCGTGCATGGTCTTGAGGCTGCCCCAGCCGTTGCCCGCCATGCTGGTGGTGGCCGAGACGGCTTCGTCGAGCACGAAATGGCTGGGGCCAAGTGCGGCGCGCAAGTGGTCGAGCGTGGGTTCCAGTGGTTTCAGCGCAGCCGTGTCCGCACCCTTGCCGGCGATGACGTTGACCAGCCAGAAATGCACCTGCAGGCGAGCGGGTGCCATTGGTGTCGTGGCGGACTTGACCAGTTCGGTGATGACCTGGCCGACCGACGTCTGCGTGGCGCGTGGCGCATACACCGTCAGCGTGCCCGGATACGGCGAGGAAACGCGGATGCTCGTCTGCTTGAACATGCCGGCAAGGTTGCCGCCGATGAGGGCACGCTGCAGCGCCCGCGCCAGTTGCGTCGATTGCTGCGCCGGCACGTGATACAGCTTGAGCTGCATGGGTGTGGTGGCGGTCGCCGTGGGCGATGCGGGCTTGCTGCAGGCAGCCAGTGACAAGGCCAGGGCGCCGCCAAGCAGCAGACAGGTGATGCGTTTCATGGTGGTCTCCACGGCTGTCGCGATGGCAGCTTTCCCACATGTATACACGCCAGCACGAAAAGTTTTCACGAACGATGGAACCCGGACCATGAATGCCGGTCACACGGAACAGCCTTGTATGTTGGCGGGGGATGCCGTCATGATGGGGCATTCGTGCGTTCCGGACAGGGCATCATCATGATGGCGGGGCGTGTGACCACCGGCCACGGGGAGATGCGATGCCCACCACTACAACTGGCGTTACCGCCACTCACGACCAACGCCTGAAACGCGACATCGGCATGATCGGCCTGTTGTTCGCGTCGGTCGGTTCGATCATCGGTTCGGGCTGGTTGTTCGGCGCATTGTATGCCGCGCAGGAGGCCGGTCCGGCATCGATCATCAGCTGGATCATCGGCGCCATCATGATCCTGTTCATCGCGCTGGTGTACGCGGAACTGGGCACCATGTTCCCGCTGTCGGGCAGCGTGGTACGCCTGCCGCATTTCGCGTTCGGCTCGTTCAGCAGTTTTACCTTCGGCTGGCTGACGTGGATTGCTGCCACGTCCACTGCGGCCATCGAGGTGGAAGCGGCGCTGCAATATGCCAACAGCTATCTGCCGTTTCTGCAGCATGTCGTGGATGGCGTGGCGGTATTGACCCTGCCGGGTTTTTTCATCGCCTGCGCATTGCTGGTGGTGTTCGGTGTCATCAACATGCTGGGTGTGCGCTGGTTCGCGCGCATCAATGCCGCTGCCGTGTGGTGGAAGATCGGCATCATCACGCTCGTCGTCGTGGCTTTGCTGGTGACCGATTTCCACGGTGCCCATTTCGTGGACGCGAAACACGGTGGCTTCAATCCGCTGGGCTGGCATGGCGTGTTTTCGGCCATCGCCACGGCCGGCATCGTGTTTTCCTACCTGGGCTTTCGCCAGGCGGTCGTGATGGCCGGCGAATCGAGCAATCCGCAGCGCACGGTGCCGTTTGCCGTCATCGGCTCGCTGGTGATCACCGCGTTGATCTACATCGCGCTGCAAGTCGCCTTCATCGGCGCCTTGCCGGATGCTTCGCTCGTGCACGGTTGGGCGCACATCGGAACCGTCGGCATCGGCGGCGGGCATGAGGAACTGGTGTTCGGTCCGCTGGCGGCGCTGGCGACGACGATCGGGCTGGTCTGGCTGGCCTTGTTGCTGTTCGCCGATGCGTTCATCTCGCCGGCTGATACCGGCTTGATTTACGTCACCACCGGCTCGCGACTGCTGTATGCGATGGGGCGCAATGCCAATGCGCCGAAAGCGCTGACGCAGGTGGAAAAACGCGGCGTGCCGTGGATCGGTCTGGTGGTCAGCGTAATCGCCGGCATGGTGTTTTTTCTGCCCTTCCCGGGCTGGAAAGAGCTGGTCGGACTGGTGACGTCGGCGACCGTGCTGTCGTTCGCGTCAGGGCCGGTAATCCTGATGGCGCTGCGCCGCGAACTGCCCGATCACGCGCGTCCGTTTTTCCTCAGGGGCGGTTGGGTGATTCCGTTTCTGGCGTTTTGGTCATCCAACCTGATCGTGTTCTGGGCGGGTTGGGACATTGTCTGGAAAATGATGCTGATGATCGTGCTGGGCTTCATCCTGCTGGCCGTCCACGAAGGCGGCTGGGGCAAGCACACGCCCAGGCTGGATTTCCGTTCCGGCGCGTGGGTGCTGGTGTGGTTTGCCGGCCTGACCGTCATCAGCTGGCTGGGCACGTTCACCAGCAACGGCAAACCGGCCGGCAACCTCGGCTATATCAACCTCGAATGGGGCTTCATCGTGATGGCCGTGTTCTCGGCGTTGATCTTGTGGATGGCCTACGCCTTGCGCCTGCGCGGCAAGGACGTCGAGGGCAAGCTCAACGAGGCATGGGGCGGCTGAGTCTGGTGCGAGCCTTGCGGTGAGGCGGTGGCTGGCAGCGTCCGGGCTGTCAACCGTGTGCTGCCAAGGCGTCGGTTTCCTGTGCCGTGTCGGGCAGGAACACGAAGAAGGCCACGCCTTCGCCGGCCCAGATGGCGGCGGTTTCTTCCAGCGTGTCGAGGATGTCGTCCATGCCTTCGGGATCGACGCTGCGCCAGGCATCGGCGTGGGTGATGAGGACGATGTGCCCGCGTGAGGGCAGGCCGTCCATGTCCTTGAGATAGTTCACCAGAGTGGGCCAATCGTCGCCGTAGCTGTCGGGCAACGACAGTCCGCTGGCCAATCGCCGTGCGAACACGCCGCGGTCGCGGCAGCCGGCGAGATCGACGTGGTGCACGTTGAAATCATCCTGCCCGGCGTCGGTGGCCAATGTGTCGATGTCCTCGCGGCTCACGAAGTACACGCCGCAAGCGGACAGGTCGGTCAGGTCGATGTGAAAATTCCGCGCACCCATGAGCGATACTCCTGCGGAAGGTCGCCTGGAACCAGCTTAGCAGGATGCAGGAAAAGCGGGGAGGCATGACTTCTGGCGGCTGCCGCCATGACCGTCTTCATGCTATCTCTGGGCGCTTGATCGGCCACCATTCCGCGGTGGCTCCCGATGGCCCTGTTGCGAGGAACCCAGTCATGTTGCGCAGATACCAAACCCTTTCCGCGGCTTGCCTGCTGGCGCTTGGCGCGCCACTGGCCATGGCGACCCAAACCCCCAAGCTTGCAGCCCATCGCCTGTTCCGCGTGACGCTGGATGGTGCATCCAGCCAGCCGGTGTCCGGTCGCCTGTTGCTGTTCGCGATCCCGGTGAAGAAGGCCGAAGCGATGGCACACGGGGGCAAAGTCACCAAGGTCGATACCAGCCCGTTCTTTCCCACGCAGACGGCGGTGGCGGCCATGAACGTGACGCATCTGGTGCCCGGCCAGTCGGTGCTGCTCGATGCCGACGCGCTGGCGTTTCCCGGGCCGTTCTCGAAGCTGCCGGCCGGCGAATACGACGTGCAGGCGGTGCTCGATGTCAACCACAACTACAACTACAGCGGCCGCGGGGCTGGCGATCTCGTCAGCGCGGTGGTCAAGGTCCGTTTCGGCAACCAGGCGACCATCTCCACGATCGACCTTACCCGTGAGCTGACCGATGCGCGCAAGCCGTGGGAAGTGCCCACGAATGTGCCGGCCAAGTACCGCAAGATGGCCGAGAAGATGAAGATGGAGATCGAAGCGGCACACGCGCACAGCCGCGTCATCGATTTCCAGAGTCCGGCGTTGACCAAGTTCTGGGGCCGTCCGATGCACATTCGCGGCTGGGTGCTGCTGCCGCCAGGCTACAAGGCGCATCCGCACAAGCATTATCCGACGGTCTACTACACCATGGGTTTTGGTGGCACCTTGCCGGACCTGACGTACGAGGCGGCCTCGTTCTACGGCCAGATGGTGAAGGGCGAAATGCCGCCGATGATCTGGGTGCTGCTCAATGAAGGCAGTCCGCGCGGCACGCACGAGTTTGCCAACTCGGTCAACAATGGCCCGTGGGGCACGGCGCTGACCAGAGAGCTTATCCCGCATCTGGATGCGACCTATCGCACCATCGCCAGGACCGCTGACCGTTTCCTGACCGGCCATTCGTCCGGCGGCTGGGCAACGCTGTGGTTGCAGGTGCGCTATCCCAAGGTCTTCGGTGGCACGTGGTCGATCTCGCCCGATCCGAGTGACTTCCACAATTTCACCGGTGCCGATCTGTATGCGCCCAATGCCAACGTGTATTACCTGCCCGATGGCAAGCTCAATCCACTGGTGCGTGCGCACGGCAAGGTGCTTGCCACGTTCAAGCAGTTTGCACAGCTTGAACGCGTGATGGGGCCGTACGGCGGCCAGATGGCTTCGTTCGAATACGTGTTCTCGCCCAAGGGGCCGGATGGCCGCCCGATGCCGATGTTCAATCGTGACACCGGCAAGGTGAATCCGAAGGTGGTGCGCTACTGGCGCGATCATTACGACATTGCTTATCGCATCAAGACCCGCTGGCCGGAGCTCAAGCCGTATTTGAACGGCAAGATCCATCTCATAGTGGGTACTGCCGACACGTTCTATCTGAACGAATCCGCGGAGCTGCTCAAGAAGGTCCTGCATGAGGTAGGTGCCAAGGCGGAAGTGCAATTCCTGCCCGGCAAGAACCATTTCACCGTGTTTGCCAAGGGCAGCAACCGCAATTGGCTGATGCAGCAGGATGCCTGGGCGATGTATCACTTGGCGTACCCCAAGGCGAAAATCCCTACGCAGTACACGCAGGAAATCAACTATTGATGGTCCCCGATGCCGCCGGCTGTCAGCGGCGGCGTCTCTCGACTCCTCCACGAGGTACCCCATGAAGACATTGCTGCTTACCCTCGGCGTGGTTGGACTGCTGGCCACGGGCTCGGTTGCCGCCGGCACGACGAATGCCGCCGCACCGGCCACGCCGGTGTCGCACTATTCGCCGCTGGCGGCGTTTGCGCCCTTGCATTACCAGTATCCGGTCAACCGTTACCGTGCGGCCAATGGCATGCCGGGGCCGGATTACTGGCAGAACCGCGTCAATTACACCATCCATGCCAGGCTGGATCCGGCATCCAAGACGCTCAGTGCCAGTGAAGCGTTCACCTACACCAACAACAGCCCCGACGCATTGCACTATCTGTGGCTGCAGATGGACCAGAACCGTTATCGCAAGGATGCGCGCGCGAATTTCAGTGCCGCGCGCGGCATGCCGCCGAAGGATCACACGGATGGGTATCGCGTGGCGTCGGTCGAAGTTGACGGGCCGCATGGCTGGGTCAGGGCACACACCATCACCACCGATACGCGCATGCGCATCGACTTGCCGGCGCCGGTCAAGGCCAAGGGCGGCAAGGTCAAGGTTCGCATCGTCTACAGCTACACCGTGCCGGGCAGCTTCGGCGGTCGCACCGACTGGTTTCCGACCAAAAACGGCGACATCTTCGAGATCGCCCAGTGGTTTCCGCGCCTGTGCGTGTACGACGACCTGCGCGGCTGGGACACGCTGCCGTTTCTGAACAACGAGTTCTATCTCGAATACGGCGACATCGACTACTACGTGACCGTGCCGTCGGACATGATCGTGGTGGGTTCCGGTCAGCTGATGAATCCGAAGCAGGTGCTGACCAAGTCCGAAGTGGCGCGACTTGACAAGGCTCGCCACAGCGAAAAGACCGTGATGATTCGTTCGGCCGCCGAAGTCAATCAGCCGTCCAGCCGTCCAAAGCAAGGTGGCACATTGACCTGGCACTTCCATATGGACAACACGCGTGACGTGGCGTTTGGCGCGTCCAAGGCCTATGTGTGGGATGCAGCGCGCATCGACCTGCCCAATGGCAAGCATGCACTGGCCGAATCGGCCTATCCGGTGGAGTCCATCGGCAAGCAGGGCTGGCAGGATTCGACCCAGGGCGTGAAGTACGCCATCGAGTATTTCTCCGAATATACCGGCTTCGATTATCCGTGGCCGAACGCCATTGCCGAGGCCGGCATTGCCGGCGGCATGGAGTATCCGGGCATCGTGTTCGATTCGTATCGCGCCAAGGGCTACGGCCTGTTCATGCTGGGTGTGCATGAGTTCGGGCACAGCTGGTTTCCGATGATCGTGGGTTCCAACGAGCGGCGTGATGCGTGGATGGACGAGGGCTTCAACACGTTCATGGATGTTCTGGCACACGCCAACTGGGGCAAGCACCACGATGGCCAGTTTGCGCCCAAGAAGGATGGCGAATACGCGCCGTTCACCGGCGATCCGGCCCGAGACATCATCAAGGATGTGTTCGACAAGCCGGATGCGCCGCCGATCGAAACCCGCGCCGACGCCATCAAGGAAAAGTTCCGGCATCCGGTCACCTACTTCAAGACGGCCTACGGTCTGACCTTGCTGCGTGACCAGATTCTCGGACCCGAGCGTTTCGATGCGGCGTTCCGCCAGTATGTGCATGCGTGGGCGTTCAAGCACCCGTTGCCGTCGGACTTCTTCCGTTTGATGGACAGCGCCGCCGGTGAGGACCTGTCGTGGTTCTGGCGCGGCTGGTTCCGGCATAACTGGAAGCTCGATCTGGCCGTGACCGGGGTCAGTTATTTCCATGGCACGCATCCGGGCCGCTACGGGTTCCCGGTGCCCAACAAGACCGGCCCGATCAAGGCGGCGATCATCACCGTGGCGTGTCTGGACAAGCTGCCGATGCCGGCGATGCTCAAGGTGATCTACGTCGATGGCAGCAGCAAGACCGTGCGCGTGCCAGTGGCCACCTGGATCCAGCACAAGTCCTTCGGCGTGGTCGTGGCCGGCAGCAAGCAGGTCAAGTCCGCCATCATCGACCCGAACCAGGCACTGCCCGACGTCAACCGCGCCAACAATACCTGGACGGCACCCTGACGATTGATCGTGCGAGAGCCTGCGCCCTCCCCGTGCGGGGAGGGCGCAGGCAAGCGCGTGCGTGAGCTGTTTCGGGTACCGTAGGTGCATGAACCAGAGCACGCTCCCTTCCGCTGTCACCGCCGTGCGCGGGCATGTGGTCCGCTTGCGCGACAACCCGTTCGTGGTGGGTGATGCGGCGGCCCTGTGCGATGAATCCGATGGACTGCTGCTGATTCGTGACGGACTCGTCGAAGCGGTTGGCCGTTGGGCCGATCTGCATGATCGCGTGCCCGCCGACGTGGCCGTGATGCATTATCCCGACGCGCTGATCGTGCCGGGGTTCATCGACTGCCACGTGCACTACGTGCAGACCGGCATGATCGGTGCCGCCGGTCTGCAGTTGCTCGACTGGCTTGATCGCTACACCTTTCCGACCGAACAGGCATTCGCCGACAAGGCGCATGCGGACAAGGTAGCCAAGCTGTTCTGCAACGAGCTGTTGCGCAATGGCACCACCACGGCGCTGGTGTTTGCGGCTACCTATCCGGCCTCGGTCGATGCGCTGTTCGAGGAAGCCGAGCGTCGTCACATGCGTCTCATCGCCGGCAAGGTGCTGATGGATCGCCATGCGCCGCCGGCCTTGCTCGACACCGCGCAGCAGGGCTACGACGACTCCGCGGCATTGATCGATCGATGGCATGGGCGCGGGCGCTTGGGCTATGCCATCACGCCGCGTTTTGCCATCACCAGCACACCGGCGCAACTGGAAGCCGCCGGTGCCTTGTGGAAAGCCCATCCCGACACGTGGGTGCATACGCACTTGTCCGAGAATCGCGGTGAAATCGAAGCTGTCGCCAGGTTGTTCCCGGAGCGCAGCAGCTACCTCGACGTCTACGATCACTACGGCTTGGTCGGACGGCGTTCGATGTTCGCGCATGGCGTGCATCTGGGCGAAACCGATTTCCGGTGCTGCCACGAGCATGGCGCCGCAATTGCCCATTGCCCGACATCGAACCTGTTTCTCGGCAGTGGATTGTTTTCATTACACGAGGCATGCGATCCGCGCCGACCGGTGCATGTCGGGCTGGGCACGGACATCGGTGCCGGCACCAGTTTTTCGTTGCCGGTGACGGCCGGTGCCGCGTACAAGGTGGCGCAGTTGCGCGGGCATGCGCTGACGGCCACGCAGCTGCTGTATCTGGCCACGCTGGGGGCGGCGCGTGCGCTGAATCTGGATGATCGCATCGGCAGCCTTGGCGTTGGTCACGAAGCGGATTTCGTCGTGCTTGATCCGCACGCGACACCGCTGCTGGCTTTTCGTACTGCGCAGGTCGATTCGCTCGACGAGATGCTGGCCGTGTTGATGACCTTGGGCGACGACCGCTGCGTGCGCGCGACGTTCGTGGCCGGACGGTCCGAGCATTTTCGCGAACACCCATCTTGGTCAGCTCGAAGGCATACCCCGGCACGGCCTTCTTGATTGCGCCGGGTCCCATGATGTCGACTTTGCGTCTGTGATCAACGCGCTCCTTGCCAATTTTGGCCGCGTGCCCATCGGCGTGGAGTGGCCCGGTGAGTGCCAGGTCATTGTCCTTGGTGTTCCGCAAATGCTCGTTGAGAATCGTCATCATGCCGCGCCACGCGCAGATGTCAGGTTCGTTGATCGAGAGGATCACGCGGGATCAGACATCATGACAACGCTCACGTGATTGCACTGGCAGCCTCGGGTTGCCACAGGCTTTGCACGTGCGCTTTGGCGGCGGCCCCGAACAATCGACTGTACTCACGGCTGAACTGGGAAAGGTTTTCGTAGCCGACCCGAAACGCGACACCTGCTGCTTCCATGTTTTCGTTGGGCATCAACGGTCGTGTTTCTCTCAGTCGCAGCCATTTTTGACGCTGCAAAGGGCTCTTTGCCATCAATTGGCAAGATCAGTGGTGCAAGCTGGAGGAACTCATTTGCACATGCGTGGCGAGATCGACGGTGCAGCCGTGCGAACCATTGGTTGCGCACGGAGACGTATTCATCAAGGACGCTGTTTCGGGGCTGATGGATGGCCCCTTTTGGGGGCCGTCAGGGCTTGCCTGCGTCTGGGCCGTAGAAGAAATTGGCCGTTGCGCCGCCATCGATCAGGAAATCGCTGCCGGTGATGAAGCTGCCCTCCGGTCCCATGATCAGCGCCGCCAGCGCCGCGACTTCGTCCGGCGTGCCGGCGCGACCGGCGGGCATCTTCTTCAGCATCGCCTGATAGAAATCGGCGCGTTCGCCGTGCAGTTCGTCATGCGCCAGCGGCGTCACGATGATGCCTGGGCTGATTGCGTTGATGCGCGCGCCGCGTTTGGCCCACTGGATCGCTTCGCCGCGCACGCGCAGCGAGTTGCAGCGCTTGGACATCTGGTAAGCGTGCAGCGTGCTCTCGACGTTCCTGACGAAATCGAGCGCCAGCAACTCTTCCGCCGGGGCGGTGGCGAGCAGCGCATCCTGTTCGGCGGTCAGCGCGGGCATGCGGTAACCGGACTGTGAGGATATCACCACACCCGCGCCGCCTTCGGCCATCACCTTGCCGAACTCTTCGAGCAGCATCGAGGTGCCGTACAGATCGATCTTGAGGATCGCCTCGATGGGTGCCTGCGACGGCGACACACCGGCAGCCTGCACCAGTGCCTTGATCGGCCCCAGTGCCTGCGCCTTGGCGACCACGGACTGGATCGTGCGGCGATCCGAGACATCGGCCTGCATGGCGGTGGTTTCAAAGCCGGCCTGTTCGAGCAGCATCGCGGCCTCGTCGGCGGCTTCCTGACGATGATCGGCCAGCAGGAGATGGCGATCACTGCTGATGCGGCGGGCGATGGCTTGGCCGATGCCACCGGCTCCGATAACTACGGTTACATCTTTCATTTCGGTACTCCTTTCGAGTTCACGAGTTGATCACTCATCCACACGCAGCATGGTCTTGATGGCACGGCGTTCGTCCATGGCCTTGTAGCCCTCGGCGACCTGCGCGATCGGCAGCACCAGGTCGAACACCTTGCCGGGCTGGATCTTTCCTTCCAGGACGCGGTTCATCAGGTCGGGCAGGAAGCGGCGCACCGGCGCCGGGCCGCCCAGCATGCGGCGCTGCGAGAAGAACAGCTTCTGCCCGTCGAAGTTCACGCCATGCGGTACGCCGACGTAACCGATGGTGCCGCCGGGGCGGCACACGCCCATGGCTTGTTGCATGGACTTCTCCATGCCGACGCACTCGAGCACGGATTCGGCGCCGACACCGTCGGTCATATCCATGATGCGGGCGATGCCGTCCTCGCCGCGCTCGGCGACGATGTCGGTGGCACCGAACTCGCGCGCGAGCTTCTGGCGATCCGCATGGCGGCTCATGATGATGATGCGCTCTGCGCCCATCTGGCTGGCCGACAGCACGCCCATCAGCCCAACCGCGCCGTCGCCGACGACGACCACAGTGCCGCCTTTGCGCACCTGCGCCGCGTCGGCCGCATACCAGCCAGTGCCGAGCACGTCGGACGTCGCCAGCATGTGCGGGATCATGTCCGCGTCCGGCATCTGCGCGGTCGCCACCAACGTGCCGTCGGCCAGCGGCACGCGCGCGTAGGGCGCCTGCGCGCCGGTCATGAATTCACCATGCTCGCAGGAGGACTGGAAGCCGAATTCACAATGCGGGCAGGTGTTGTCGGACAAGCAGAACGAGCCGACCACGAACTGGCCGGGCTTGACCGACGTGACTGCGCTGCCGACTTCAACCACCACACCGCAATACTCGTGGCCCATGTGCAGCGGTGCCCTGATGTCATTGAGGCCGCGATAGGGCCACAAGTCCGACCCGCAGATGCAGGTGGCGGACAGTTTGATGATGGCATCGGTGGGCTTTTCGATCCTGGGATCGGCGATCTGCTCGTAGCGGACGTCGCCCGGGCCGTGCATGACAGTTGCGTACATAATTGACTCCTGTGTTGCTTGCTCAGTGAGTGTCGGAGGTCGGGGCTTGGTGGCTTCCGAGTTGCAGCAGGTCGTCGCGGACTTCCTGCGGTTCCCGGTCCGGTGGCATGTTCGCGGCATCGCCGACGCCATCGGGCGCGCCGGCATCGTCAGCCTTCACCGCGGCGAACAGCGGCGCCAGATCCTTTTGTTCGGGGCCGGTCTCGGCGACCAGTTCGAAGGTCTTGTTGTGGGCCTCGTCCAGCGTCAGGCTGGCCACCAGCACCTCGGCGATCTGGCGGCGGGCGATCACGCCGTCCGCGGCGGTGCCGGCATGCCGCGTGTCGCCCTGCAACATCACCAGCCGCTGCTGGTCGGCCTCGTTGTAGTCGAACCAGCCGGGACGCACGATGGTGTAGGGGTTGCCGCTGGCGCGAACCAGTCGTTCGGAGCGGCGCTTCCAGTCGTGCGCTTCGGTCCGGCGGTTGTAGGAACTGGCGCGATCGGTGACGCCGATGGCGGTCATCAGTGCAATGCGCAGCTTGCGCCCGCCAAGCGCGACGAGCACGTTGCGCACGCCGCCGTAGTCGATGGCGCGCGTATCGGCCTTGCCGCCATTGGAGCCGTGCGTGAAGACGATGGCGTCCACGCCGTCGACTGCCGCTGCCAGCGTGTCCGGCTGCGTCAATTCGCCAACCACGATCTCCACCTGTGCCGGCAAACCGGCCGTCCTGGCACGGCTGCGCACCAACGCGCGCACGGCATGGCCGCGACGCAGCGCTTCCTCGACGACGTGGCGACCGATACTGCCGGTCGCACCGACGCACAATACGGTCAGCTTCTTGGCGCTCATGTCAGGCTCCGCTCGAACACCTGCGAGGCGACCAAGCCGACGCCGCGCTCGTACGCCAAGGAGGTGGTGTCGCTCATAGCGCGCCCCCGCGCATGGCGGCGATAACCCCGCCGTCGATCAGGAAGTCGGAGCCGGTGATGAAGGATCCGCGCTCGTCGAGCAGCAGCGCGGCGAGCGCGGCGACGTCAGACGGGGTGCCCATTCGGCGCGCGGCGGAGACCTTGATCATCCGCGCGTACCCGGTGGCGTTGGGGCCCGTCATCTCATCGCGCGCGAGCGGCGTCGAGATGATGCCGGGGGAGAGACAGTTGATGCGCGCGCCGCGTTCGCCCCAAGGCAGCGCGGCCGCCTGCACGCGCAAGGCGTTGGCGCGTTTGGCGAGGATGTACGCCGAACCGGAGTCGGCGATCGCGCCATCGGCCAACTCGGGCAGCGCCACGAGTTCCTCGATCGGTGCATAGGCGAGTTTCTGTTCCGGTTCCGCGGACAAGCTCGGACCCATGTGGCCGGCCTGGCTGGCGATCACGACGCCCGCGCCGCCCTTGGCGATCACGCCGGCGAACGCATCGAGCACGTACGCGGTGCCGAACAGATCAACGTGGACGATTCTCTGCGGTGGGGCCTGGGTCGGAGAGACGCCGGCGGCGTGGATGACGCGCACGACGTCGCCCAGAGATGCGGCGGCTTTGGCAAGGGCCGCGACCGAGGCGCGGTCGGAGACGTCGACGGCGCGCGTCTCGACAGCGCAGCCCTCGCCGCGCAGTTGCTCGGCCACGGCGGTGAGTTGGGCCTCGTTGTAATCGGCGAGCAGCAGAGTGCGCCCGGCGGCGGTGCGGCGCGCGACGGCGACGCCGATGCTGCCGGTGCCGATGAGGACGGCTACAGTGTCAGTCATGTGAGATAACTCTTTGGTATGCGCGGTGTGAGTGGGTGACGGTCGAGTGACCCGGCCCTTATGCCTCGGGGATCGAGCGCTTGAGAAACCCGGGCTGGGGCTGATCCGGATCCGGACCACCACGCACGCCCTTGTCGAGTGCGTCGATGGCGGCGAGTTCGGTGTCGCTGAGCGAGAAATCGAAGATGTCGAAGTTCTCGGCGATGCGCGCGGCATGCGTCGATTTGGGAATGACCTGGCGGCCCTGCTGGATGTGCCAGCGCAGCATGACCTGGGCCGGCGTCTTGCTGTGGCGCTGCCCGATTTCCACGAGAGTCGCGTCGGTAAACGTGCTGGTTGCCTTTGAGCCGTAGTAGTAGGTGATGCCACCCATGGGCGACCACGCCTGGGTGACGATGCCGCCATCGGCGTTGGTTGTCACGTTGGCGCGCTGGGTGAAGTAGGGGTGGAGCTCGATCTGGTTCACGGCGGGGACGACCGCGATCTCGGGCAGGAAGCGCGCGAGTATCGCGGGCGTGAAGTTGCTGACGCCAATCGCACGCACGCGGCCATCGGCAAGCAGTTGCTCCAGCGCCTTGTAGGCCGCGATGGTGAGCTCGAAGTTTCCGACCCGCGGCTGGTGCAGGATCAGAAGGTCAATGACGTCGATGCCAAGCTTGGCGGCCGACTTGTCGAAGGCATGCATTGCCGCGTCGTACCCGTAGTCGGTAACCCACAATTTGGTTTCGATGAAGACCTCGTCGCGGTCTAGCCCGGAACCACGTATGGCCGCCCCGACCTCGCGCTCGTTGAGGTACGCCGCCGCAGTGTCGATGTGGCGGTAGCCGGTCTCGAGTGCCGTCTGAACGGCGCGGGTGGTTTCGTCCGGCGGCGTCTGGAACACGCCAAACCCGATGACCGGGATCGCTACGCCATTGTTGAGGGTGAAGTGCGGAATGGTTGACGCGTTCATGAGGTTTCCTCTGCGCTCGTTGAGCTGCTTGCCGGCGCCGCGTCACGCCCGACCATCGCAAGTTGTGCTGGTGCGTAACGCTCGCCCTCGATGTGGATTTGCGCTCCAACCTGCTCGATCTCGCGCAGGTCGGCATCGGTCAACTCGACGCCAGCCGAGCCAATGTTTTCTTCCAGTCGATGCAGCTTGGTGGTGCCCGGAATCGGCACGATGTACGGCCGCTGCGCCAGCAGCCAGGCCAGCGCGATCTGCGCAGGCGTGGCACCTTTGGTTTCGCCAACGCGGCGCAACAAGTCCACCAGCGTCTGGTTCTTGGCCATTGCTTCGGGTGCGTAGCGCGGTCCGGAACGGCGGAAATCGCCTTCGCCGAACGTGGTGTCCTTGCTCATCGCACCGGTGAGGAAGCCCCTGCCCAACGGGCTGTAGGGCACGAGGCCAATGCCGAGCTCGTCGCAGGCCGCCAGGATGCCGTTGGTCTCCACGCCGCGCGTCCACAGACTGTATTCGTTCTGCAGCGTGGTCACCGGCTGCACTGCATGGGCGCGGCGCAGCGTGGCGACGCCGGGCTCGGACATGCCGAAGTGTTTCACCTTGCCCTCGGCGATCAGCTCCTTGACCGTGCCGGCCACGTCCTCGATCGGCACGGCAGGATCAACGCGGTGCTGGTACAGCAGGTCGATCGTTTCGATGCCAAGACGCTTGAGCGAGCCTTCGACGGCTTGGCGAATGCGCTCAGGTTGGCTGCAGACGCCGCGGTTCTCGCCCGTTTCGAAGTCGATGTCGAAACCGAATTTGGTGGCGATCACCACCTGATCGCGCACCGGTGCCAGCGCTTCGCCCACGACTTCTTCGTTGATGAAGGGTCCGTACACTTCCGCAGTGTCGAAGAAGGTCACGCCGCGTTCCACCGCCGCGCGGATCAGCTTGATGCCTCCCGCTTTCGGCATGGGCGTGCCGTAGCTCTGGCTGATGCCCATGCAGCCGAAGCCGAGGGCGGATACTTCGAGTCCGTTGTTGCCAAGTTTGCGTGTTTGCATGGCCGTTGCCTCTGATGTCATGACAAGTATTGTTCGTCGGTGACCGGTTCCATCCACTCGACGGCCTTACCGTGTTCATCGCGTTCCGCGATGGCGATATGCGACATCGCCGTGGTGGTCGTGGCGCCGTGCCAGTGCCGCTTGCCGGGCGCGCAGGTGATCACGTCGCCGGGCCGGATTTCCTCTTTCGGCTCACCTTCGCATTGATGCCAGCCGATACCCGAAATGACGATCAGGATCTGGCCCAGCGGGTGCGTGTGCCGGTTGCTGCGCGCGCCCGGCTGGAAGGTCACGAGAGCGCCACCGGCACGCGCCGGCGCTTCCATCTGGAACGGCGCGTCGATGCGCACGCTGCCGGTGAAATATTCCTTCGGGCCCTGCACTGAGGGTCGCGCGCCATTACGCTGGATATTGCTCATGACTGTGCTCCTGCTTCTTCAAAAATGCGCCGGGCGATCGCCAGCGCGGTGCTGGCCGTCGGCCAGCCGGAATAGAAGGCCAGATGGGTGATCAACTCGATCAGCTCGTCGCGGCTGACGCCGTTCTCCAGCGCCTTCTTCAAATGGAACGGCAGCTCGTTGCTGCGATATAGCGAAACGAGGCTGGCGACCGTGACCAGACTGCGATCGCGTGGCGAAAGGCCGGGGCGTTCCCAGACTTCGCCGAACAACAGCTTGTCGGTGTACTCGGCCAGCGCCGGTGCGATGTCGCCAAAGGCCTTGCGGGCGGTGTCTGGATGGTTTGGCATGGCGTTGTCCTGCGATGGGTCGTGTGTCATGTCATCAATGTACCGCCGCCATCGGCATTCGATAAGGTGGTAAAATAAGCACGTACTTATGAACATGATTCATCAATGTCTCGCCAGAATCTCGATGACCTTGTTGCATTCCTCACGGTGGCGCGTGAGCGCAGCTTTACTCGGGCCGCGGCCAAGCTGGACGTGTCGCCGTCCGCGTTGAGCCATGCGCTACGTGGGCTTGAAGATCGGCTTGGCGTGCGTCTGCTCAATCGCACCACTCGCAGCGTTTCACCCACTCAGGCCGGTGAACGTCTGTGGCGTTCGGTTGGTCCGCACTTGCAAGACATCGAAACGGAACTGGCGGCGTTGCGCGAGTCGCACGCCAAGCCCGCCGGCACGTTGCGCATCTCGGCCACCGACCATGCGGCCAACGCCATACTTGTCCCAAAGCTTGCGTTGTTGCTGCGGAATTACCCGGACATCAAGGTCGAAATCGGCATCGAGAATCGGCTGGTGGACATCGTTGCCGAAGGTTTTGATGCCGGCGTGCGCGATGGCGAGCAGGTTGCCAGGGACATGATCGCGGTGCGCATCGGCCCGGATTTGCGCATGGCGGTGGTCGGGGCTCCCGCGTATTTCAGCCAGCACCCGCGGCCGAAGAAGCCGCAGGATCTGACCGGGCACAGTTGCATCAATCTGCGTCTGCCCACGCGTGGTGGCCTGTATGCGTGGGAGTTCCAGAAGGGCAAACGTCTCTTCAGCGTGCATGTCGAAGGCCAGCTCGTTTTCAATCAATCCGGCGCCATGCTCAACGCGGCCCTGGCGGGTGGGGGTCTCGCATATGTGCTCAAGGATGCCGCTCAACCGTATCTCGACGCCGGGCGTCTCGAGTGCGTGCTGCAGGACTGGTGTCCGCTGTTTCCGGGATTTCACCTGTATTACCCGCATCGGCGTCAGACATCGCCAGCCTTTGCTCTACTGGTGGATGCGTTGCGTTACGCGCCGCAGTGACGACAAATTGCATGCGTGAGAACATCATGCATGTCTCCTTCGTCGACGCGCCCGCGACACGTGCGTGGAGGTCAGGCCAAAGGTTGCCGGATGCACGGCGACCGCAGAACCACGCCACGCAAGAAGTGCCGTGCCTTGTCGAAACCTGCACCGTGGTTTGCCAGTCGATCGCGCGCAAATTGAGCACGATGTTGCCGCTGATCAGCACGCCGTGTTGGCACAGCGACACCCGTTTTCATCCAGCTGCAGGTGATGCTCCGCAGACCGCGCGGCGTTGATCGACAGTTGCACCATCGGAATATCTGTTGCGGGGAACGGCGTGTACCAGTACCGATCACGCGCCATGGTCCAGCCTCGATTGTCGTGATCGACGACCACCTGATCCGGTTGCACGGCATCGGCCACTTCTTCGCATGCGTGGTGTCGGTCATGACGGGCTCTTGCATGCAATCGCTTGTTGTCGCGAGGTCTGCCGTGATCTGTCCGTGTGCAGGCGCATTTCGCCGGTTTTCTGCGCGGGCGGATCAACGAATGACGCGCCTCAATTTTGTTCTGCCATGGCAGCTTACGCGCATTCCAGTTCGAACACGTGGTTGTCGAAGTCGGTGAAGTACAAGGCCGTGTCTTTGCGTGCCATTTGATACGCATGCCCGAGGGCATCAAGTCTTGCACGGCACTGATGCAACTGCTCGGTCGACACGGCAAAGGCGATGTGATCACCGAGCAACGGCCGTTCGACGTTTGCCTGCACCAGCACGAATTGCGCATCACCCATCTTCATGAGGATCTCGACGAAGTCATCCGCATCATCCTGGGGTTTGACCGTGGCATCGAACCGCACCTTGAAAAAATCGGCGGTGCGGACGGCATTGCCGGCAACCAGCGCAATGTGACTCAACGGGCCCGGGACATTCACGGATTTTCTCCATGAATGGCAAAGGAATCCGTGCAGGCTAACGCATGAAGTAACCGGCGCAAAATCCCTTGGGCGGTATTTGCGTCGGTTGACCGAACTTGTCAGGTTGCACTTGGGCAGTCAATCCGAAAAGCCGAAGTGTTCGCGGCCAGGGAACCTTGCGTCACCGGACGCGCTGCAACGTGATGGCTTGCTCCGGGCAAGCGCTCACGCACAGGCAGCACGCTTCGCAGGCCGCCTCGTTCACGAGTGATGCTTGTTGCCAGCGATGCGCGAACCCCTTGAGCTTGCCCGGGATACTCAGCCCGACACGCTTATCCTTTGGCAAAGTTCCGACCGCAAAGACATCCACCGGGCATGCGCGCACATAGTCGGCCTTGCCCGCGCATCGATTGCGGTCGATGTGCGGGTGAAACGTGCCGGGCACGTGCTTGCATTCACTGGTTTCCGACATGGCGCTCACTCCGGATGTTTGGGCGGCCTGACAGGCGATTTATCGATCCGCGGTGTTGTCGAAAATGTCGTGCGCGGCTTGCTTGAGGATGCCGGCGACGCGTTTGGCTTCGGTCGGGGACCATGGGTGTGCGCGCAGTGCGTGACGCAGGTTGTGCAAGGCTTCGCGAATGGTGTCCGGCGCCGCCATGCGCGCGTACATTTTGGCCGATTGCTCCATGCGTGCCATGACCGCGTCCACGGCCACCTTGTTTTCCGCAAGAAAGGCACGGCCGGCGGCGGTGATGGAGTAGCGTTTTTTGCCGCCGTCGCCGGATTCCACGCTGGCGTAGTCCATTTCCTCGAGCATGGTCAGGGTGGGGTAGACCGCACCGGGGCTGGGTGCGTAGTTGCCGTCGAACATTTCCTCGATGGTGCGGATCAGTTCGTAGCCATGGCGCGGCTGTTCGGCGATCAGGGCGAGCAGGACCAGTTTCAGTTCGCCGTGGGCAAACACGCGGCCACCGCCGCCGAAACGGCCGCCGTGATGGCTGCCGCGAAAGCCGTCGTCGTCGCCGCGATGCCAGCCACGGCCGCCGCCGTGACGGCCGATGCAATGCATGAAGGTTTCCACGTCGCCATCGACGGGACGATGGAAGTGATGGCCGAAAGAATGATGATGAATGTGCATGATGTCTCCGAATGAATCGTTAGATGCAATCTCAAGATATATCGTAACTATCGGCAATGCAAGCTCGGCAACTTTGTGTGTTGGGATTTAGACCGTGCGGGCGACCGCGAGTACGGCACGCACGGTGGCTTCAAGGTCGCCGTTGGCCGGGATGGTCATCACGGGCTCGTCGGGGGCGGGCGGCTCCCACGCGGCCAGTTGGCTGGCCAACAAGGCGGCGGGCATGAAGTGGCCGGTACGCTGGTCGAGACGTCGCGCCAACTCGGCACGGTCGACCTTCAACCAGATGAATTGCACATCGGGATGACCGTGACGCAAACGGTCGCGGTAGCGCTGTTTGAGTGCCGAGCAGGCGATGACGGCGGAGGTTCCCTCGGCTTGCCGGGCATCCATCCAGCGGCTGATGGCATCCAGCCAGGGCAAGCGATCGGCGTCATCCAGTGGTTGATCGGCGCGCATTTTTGCAATGTTGGCGGGCGAGTGCAGGCTGTCGCCATCGAGAAACGGCCAGCCAAGGCGATCGGCCACCCGCCGACCGACACTGCTCTTGCCGCTGCCGGACACGCCTGCCATCACCAGCAGGGTAGGTCGATGGCGGCTGGCGGCATGCATGGCGAGAGGTGCAGGCATGCATGGCAGGATAGCGCCACGTTGTGTCATCGGGAGTGGGGAGGGCTGGGTCTGGCGCTTGATGAACGTTGCGCGACGGGGATGCCATGTTCCAGATGCCGGAATGGCGGGCTGATCGGGCGCGCATCCGCTTGCCGGCGCTGGCGGATGCGTCGCTGTGGCGGCGCTACGGCATCGACAACCGCGAACATCTTGCGCCGTGGGAGCCGCGTCGCGACGACGCGCATGACACCCTGGATGATTGACGCCGAGCCATTGAAAACGGGCTGGATGCTGCATGTTGATCATGTGTATCCGCTGCTGGTCAATCCACAGGCGGACACCGTCGCCTTAAACGCGTGTGCGGCGAGTGGCTGATGTCCTCCATGGCATGGATGACCTTTGGCATGGTGACCGTCTCGGTTCGCGCCTGCTACCTTCCGGGGATGAACCGTGCCTGATCGGTGTTCTGATAGTATCCGGGCCAGTTTCTGTGGGCGCCGTGTGTCGTGCGTGGCTTTTGCGTGCGGCGCGGCGTGCATCCGATGCACGTCGATGCGGGCGTGCACTCCAACCATCCATTTGATCGGGGAGTCAACTCATGGCCGGAGGCCCAACCAAACTTCGACGCGATGCCGGCGTCATCGGTCTTTTGTACGCCAGCATCGGTGCCATGATCGGCTCGGGTTGGCTGTTCGGTGCCTTGCACGGTGCCATCGCCGCCGGTCCGATGAGCGTGTTCTCATGGGTGATTGGTGCCGTCGCCACGCTGTTCCTGGCATTCGTGTTCGCCGAGCTGTCGACCATGTTCCCGAACTCGGGCGCGCTGGTGCACATGACCCATGTCAGCCACGGTGATCTGGTCGGCAAAATCTGGACGTGGATCCTGTTTCTTGCCTTCGTGTCGGTACCGCCGGTCGAAGTGACCTCGGTGGTGACTTATGCCAACAACTACATTCCCGGTCTCATCAGCTCGACCACCGGCGTGCTGACCCATCTGGGCACGATCGTGTCGATCCTGCTGCTGGCGGTGGTGGTGGCGCTGAACTTCCTTGCCATCCGCGTGGTGATGGCGATCAACAGTGCGGCCACGTGGTGGAAGATCCTGATTCCGCTGGCGACCATCGGCGTGCTGATGGCGTACTCGTTCCATCCGGGCAACATGGTTGCGCAAGTGCACAGCGTGCCGATCAGCGGCATCTTCACCGCCGTGGCCACTGCCGGCATCGCGTTCAGCTTCCTGGGTTTCCAGCAGGCCATCGCGCTGGCGGGTGAAACGCGCAACCCGGGCAAGTACATCCCGATCGCGTTGATCGGCTCGGTCATCATTTCGATGTTGATCTACGTCGGTCTGCAGGTGGCCTTCATCGTGGCGCTCAAGCCGTCGGACATCGTCGATGGCTGGACACACCTGCAATTCAGCGGCATGTTTGGTCCGCTGGCGGCGATCGCCGTGGCCGTGGGCGCATTCTGGTGGGCGGTGATCCTGTATGTCGACGCCATCGTGTCGCCGTTGGGCACGGCCTTCATCTACGCCACCGCCAGCCCGCGCATCATCATGGCCGCCGGCGAAATGGGCAACGCGCCCAAGGGTGTCGTGAGCCTCAACAAGAGCGGCGTGCCGTGGATTGGCCTGATTGTGACCTGGGTGGTCGGCGCGATCTTCTTCTTCCCGTTCCCGTCGTGGGAAAAGCTGGTGTCGGCGGTCGAGCTGATTACCGTGCTGTCGTACATGATCGGCCCGGTGATCCTGCTGCATCTGCGCCATGCGCTGCCCGACTACAACCGCCCCTTCAGGCTGCGCGCGGTCACCGTGGTGTCCACGCTGGCGTTCATTTTCTCCAACTGGATCATCTACTGGACCGGTTATGACACGGTCGAAGTGCTGTTCGCGCTGGTCGCGGTGTACGTGATCGTGTATCTGGCCTGGTATTTCATCAAGCGCAAGCCATTGTCCGAGCTGGGCTGGCAGCAGGCCTGGTGGCTGCTGCCGTACTTCATCGGCATGTGGCTGATCAGCTGGTTCGGGCCGACCTTCAAGCCCATGAACGGCATCGGGCTGTATGGCTTCTTCACCGGCATGTGGATCATCGTCGTGTTCAGCCTCGTCATTCTGTGGCTGGCCCGGCGCTGCGGACAAAACACGCAGGCCGCGCAGCAGGTTGCCGACAAGATCAAGACGCTGGGCTCGTGCGGTGCCGACACCAGTGGCGGCGAAGCCATCTTCTGATCCAAGTCTGTTGAACCAAACCCGTGCGCCCGCCTTGTCCATGACAGGGCGGGCGCACCTCATTCGGCGACGTTATGGGCCTCGGCCACACCCAGCACATCCTTGGGCGGTTTGCGCGGTGGCCGCCGGCTGATGAGCGGATGCACGACGACCGCGGCGATCACCACCACCACGCCGGCATAGAACAGCAAACCCACTTCATGTTGTTCGCCGAGAATCGCGATGGCGAGAATGATCGCGTAGACCGGTTCGAGGTTGTTGGCGATCTGCGTGCCGAAGGCGCTGACATGGCGCATCGCCTTGAGCACCAGCGCAAACGGCAGCAGCGTGCAGCCCAGCGACATCAGCAGCAACAGCAGCGCGTCGTGCAGGTCCGGCAATGGCAAGGCGGCGCCCGTGTGCGGCAGGATCGGTGCCAGCACGGTCAGGAACACGGTGCCCGAACCCAGCTCGATGCAGGTCACGGCCAAGGGGCCGGCGCGTTCGATCATGCGCTTGTTGCAGGCGCTGAAGGCGGCCACGAACACAGCCGAAGCCAGCCCGACAGCCAGGCCCACATACATGCCTGACGGAATGCCACCGACGATCATGGCCACGCCGGGAATCACGCCGATGCCCAGCAGCAGTTCACGAGGGTTGAATGGCCGACCGGCGATGCGCGGTTCGAGAATCGCCAGAAACAACGGTGCCACGGCCAGGCAAATGGCCGCCACCGAGGCATTGGCCAGCTTCACGGCCGAGTAGAACAGCAACCAATGCATCGCCACCAGCAGGCCGATCGCGGCATAGCTGCCGATCAGGCGCCACGACATCGCGCGCAACTGCCGCTGCACTCGCGGCAGCAGCAGCAGCGCGGCAACCACGATCAGCATGCGCCACCACACCAGCGCCAGCGCATCAAGCGTGATGAGCTTGCCGAAAATGGCGGTGAAGCCCCACAGGATCACGCAAAAGTGGACCTGCAAATAGGCACGGGTCTGGGTCGACAGCGACACGAAGGGCAGTCCGCGAAGGGTGGGGGAGTGGCGCATCGCCAGTGCGCCATTGTAGGCGTGTGCGGGGCTGATGTGTGCGCCCGGTCGCAGGTTGGTGGTGGCTGTCTTGCACGGATTTGCCGGCATGCTGGACGGGGCAAGCCAAGACGCGCACCATGGGCGCTTGCTGTGCACGCTTGGCGTGCGCGTGACTGGCCACCGGGGAGCAAACCATGAAGTTTCTGAAGAAGCTGATCGTGCTCATCATCCTGATCATCATTGCCATCGGCATCTGGATCTGGTCAGGCAGCTACAACATCGGCGCCGATTCGCCGCATTGGGCCTTCACGCGCTACCTCATCAGCCATGTGCGCGAGCGCTCCATCGCCACGCGCGCCAGCGACATCAAGGTGCCGGACTTGAGCAGCCCGGCGTTGATCGCCGAAGGCGCGCATCACTATTCGGACATGTGCACGGGCTGCCATCTGGCGCCGGGCATGGGCAACACCGAAATCCGCCAGGGTCTGTACCCGCGGCCCCCCAACCTGACCCATTTTGCACCGGACCCGGCCGAGGCGTTCTGGATCATCAAGCACGGCATCAAGATGACCGCCATGCCGGCCTGGGGCAAAACGCATGACGACCAGAAAATCTGGGCCATGGTGGCCTACCTGCAAAAGCAGCCGAACATGAGTGTAGAACGCTATCGCCAGCTGGCCGGCTTGACCGCGCCGCAGGGCATGGCGATGCCGGTCGAAAAACCGGTCGGTACGGGTGAGATGCCGATGCCGGCCACGGCAACCAGTGCCGCGCCGGCGGCACCGACCGCACCGAAAATGGCGATGCCAATGTCCAGCGCGACACCTGCCACCGCGTCCGGTGTCCACCGCCCTGTGGGGGCGCATTTGCAGCAGTAACACCTGTTTCGACACAAAGGCAGGCAACGCGATGGCCACCATCCGGTTGAGTCGAATCCTGTTTGCGGCGGCGCTCATCGCGCTGGGCATTACCGGCCTGGTCAATGGCGGCCTGGCCTTGGTGTGGCAGGCGATTCCCCTTCATCACCCGCCAGATGCAACGGTTATCGTCTATCTGTGCGCCGTGATTGAATTGGTGACGGGCGTGGGCTTGTTGTTGAAGCCCACGGTCAGGCTTACTTGCGACATCGTGTTTCCGTACATGCTGTTGTGGGTGGTTCTGCTGGAAATTCCCATGGTGGTGATGTCGCCGTTACAGGCCGATGGCTGGGGTGGCCTCGGCGAAATCGCGATCATCGCGGTGGGCAGTTGGTGCCTGTTCGCCGCCCATGCGGGTGCCAAGGCCGGGCGCCTCTTCCCGTTCGCTGTCGGGATCAACGGAATACGTGCCGCACGATGGTTGTTGATTCTTGCGCTGCCGATGATCGGCGTGGAAGTCATCGTCGATGCCGTGCAGATGGGCAACGCGATTCTCCCGTCCTGGCTGGCGTGGTTGCCCGGGCCTGCCTATTGGGCTGGTTTGACCGGTATCGGCAGCATTGCCGCCGGGCTGGGCATGGCATTCGGGATCCTGCCGCGGCTGGCGGTCACGATGGAAGCGGTGATGCTGGGCATCATCACGGTCGCGTACTGGGCGCCCTATCTGCACACCGGCCGGACTGCGACCACGGCATTCATCATTTCCGCCGCCATCACGGCCGGCGTCTGGCTGGTTGCCGATACTTATCGCAGCGTGCCATGGCTTGGTTGCGGTCGGGCCAGCAGAAATATTGCCATCGATTGATGCTGCTCTTGAAACTTCAGCGTGCCTCGCGCTCCAGCCAGGCAATGAAGCGACGTGCCGCCGGCTTCGGGCGTTGATCGGCAGCATGCACGATGTAATACGCATGGCGCGTCGGCACTTCTGGTCCGGGCAAGCGCACCAGCTGGCCGCTGGCAAGAAAGGGCGCCACCAGTTGCTTGCGCGCGAGGATGGCACCCAGACCGCTGGCGGCCGCGCGCAGGCCATTGGCCGAATTGCCGATGTCGTACATGCCGGCCAGTGGCGCGTCGGGCACGCCGGCGCTGCGAAACCATTCGCGCCAGCCTTCGGCGGCCAGATCGGCGATCAGGGGCAGTTGCGTGATTTGCGCGGGCGTCTGGATGCCTGCGGCCATGGCCGGCGAGGCCACCGGCAACAAGGCGCCGGACATCAAAAAACGTGCCGTCACGCCCTGCCATTGTCCTGCGCCGTAGCGCACGCCCAGATCGAGATGGCCATCGTCGAAGCGTGCCAGGCGCTCGCGTGACTCGATGCTCAGCAAGATGTCCGGGTACGCCTCGCGGAAACGTCCCAGTCGCGGCATCAGCCAATCCGTGGCCAACGAGGGCAGCACGCTGATGCGCACGCGCGGGTTGCGGCGGTCCTCGCGCAACGCATCGACCACGTTCTCCACGTCGGTCAATGCGCCACCGGTGGCATCGGCCAGCAGACGTCCCTCGACGGTCAGCGCCACGCCACGCGCATGCCGCAAAAACAGGGTCAGGCCTAGTTGGGCTTCCAGCTTGCGGATGTGGTGACTGACGGCGCTGGCGGTCAGGTGCAATTCGTCCGCCGCATGCGCGAAATTCTGGTGACGGGCGACGGTGGCGAACACACTCAACGAGGAAAACAGGGCAGGGTGCAGGCTCATGACAAGCAACAAATCCTATTTGTGTCAGGGCCAAGAAGTATGCGCTTGTGCGCGCCGCACATCCACGCACAATGGCGCCTCCCCGCAAGCAGGAGTTGTCCCATGGCTGTTCCTGATCTGCCTTCCATCGCGTATCCCCCGCGGCGCGATCAATTGCCCTGGCGCCGTGATCTACAGGCGTCGACGCCATCTACCCGTGCCAGCACACGCCGCGACTGGCGCACGCCGCTGGAGATGCTGCTGCTGGGCGGCATCTGGGGCGGCTCGTTCCTGTTCATGCGCATTGCAGCGCCGCATTTCGGGCCGGCACCTCTGGTGCAACTGCGTTTGTTGTTTGGTGCCTTGTTACTGCTGCCGTTTCTGTGGCGGGCACGTGCACGCCTGACGCGTGCGCATTGGCTGCGTTTCATCATGGTGGGCGCCTTGAGTTGCGCGGTGCCGTACACGCTGTTTGCGTGGGCCGCAGAACGTGCCCCGGCCGGCATCGAAGCCATCGCCAACAGCATGACGGCGTTGTTTGCCACCCTGGTCGCATTTGCCTGCTTCGGCGAAAAGATCGGTCGCCGGCGTGGCATGGCCATGGTGGCCGCCTTTGTTGGCGTGGTGGTGTTGGCCAGTGGCAAGACGAGTGGTGCCGAGGTGGGTTTGGCGGCCGGAGCCGGCACCTTGGCGGCGTTGTGCTACGGCATCGCCGCCAACCTGATAAAGCACTACCTTGCGGATTTGCCGGCCACTGCCGTGGCTTCCGGTACCTTGCTGTGCGCTGCCATCATGGTCATGCCGCTTGCAGTGGCGACCTGGCCTGCGGCGCCGATTCCAGTCTTGTCGTGGATCAGCGCCGTGTTGCTAGGGTTGCTGTGCACCGGCGTGGCCTACGGGCTTTACTTTCGGCTGATCGACCGCGTGGGCGCACCACGGGCCACCACCGTCGCCTATCTGATCCCGGTGTTCGGGGTGGCCTGGGCATGGCTGTTTCTTGGCGAGCCGGTCACGTGGACCATGGTTGTTTCCGGCGTGCTCATCCTGGGCAGCGTGATCGCCAGCCAGCGTGGTGCCAGGGTGGCGTCCAAGGCACCGGTCAGGGCCTTGCCGCCTCCCGTGCCGGACCCGGTGTCGGTCGATGCTCCCATGCCATGCCGGGATGCTGCCTGACGGGCAATCGACAAAAGTATTGACTCTCGATTCAAGTCAAGGGTTTATCATGGACGCATGGATACCATCAATCACATGCGCATCGGCACCGTGGCCCGCGAATGCGGCGTCAACATCGACACCATCCGTTATTACGAACGCGAGGGCTTGTTGCCCTCGCCGCAGCGGCGGCCGTCGGGATACCGCGAGTACGACGCGACCGCGCTCGCGCGATTGCGCTTTATCCGGCGTGCCAAGGAGCTGGGCTTCAGCCTGGATGACATCCGCGAGTTGCTGAGCCTGTCGGCCGACCGCGAACAGGGCGTGCACGGGGTCAAACAGCGTGCGGAGGCGCGGTTGGCCATCGTCGATGAACACCTTGCGCAGTTGCGGCGCGTGCGCAAGGGCCTGCGGCAGTTGATCGACGCCTGTCCGGGTCATGGCCCGCTGGGTGAATGCCCGATCATGCGCGCCTTGTCCGGACCGGTCACGGAGAAGCACGCATGAGCACGAGTCATGGCGCCCACGAACACGCCCCGGTTGCCGATGGCGCGACCGCGATCGATCCCAATTGCGGCATGACCGTGTCGACCGACGCGCCTCGGCGCGCCGAGCATGCTGGTCGCACGTATTACTTTTGCGGTGATGGCTGTCTGCACAAGTTCGAGGCCGATCCGCCCGCGATCCTGGAAAAGGCGCGCCAGCGAGACATCCGCAAGGGCTTGCGTGATCCTGTGTGCGGCATGCGCACCGACCCGGAAAACCCGCGTCACGCGGCCGAGCATGACGGTCATCGCTACCACTTCTGCAGCGCCGGTTGTGTCGACAAATTCTGTGCCGACCCGGCGCGTTATCTCGGTGTGCCGCCAGCTCCGGTGGCGGCACCCACGGGTGCCATCTACACCTGCCCGATGCACCCGGAGGTGCGTCAACACGGACCGGGTGATTGCCCCAAGTGCGGCATGGCGTTGGAGCCGGAGATGCCCGGCGCTGATGACGAGGATGACGGTGAAGTGCGCGCATTGCGGCGGCGCTTCTGGGTGCTGCTGGCCCTGACCGTGCCGGTGTTCGTGCTGGCGATGGGGCCGCATATGGGCCTGTGGCATTGGCCGGCCGGGTGGGGCACGGCGGCGGGTTGGGTCGAGGCGGTGCTGGCCACGGTGGTCACGCTGTGGGGCGGCGCCAGCTTCTTCCGGCGCGGCTGGCAGTCACTCAAGGCACGCTCGCCCAACATGTACACGCTGATCGGCATCGGCGCCGGCGTGGCCTGGTTGTACAGCGCGGTGGCCTTCCTGCTGCCGGGCCTGTTCCCGGCGGGCTTTCGCGGCATGCATGGCCATGTGGCCGTCTATTTCGAATCGGCAGCCGTCATCATCACCTTGGTCACGCTGGGCGACATGCTGGAATTGGGCGCGCGTCGGCGTACGGGAGCGGCGTTGCGCGCCTTGCTCAACCTGGTGCCGACGCAGGCACGCCGCATCCATGCCGATGGCAGCGAGGTCGACGTACCACTGGAACAGGTGCGCGTCGACGACATGCTGCGCGTGCGGCCGGGTGAAAAGATTCCCGTGGATGGCGTGGTGATCGAAGGCGCCAGCCATGTCGACGAATCCATGCTCAGTGGCGAGCCGCTGGCTGTCGCGCGTGGCGTGGATGACACGGTCACCGGCGGCACGCTCAATCAGGAAGGTGCCTTGGTGATGCGCGCGCGCAAGGTCGGCGATGACACCGTGCTGGCGCAGATCGTGGCCACCGTGGCCAAGGCCCAGCGTTCGCGCGCGCCGTTGCAGCGCATCGCCGATCGGGTGGCGGCGTGGTTCGTGCCGACCGTGGTGGCAGTGGCGGTGCTGGCGTTCGTGCTGTGGGCATTGGTCGGGCCTGCGCCGCGGCTGGCGCATGGCCTGATCGCGGCGGTGGCGGTGCTGATCATCGCCTGTCCCTGTGCGCTGGGTCTGGCCACGCCGATTTCGGTGATGGTGGCCAGCGGCCTGGGTGCGCGGCACGGCGTGCTGTTCCGCGATGCGGCGGCGATCGAGCATCTGCGCAACATCGACACCCTGGTGCTGGACAAGACCGGCACCCTGACCGAAGG
Organism: Rhodanobacteraceae bacterium; assembly: GCA_036379495.1. GTDB lineage: Bacteria > Pseudomonadota > Gammaproteobacteria > Xanthomonadales > Rhodanobacteraceae > Oleiagrimonas. The sequence goes on along the minus strand of DASVGO010000012.1, from coordinate 32,907 downwards.
CCGGCCCAAGCTCGAACATCTGCTGTCGATCAACGGCAAGCTGGCGCCGCCGCGCATCCTGGCGCTGGCTGCCGCACTCGAACGCGCCAGCGAACATCCGCTGGCGCGCGCCGTTCTGGCTGCCGCCGAAGCCTACAATGTCGACGTGCCAGCGGTGCAAGGCTTTGTCGCCACGCCGGGGCAAGGCGTCGAGGGCCGTGTCGACGACCTGCACGTGGCGCTCGGCAACGAGGCCATGGTCAATGCCGCCGGTGCGGGCCTGACCGGCATCGCGCGCGGCTACGCGGCCAAGTTGCAGGAGCAGGGCGCAACCGTGGTGTGGCTGGCGGTGGAGTCCGATGTGGTCGGTCTGCTTGGCGTGCTCGACCCGGTCAAGGCCGGTGCGGCCGAGGAACTGCAAAAATTGCGTGCGGCGGGCATGCGTCTGGTCATGTTGAGCGGCGATGCGCAGACCACGGCCAAGGCGGTGGCCGATCAGCTGGGCATCGAGGAGATCCACGCACAGGTCAGCCCCACCGGCAAGGCCGACATCGTGCGCGAGCTACGCGCCGAGGGCGCCCGCGTGGCGATGGCCGGCGACGGCATCAACGACGCGCCGGCGCTGGCCACGGCCGACATCGGCATCGCCATGGGCAACGGCACCGACATCGCCATGGAAAGTGCCCAGGTCACCCTGGTCAAGGGGCAATTGGAGGGCCTCGTGCGGGCGCGCAACCTGTCGCGGGCGACCGTCGGCAACATCCGCCAGAACCTGTTCTTCGCCTTCATCTACAACGGCATCGGCGTGCCGATCGCGGCCGGCATCCTGTATCCGTGGTTCGGCATCACGTTGTCGCCGATGATCGCCGCGCTGGCCATGAGCCTGTCGTCGGTGTCGGTGGTGAGCAATGCCTTGCGCCTGCGGCGGGCGCACTTGGGCTGATCGTCACGCGCCATGCGGGCACGAAAAAGCCGGCCTGCGCCGGCTTTTTCGCGTGCGGCGATGAACGGGCTCAGGCGAGCGCGTGGATCGCGGCGTTCAGGCGGCTCTTGTGGCGGGCGGCCTTGTTCTTGTGGATCAGGTTGCGCGCAGCGTAACGATCCAGCAGCGGCACGGCGGTCTGATAGGCGGCCATGGCGGCAGCCTTGTCGCCGGCCTCGATCGCCTTGACGACCTTCTTCAGCGCGGTGCGCACCATGGAACGGGCGCTGGCGTTGCGCTGGCGGCTGACTTCCGACTGGCGCGCGCGCTTCTTCGCGGACTTGATGTTGGCCAAGGGATGACTCCGAATGCGTTGGGTGAGAGTGGATAAGAGCGGAATTATCCGGTATCGGACCACGTCAGTCAATGCCGGGTCCGGCCGGTGGTGCGGGTGCAGGTGCCGGGTTGGTGATGATGCGTGGCGCGGCTTGTCTGGCTTGGTGTTGGCAAGCGACCTGCCTGGATCAGCCCAGGGTCGGTCCGATCCGGACTTCTGCCGTTATGCTTTGCGCCATGACCCTGTCTTGTCGCCACGAGTTCACGGCCCCGTGAAAAAGCCCTCCTTGCTGCGCGGGCTGCTGTCGTTCAGCTCGATGACCATGATTTCGCGCGTGCTCGGCCTGGTGCGCGACATTGCCATCAATACCGCGTTCGGCGCGACGGCGTATACCGACGCGTTCTGGGTGGCGTTCCGCATTCCCAATTTCATGCGCCGGCTGTTCGCCGAGGGTTCGTTCTCGACCGCCTTCGTGCCGGTGTTCACGCAGTACAAGCAGACCCGCAGCCACGCGGAGTTGCGCGAGCTGGTGGCCTGCGTGACCGGCACGCTGGGCGCGATTTTGTTGGTGGTGGTGGCGTTGGGGCTGATCTTCGCGCCGCAAGTGGTGAAGGTGTTCGCACCGGGCTACATCGGCCAGCCCGGCGATTTGTCGCTGACCACGCACTTGCTGCGCCTGACGTTCCCGTTCCTGTGGTGCGTGTCGCTGGTGGCGCTGATGGCCGGGGCGCTCAACAGTTTCCGGCATTTCGCGTTGCCGGCGCTGACGCCGGTGATTCTCAACGTGTGCCTGATCGTCGGCGCGCTGTGGCTGGCGCCGCGCCTGCATACGCCGATCATGGCGCTGGGCTGGGCGATCCTGCTGGCCGGCATCCTGCAGGTGCTGTTCCTGTTGCCGGCGATGCGGCGGCTGCGGCTGCTGGGCTGGCCGCGCTGGGGCTGGCACCACGCGGGCGTGCGCAAGATCATGCGCCTGATGGTGCCGACGCTGCTGGGTTCGTCGGTGGCGCAGATCAACCTGTTGCTGGACACGGTGCTGGCGTCGTTGCTGGTGACCGGCTCGCAAACCTGGCTGGCGCAGTCGGTGCGCTTTCTGGAATTGCCGCTGGGCGTGTTCGGCGTGGCGCTGGGCACGGTGATCCTGCCGGCCTTGTCGCGGCGGCATGTCGATACCGATCAGGAAGGCTTTTCGAAGGCGCTCGACTGGGGCCTGCGCATGGCGCTGCTGGTGGCGCTGCCGGCCATGGTGGCGCTGTGGTTCCTGGCCACGCCGCTGGTGGCGACGTTGTTCCAGCATGGCCAGTTCAATGCGTTCGATACGCACATGACCACCTTGTCGATCCTGGCCTTCGTGTCGGGCTTGCCGGCGTATGCGCTGGTCAAGGTGCTGCTGCCGGGTTTTTATGCGCGCCAGGACACGCGCACGCCGGTCAAGGCGGCGATCGTCGCGCTGGTGGCCAACATGGTGTTCAACGTGGGTTTCATCGTGTTGCTGTTCGAGTTGTGGGCGCCGGCGCCGGTCAAGCAGTTGAGCTGGCTGGCCGGCGTGGCGCGGGTGCCCGGCCTGCACATGGCGCTGGGTATCGCCGGGGCCTTGTCGGCGTATCTCAACGGCGGACTGCTGTGGTTCTGGCTGCGCCGTTCCGGGGTGTATCAGCGGCAACCGGGCTGGGCGCGGCATCTGGCGCGTGTGGTGTTGGCCTGTCTGGCCATGGCCATCGTGCTCGGCGTGGGCATGCACGTGTGGTCGCACTGGACGGTGGCCGGGTTCTGGACGCGCATCTGGCATCTGGTCGTATTGGTGATCGCCGGTGGCGGCACCTACGTGGGCGTGATGGCGGTCGGTGGATTTCGCTTGCGCGAATTGCGCGGCCCTCTGGATGCCTGATGGCGGCCCGTGTCGGCTCGGCGGTGGCCGTAGGCTGCATGCAACGTGACCGCTATACTGGCGCGATGTTCGAGGTTTTCCGCGATGTCGCGGGGCCGTGTCTGGCCCCGACAGGCAGCGTCGTCGCCGTGGGTGCGTTCGACGGGCTGCATTTGGGACACCAGGCCTTGCTGGCCGAGGTGCGGCAGCGTGCGTCCGCGCTGGGCGTGGTGCCTGCGGCGATCAGCTTCGAACCCTTGCCGCGCGCGTATTTTTCGCGCCGACCGCTGCCACGGCTGGGCTCGGTGCGCGACAAGCTGGAAGGCCTGCGCGCGGCCGGCGTCGAGCGGGCGCTGTTGCTGCGTTTCAATCATGCGTTGACGGCGATGCCGGCGGCGGAGTTCGTGCGCACGGTGCTGGTCGAGCGCCTGCGTGTGCGCGAGGTTTGGGTCGGTGGTGATTTCCGCTTCGGTCACAAGCGCGGTGGTGATTTTGCGCTGCTTGAAGCAATGGGTGCGGAGCTCGGTTTTGTTGCGCGCGCCATGCCGCCGGTCAAGCGTGATGGCGAGCGCGTGTCGTCCAGCCTGATTCGCGAGAGCCTGGCGGCTGATGATTTCACCGCGACTGCGGCCATGCTGAGCCGGCCGTTCGCCATCAGCGGCCGCGTCGCCCACGGCAATCGTCTGGGCCGCGAGCTGGGCTATCCCACGGCCAACATTCACCTGGGCCGACGCGTCAGTCCGATCGAAGGCGTGTTTGCCGTGCGCGTGGGCATCGATGGCGAGCCGGTCACGCGACCGGCCGTGGCCAGCCTCGGCACGCGCCCGACCGTCAACGCCGTGTCGCAACCCTTGCTGGAAGTGCACTTGTTCGATTTTGCCGGCGATCTGTATGGCCGTCGTCTTGAAATCGCCTTTGTCGCCAAGCTGCGCGACGAATTGAAATTCGATGGCGTCGATGCGCTGGTTGCGCAGATGCATGCCGATGCCGCCACCGCCTGCCGATTGCTGGATGCCCATCCAGTCGGCGTCCACGCGATCTGATCCACAGGTTATTCATGAGCGCCGATTACAAGCACACCATCAATTTGCCGAACACGGATTTTCCGATGCGTGGCGACCTGCCCAAGCGCGAGCCCAAGTGGCTTGAGGCGTGGGACAAGGCCGGGCGCTATCAGCAGATCCAGACGCACGTAGCCGATCGCAAGCGCATGTTCGTGCTGCACGACGGCCCGCCGTATGCCAACGGCAGCATCCACATCGGCCATGCCGTCAACAAGATCCTGAAAGACATGGTGGTGCGCTCCAAGCTGCTGTCGGGCTATCGCGCGCCCTACGTGCCGGGTTGGGATTGCCACGGCCTGCCGATCGAGGTCGCCGTCGAGAAAAAGCACGGCAAGGTCGGCGACAAGCTCGACGCCAAGGGCTTCCGCGCCAAGTGCCGCGAGTACGCGCTGGAACAGGTGGACTTGCAGCGCGCCGGCTTCAAGCGTCTGGGCGTGCTTGGCGACTGGGGCCGTCCGTACCGCACGCTGGATCAAAAATACGAGGCCGACATGCTGCGCGCGCTGGCGCGCATCGTCGAGAACGGCCATGTGATGCGCGGCTTCAAGCCGGTGCACTGGTGTTTTGATTGCGGCAGCGCCCTGGCCGAGGCCGAGATCGAGTATCAGGACAAGCAGTCCAGCGCCATCGACGTGGCCTATGACGCCATCGATGCCAAGGCGCTGGCCACGTTGTTTGGCGTGGATGCGGGAGACGCCATTGTCAGCGTGCCGATCTGGACCACCACGCCGTGGACGCTGCCGGCGAGTTTGGCGGTCAGCGTCGGTCCCGAGTTTGATTACGTGCTGGTCGAAGGACCAAAGCGCGACGGCCAGCGTGTGTTGCTGGTGATGGCCGAAACGCTGACTGCCAGTGCCATGGCGCGTTACGGCATGGACGAGGTGACGGTGCTGGGCCGGGCGCGCGGCGCCACGCTGGAAGGCCTGGAACTGGTGCATCCGTTCTACGCCGAGCGTCGCATCCCGCTGCTGCTGGGCGATCACGTCAGTGCCGAGGACGGTACCGGCGCCGTGCATACCGCGCCCGGCCATGGTGCCGACGACTTCGTGGTGTGCAAAAAGTACGGCATCGTCGACAAGTATCCGGCCAACGTGTTGAACCCGGTCGATGCGCGCGGCATTTATCTGCCCGGCACGCCGCTGTTCGAAGGCCAGTACATCTGGAAAGCCAACGATGTGGCCGTGCACATGCTGCGCGACAACGGTCATTTGCTGGCGCACAAGCTCATCACCCACAGCTACCCGCATTGCTGGCGGCACAAGACGCCGGTGGCTTTCCGCGCCACGCCGCAGTGGTTCATCGGCATGGAAACCGCCGGCTTGCGTAACACCGCGCTGACCGCCATCAAGGGCGTGCGCTGGGTGCCGGGTTGGGGCCAGGAACGCATCACCGGCATGGTCGAAGGCCGCCCGGATTGGTGCATCAGCCGCCAGCGCACCTGGGGTGTGCCGATCGCGCTGTTCGTGCACAAGCACACGCAGGAACCGCATCCGCGCAGCGTCGAATTGCTGGAAGAAGTGGCCAAACGCGTCGAAGCCGGTGGCATCGACATCTGGGATGACCTCGACCCGGCCGAACTGCTGGGCAAGGACGCGGCCGATTACGAAAAGGTCACCGACGTGCTCGACGTGTGGTTCGACTCTGGCGTCACCCACGCCTGCGTGGTCGATGCGCGCCCGGAATTGCGTGCCGGCGACGCCAGCGAATACCGCGTGATGTATCTGGAAGGCTCCGACCAGCATCGTGGCTGGTTCCAGTCATCCTTGCTGACCAGCGCCGCCATCCACGGTCGCGCGCCGTACCAGCAAGTCCTGACCCACGGCTTCACCGTCGATGCCGAGGGCAAGAAGATGTCCAAGTCCAAGGGCAACGTGGTGGCGCCGCAAAAGGTGATGGATTCACTCGGCGCCGATGTGCTGCGCCTGTGGGTGGCCGCGGCCGACTATCGCCACGAGATGAGCGTGTCGGACGAAATCCTGAAGCGCGTGTCCGACCACTATCGCCGCATCCGCAACACCTGCCGCTTCCTGCTTGGCAATCTGGATGGTTTCGATCCGGCCAAGCACCTGTTGCCGGTGGACGCTTGTCTGCCGCTGGACCAGTGGGCGGTGCAGTGCGCCGCCGACGTTCAGGAGGCGGTGATCGCCGCCTACGAGCGCTACGATTTTCCGGAAATCGTGCAGCGCGTGCAAAACTTCTGCACCAACGAAATGGGCTCGCTGTACCTGGACATCACCAAGGATCGGCTCTACACCATGCCGACCGACAGCCGTGGCCGGCGTTCCGCGCAAAGCGCGATGTACCGCATTGCCGAGGCGCTGGTGCGCTGGCTGGCACCGATCATGGCCTTCACGGCCGAGGAAATCTGGCAGGCCTTGCCGGGCGCGCGTGGCGAGTCGGTGCTGTTCGAAACCTGGTACGAAGGGCTGGCCGTCACGCAGGGCAGCGAGCAGCAACGGCGCTGGTGGAACGACTTGCGCGCCATTCGTGACACGGCTTCGGGCGTGCTTGAAGTGATGCGCAAGGACGGCAGCATCGGCGCTTCGCTGGCCGCCGAGGTGGACGTCTATCTCGATGCCGACTTGCGTGCGCGCTATGCCGACGTGGCCGACGAGTTGCGCTTCTTCTTCATCACCTCGGAACTGTGCCTGCGAGACCTGGCCGACAAGCCGGCGGATGCGGTGCGCGTGGTGCTCGATGGCGGCGAAGTGTGGGTGTCTGCCCGCACCAGCGAGACCGCCAAGTGCGTGCGCTGCTGGCATTACCGCGCGGATGTCGGCAGCCATGTCGAACACCCGGAGTTGTGCGGTCGTTGCGTCGAGAATGTCGATGGTGCTGGCGAGGATCGCCAATGGTTCTGATGAAGTCGACGCGTCCGGGGGCCTTGCCGTGGCTGGGGTTGTCGGCGTTGATCATCGTGCTCGACCAGTGGAGCAAGCTGTGGGTACGCGACCACACCTTGCTCGGCCAACAGGTACCGGTCATCCACGGTTTTTTGTATCGCACGCTGTGGTTCAACCGCGGCGCCGCCTGGAGCTTCCTCGCGGGCAGCGACGGCTGGCAGCGCTGGTTCTTCGTCATCCTGGCGTTTGTCATCTGCGCCGGGCTGGGCGTGTGGTTGTACCGTACGGCGCGGCGCGACTGGCGCACGGCGCTGCCGCTTGCCCTCATCATCGGCGGCGCGCTGGGCAACGTGGTCGATCGCATCCGCGTCGGCCGCGTGACCGACTTCGTGCTGGTCTACTTCGGCCAGTGGGCGTATCCGGCGTTCAATCTGGCTGACTCGTGCATCTGCGTGGGTGCGGTGTTGCTGATCGCGTTCAGCGTGTTGGGTGGCAAGGCGAAGCAGACGCTGCATTGATTGGCCGGCCGCCGTCGCGGAACATGGCGTGATCCGTGTGTAGCGCGGGAGGAGTGGCTTGCGCAGAAGTCTGTGGTTGCGCCACATCCTTCCTGGTGTTTGAGGCAGCAAGCCCGTTCGTGACATCGGTTCTCTCTGCCAGGGAAAATTCCTGATCGGGGTACGTCCATGAAAAAGATGTTGGTTTTGATCGTGGTGGTTGCCGCCGCGTATTTTTGGTTGGGCGGCAAACTGCCTCACCGGATCTTGTCGGGCACGGTTCCCGCATCAACGACGGCACCCGACACGTTCGGACGTGCAAGCAGTGGTCGCGAGGTGGTTGGGCAGGGCGTCGTGAGTCGGATACTTTCTGACGACGACCGTGGCATTCGCCATCAACGATTCATTTTGCGGCTGCCGTCGGGTCAAACGGTCCTTGTGGCACACAACATCGACCTCGCGCCAAGGGTTGCCCCGATCCGTCTCGGAGACACGATCGCATTCAAAGGCGTTTTCGTGTGGAATGACAAGGGCGGAGTGGTTCATTGGACGCATCGTGACCCTGACGGCAGCCATGAGGCTGGTTGGCTGAAGGATGACGGTCACCTGTTCCAGTGACGGGTATGCGTTGACCGGTGACCGTGCTGGCGCGGTGCGATGGCTGGCCATTTTCAATCAGCCGAGGACCAGGCCATCTCTTGACACGAGCGTGATCGCGCGTTTTCCTGAATGCCGGGAGTTTGATGTGGATCAGTGCTTGCCGGTGGTGTCGTCACGACAATGCCGTGCGAACAGCGGAGACGCCGGATGCATGGCCGGCTCCGTCACCGATGCCTTGCCGTGGAGAGCACCAGCATGTCCGCCACCGCCATTCATGATCGTCCTTTTCCGTGGCCCGCCATCGCGACCACCGCGTTGCGGGTGGCTTTCGGCATCATCTGGGCCGTCGGCGCGGCCCTGACCTGGTCACCGGATTTCGCCGCGCATTACGTGGGCTATCTGCACAATGCGGCGATGGGCCAACCGGGCTGGTCGGCTGGTTGGTTTCATCTGTGGATCGCGCTGGTCACGCCGCATGCCACCTTGTTTGTCTGGGCCACGCGCATCATCGAGAGCGTGATCGCGTTTGCGCTGCTGGTCGGGTTGGGACGCAAGACCCTGTATGTCGCTGGCGCGTTGTTCAGCCTGCTGGTGTGGAGCACGGCCGAAGGGTTTGGCGGTCCGTACACGGTGGGCGGCGCCAACATGGGTACGGCGATCAGTTACGTGCTGATTTTCGTGGCGCTGATCGGGTTGGACTATCGCGCCGGGTTCATTCCCTACAGCCTGGATTACCTGATCGAGCGGCGTTGGCCGGCGTGGCAGCGCATCGCCGAGTGGAAACGTGGCACGGCGCTGCCGCCGACGCGCGCGGCATTGTCGTGGCGCGTGCAGGTGCCGGCCATGCTCGGCGTGGTCGTGCTGCTGGTGCTGCTGCTGCTTGGTTTGCACAGCACCATGCACGTCAAGTCGCCATCGCCGGTGACCGCGGCGGCGGCGGTCTCACCCTTATCGTTGGCATCGACCGCGCCGATCAACGCGACGCGTGATGCGCGCTTGCCGCCGTTGATCGGCACCGGACAAAACGTCAGCGTGCATCTGGTGGTCACCGACAAAAATGTCGCCATTGCCAGTGGTGTCGATTATCAGGCGTGGACGTATGGCGGCACGGTGCCCGGTCCAATCATCCACGTGCGCCAGGGGCAAACGGTACATGTGACGCTGACCAACCACGGCATGATGGATCACTCCATCGATTTCCATGCCGCACAGACGCCGCCCAGTCTGCATTACATCGACATTGCGCCGGGCAAGTCGCTCACCTTCTCGTTCGTGGCCGAAGTGCCCGGCGTGTTCGTGTATCACTGCGAGACGCAGCCGACGCTGCTGCACATCGCCAACGGCATGTACGGCGCGCTGGTGGTGGACCCGATCAAACCCTTGCCGCCTGCGGCCGAAAGCTACGTGATCGTGCAGAGCGAGTGGTACACGCAACAGATTTCCGGACATGTGATGGGCCCGGATTACCAGAAAATGCAGGATGCCCGTCCGGACGAAGTCGTGTTCAACGGCGCCGCCTTCCAGTATCGTGATCATCCGCTGCGGGTCACGGCGGGCAAGCGCGTGCGCCTTTATTTTGCCAACATCGGGCCGGATGCGTGGAGTTCTTTTCACGTGATCGGCGGCATTTTCGACAAGGTGTATCCGGATGGCAATCCGGCGCATGCGCTCGATGGCGTGTCCACCTACTCGGTGGGACCGGGGGCCGGTGCGGTGTTCGATCTGGTGTTGACCCAGCCCGGCAAGTATCCGTTCGTGGACCATGACATGGCGCATGCGATGAAAGGTGCCATCGGCGTTCTGGCCGTGCATGCACCGGGCGCCGCGGCGGCGCCGGCGGTGGTGACCGCGCCGACGCCGGCACCCGCGGCAACGGTGGCCAAGCCCGCCAGCCAGAAGGTGGCGGCCGTCGCGCCGACGGGCCCGTACACCTACGATGCGGCCAAGGGTGCGTCGCTGTTCGCGACCAATTGTTCGGCCTGTCATCAGATGACCGGCATGGGTTTGCCGGGCGCGTTCCCGCCGCTCAAGGGTGACCCGGTCGTCAACAATCCGGATGCGACCGAGCAGATCGCGACCATCCTGCATGGCGCGCATGGCCGCGTCATCGACGGCAAGTCCTACGCCAGCGCCATGCCACCGTTCGCCAGCGTGCTGACGGATGCCCAGATCGCCAACATCATCAACCATGAGCGCACATCGTGGGGCAATCACGGCAAGCCGACCACGGCGGACGCGGTCAAGGCGGTGCGAGCCAAGGGTGCGGCGGCGCATTGACGGGGCACCCGCGGGACTTGTCAAAAGCACGTCGGACCTGACACTGTTGCGCCATGGCGACTGCCTCGATTGTGAGGCAGCACGCTTCCGCGCCCGTCGGTCCATACCGGTCCGGGTCCGTTGCCCATCGTGCGAATGCCGCACCACGGAGTCCCGTCCGCCATGCAAGACCCAAGCGCTGCCCCGCTGGCTCGCCGGCTGAAGAACCGCCACATTCAGCTGATCGCGCTGGGTGGCGCGATCGGCACCGGCCTGTTCTATGGCGCGGCCGAGTCGATCAAGCTGGTCGGGCCGGGCATCGTGCTGGCCTACCTGATTGGCGGCGGCATCATCTACCTCATCATGCGCATGCTCGGCGAGATGTCGACGCAGGAGCCGGTGGCCGGTGCGTTCAGCGATTTCGCCAACCGCTACTGGGGCGGCTTTGCCGGGTTCCTGTCGGGCTGGAACTACTGGCTGCTGTACATCCTGGTGAGCATGGCCGAGCTGACCGTGGTCGGCCTGTACGTGGATTTCTGGGTGCCGGGGTTTCCGGCCTGGGCCACGGCGCTGGTCATTTGGGCCTTCGTGACAGCGATCAATCTGGTGCAGGTGAAGCTGTTCGGCGAGTTCGAATTCTGGCTGGCGATCATCAAGATCGCCGCCATCATCGGCATGATTGTGCTCGGACTGGTGCTGGTGTTCACCAGCGTCTCGCACGGCAACATCGGCTTCGCCAACTTCTGGGATCACGGCGGCTTTCTGCCGCATGGCGTGCATGGCTTGTTGTTGTCGCTGGTGGTGGTGATGTTTTCCTTCGGCGGCACCGAACTGATCGGCATCACGGCCGGTGAGGCCGACGACCCGACGCGCAGCATCCCCAAGGCCATCAATCAAGTGTTGTGGCGCATTCTGCTGTTTTACGTCGGCGCGGTGGCCGTGCTGGTGATGCTGTATCCGTGGAATCGTATCGGCCTGGATGGCAGTCCGTTCGTGCTGATTTTTTCCGACCTCGGCATTCCCGCGGCGCCGAGCATCCTGAATCTGGTGGTGTTGACGGCGTCGATCTCGGTCTACAACAGCGGCATGTATTCCAATGGCCGCATGCTTTACAGCCTGGCTGAGCAAGGCAACGCGCCGCGCATGTTCTTGCGGCTGGGGCGCAATCAGGTGCCGTGGGTTGGCATCGTGTTTTCGTCGGTCTGCACGTTCGTGGTGGTCGTCATCAATTTTCTGGTGCCGCACGGCGCGTTCATGCGCGTGATGGCGGTGGCCACCGCGGCGGCGGCGTTGACGTGGCTGATGATCGTGCTGGTGCACCTGAAGTTCCGCAAGGCGCATGCGCGATCCAACTTGCACTTTCCATCGCTGTGGTACCCGTGGGCCAACTGGCTGTGCGTCGCGTTCCTGCTGTTGCTGGTGGGCTTGATGACACAGCTCGATTCGATGCGTCCGGCCGTCTACGTGTTGCCGGTGTGGATCGTCGCGTTGTATGTCGGCTATCGCGTGCGTGGATGGCGGATGGCGAGAAAGGTTGCCGTGTCACGACCTTCCGGAACGCCATGAGGGCGCCGGTCCGGCGGTGTATGCTGGCTTCGCGGGACGGTTTTTGCGCGGGCGGGTGTTGGGCGCGATCTGCCGACAGGTCATCCTGATGGGTGTCGAAACTCAGCTTCGCAAAGCCCTCTCCCGCAGGACGGCAGGTTGGGGTGCGGGTTGGCAGACACGGCAGGGCTGAAGATTTCGAAGGGCTCGACTCGTCGGCATGCCGAACCCTTATCCGGCGCTTCGCGCCACCTTCTCCCGAAGGGAGAAGGGATAAACTGACTGGGTTCGACACTAATCAGGCAGGTCATTGAACGAGGCCAACGAAGATGATGCATCAAGGCAGTTGTCATTGCGGACGCGTGGCGTTCGAGGTCGAGGGCGAGCCGACCCAGCTCATTGAATGCAATTGTTCGCACTGTGACCGCAAGGGCTATTTGCTGTGGTTTGTCACGGCGGACAAGTTTCATCTGTTGCAGGGTGAAGGCGAGCTGACGAATTACCAGTTCAACAAGCACGAGATTGACCACAAGTTCTGTTCGACTTGCGGTTGCGCGCCGTTTGCCACCGGCAAGGTGCCGGTCACGGGGGTCGAGATGGTGGCGGTCAACGTGCGCTGCATGCCCGAGTTGGATCGTGCCGGGCTGGATGTCAAACAGGTGGATGGGCGCAGCCTGTAGTCGACGAGGTGTTGCCGTGAATCCCGAGAAAGTGGTGCGTGACAAGGTTCGACGGTTTGTCGATTTGCCCAACATCGGGCCGGCCATGGCGCGTGATTTCGCGCGGCTGGGTTACGACCACCCCGCACAGCTGGCCGGCGTCGATCCGCTGGATCTGTATCGGTCGTTGTGCGAAGTCACGGGCCACTATCAGGACCCGTGCGTGCTCGATACTTTCATGTCCGTCACGCATTTTCTGGCCGGTGGCGAGGCCTTGCCATGGTGGTCCTTCACCGACGAGCGCAAGCGCCGGCATGCGCGGGACGTCGAGCAATTGCGCCGCCGTGCGTGATGCGTTACAGCTTGTCGAACTCGCGCTTGAGGTCGTAGTTTTTGTCGGTCACGATGCGTTCGAGCGTCTGCACGCGCTGTTCGAGTGCGCTGATGCGTGATTCGTAATGCGGATCTTCGCCGGGCTTGCGCGCCTGTGCGCGCAGGTAGTGTCGGAACATGCCCGATCCGAACACGATGAGAATGATGCAAAGAACGAAAATTTCGCCGCTGTTCATGGTGAGGTCCTGAAGTCTTCCTGGTCACCGGTCGGGTGGTCAAGGTCGAGTCGTGGCAAGTCGACCTCGACGGTCATGTGGCCCGGTGGCCGTTTGCCGCCAAGGTAACATTCGGCAGCGCTTTGGCACTGTGCCGATCGTCCTGCCGGGCCCGTCCATCATACCGATGCCGTCGCTGGTTGGGCATGCACCAAACGCTGATGGATGGGCTGACAAGTGTCAGACGCGCGTGCAGTGGCCCAATCGCCAGCCGTTTGTTGGGGTTCCTGCGTCACCCCCACCTGCATCTGGCAGGTTGGCGGTGAGCATGGCGAACCCCAACATCAAGCGATCAGGAACAAGGGGCCTCACGTGCTTCTTGTCGCCGCCACCGGCGGCACGCTGGCCGCGCGCAGTGCCGGATTGAGCACGGCCAGCTGGCCCAGCAGCCACAGCAACGCGGCGCCGACGGGCAGGTACCACAACGGCAGGTGCGGCTGCGCATAGTGCTGCATCAAGACAAGGTTCAACCACACTGCCAGTGCCAAGCCGACAAGAATGCCGGCGCCGACCACCAGAAAGTTCTCGGTCTGGAAATAACGCAAGATGGATCCACGGGTGGCGCCCACCGCGCGGCGGATGCCGATCGAGCGGGTGCGTTCGCCCACCCAGAAACTGGCTAGCCCGCCAATGCCCAGCGCGGTGACGAACAGCAAACCCAGCGCGGCCGCCAGCAGCAGCTTGATCATGGTGGTGTCGCGGCTGAAATACGCGGCGCGAATCTGCGTGTAGGTTTTGGCGTCGTCCATGGAAATCTGTCGTTGCGGCCGGCGCTTGGCCAGCGTGGCGACGGCCTCGTGCAGCACGCGAGTACGATCAGCCAGCTGGCTGCGCAAGGCAAAGCGCACCTGATCGCCGCTTTGTTCGATGGGCACCAGCGCGGCGGAGTCACCGGCTTTGTGCCCGATCATTCCGTCGAACGCGGTGCCGTGCAATGACGCCATCACGCCGACGACGCGGCTGCCCTTGCCGTGCATCAAACCTTGCAAGCCGTAGTACACGATCTGGCCCACGGCATGTTGCGGGTGAGCGGAATACAAATGCGCGGCCAAGGCCTGACTGATGATGATGGCGGGCAGGGCCGGGATCGAACCGGGCCGTGATTGATCGTGTGGCGAGGTGATGTATTCGTCGGGGTAGAAGTCGCGTCCCGATGTCAGCCGCAAACCCAGCGTGCGCACGCTGTCCGGGCCGCCGGCGTACTGCGCCACCGAGGCGCAACCGGGCACGATGTGCGGATGATTGGCTAGGGCCTGGATTTGCGCATGCGCGGCCGCGAGGCTGCGACAGACGCCGGAACCGACGGTCGTGTTGGCGAACGGCACGTGGTTGATGATGGCGGCCGATGTCACGCCGGGCAATTTGCGCAGCGCGGCCAGATCGGCCTGATGCAGACTCAGCGGATGGGCGCCGGCATCAAGATCGTCGACCGTCACGATCGACAGCGTGTTTTCGGCAAGGCCGCTGGGTGTGCTGACATGCTGCACCTGTTGCACGATCAGGAACACCGCGTTGGTGACGATGGCGCAAGTGAAGGCCACCTGCGCCGCCAGCAACAGAGCGGTCAGCTTGTGGTGGCGCAGCGCGGCAAGAATGGGTTGGATTTGCATGCTGGATACCTGTTGATCCGTATGGATGCGATCGCTTCTCGAAAAGTGCGGTCATGGAAGGCCGCTGCTGTGCGCAGGGACAGTGCATTACACCTTCAGCTGCATGGCCGGCGCGATGCAGCAGGCGCGCCACGCCGGCAACAAACCGGCCAGCAGGCTGACGAGGATGGCCAGCACGACCGTCGCGGCCAGCATGCCGCTATCCATTTGCGCAAGATGGGCGTAGTCGTTGGGCTGCTGGCGAATGCTCCACAGGCCCAGTTCGGCGATGCCGATGCCGAGCACGCCGCCGGCCAGGCCGATCGCGGCGGCTTCCACGCCGAGCTGTCGGAAGATGTCGCGACGTTTGGCGCCGAGCGCGCGGCGCATGCTGATCTCGCCGCGTCGGCGCAGGAACTTGGCCAGCAGCAGCGCGATGATGTTGAGCATGCACACGAACAAAAATCCAAGCGCCAACCACGTCTGTAGCATCACGTTGCCGGGCACCAGCCCTTCGTGGTCCAGCCACTGCATCAATCCGTACAACTTGGCGTCGCTGGCCGGGCGCTGGTAGCGACCCAGCGATTTCTGCTGCGCGGAATAATTGACCAGGAAGCGACGATAGGCGGTGACTTGCGCGGGTGTGTCGAGCTGCACCCAGAAGTTCAGCCAGCTGACGGAAGGGCTGGTCAGCGACCCCATGTTTTTGACATCCCAGCCGTTTACCTGATTGACGTGGAAGTGCGCGGACATGGCCGTGGACAGCGGCAGGAAAAACGCATCGTGCATGTCAAAGTCGGGATTGAGCGCGTAGAACGACGGTTCGGGATGCCAGTCCGCGACCACGCCGACGACTTCGAAATCATGCTTGCCGAGGTGGGCGATCTTGCCGACGGCGGCTGTCGTACCAAACAGCCGTTGTGCCAGCTTGCGCGTCACCACGGCCACGGGCGCGGCGTTGGCATCGGCCTGTGTCGACCAGGCGTGCCCGGCCACAAACGGCACGCCGAACATGGCGAAGAAGTCGCGCGTGGTGAAGGTGCCGGTCACCGATTTCGGGTGGATGCCGGCCACGTCCGAACGCGCCACCAGATAACTTTGCGCCATCGCCGCTTGCCGCGTGCCCTTGTGCGCATCCAGCAGGGCCTTGGCATCGGGCCAGGTGAAGGCGTGGGCAGGGCCATCCTGGCCCGGCTTGACCGGAAAATGCAGCGGCAGCGGATTGAGGAACGGTCGGTACAAATGTGCGCTGCGTGCGGGCAACGGATCGCCGCTCATCACGCGCACCACCGTCAGCATGGTCATGCTGGCGCCAATGCCAAGGCCGATGGCCAGCACCATCAAGGCCGACATGATCCAGTGGCGGCGCAGGCTGCGGCGGGCAAGATCGAGGTAGTACGTGAACATGGGATACCCTCCCCGGTATCGTGGCGGCGGATGGGCCGGTCAATACGCGGCGGTCGCGGCGACGTGGGCGGGGTCGGCGGTGGCGCGGGCGATGTGGAAGCGGGGTTCCTCGGCGAACTCGACCGCATGCCCGTCGATGACGTGCACGTTGCGCTGCGCGCGTGCGGCCAATTCCGGGTCGTGCGTGACCATGACGATGGTGGCGCCGTCGCGATGGATGTCTTCGAGCAGCTCGAGCACGCCGCGCGTCATCTGCGTGTCAAGGTTGCCGGTCGGCTCGTCGGCGAGCAGCAGGCGCGGACTGCCGGCCAGGGCGCGGGCGATGGCGACGCGCTGTTGCTGGCCGCCGGACAGTTCGGCCGGATAATGTTTCTGACGCGAGATCAGGCCGACGCGATCAAGTGACTCCTGTATGCGGCGGCGACGTTCGACGGCCTTCATGCCGCGATAGCGCAGCGGCACCTCGACGTTGTCGTACACGTCCAGATCCGTAATCAGGTTGAAGGCCTGGAAGATGAAGCCGATCTTTTCGTTGCGGATGCGCGAACGCGCGTTGTCATCGAGGCCGCTGACATTCACGCCATCGAGCAAATATTCGCCGTCGCTGAAGGTTTCGAGCAGGCCGGCAATGGTCAGGAACGTGGTCTTGCCCGAACCGGACGGCCCGGTGACGGCGACGAATTCGCCCTCGGCGACGTCGATGTTGAAGGCGCTCAGGGCGC
The DNA here is from genome assembly GCA_036379495.1 of Rhodanobacteraceae bacterium. GTDB lineage: Bacteria > Pseudomonadota > Gammaproteobacteria > Xanthomonadales > Rhodanobacteraceae > Oleiagrimonas. The sequence goes on along the minus strand of DASVGO010000012.1, from coordinate 16,012 downwards.
GGGTCTCGACGACCTCGGTGCGGTAGACCTTGGACAGTTGGGTCATTTTCAACATGGTGCGGGTTCCTCCGGGGCGATGATGTGCGGATGGGCGTGGCAGAGTTGGTCCACCCGGCGCGCAGGCAAAAGGTTCCCTGCCTTCCCGTGCGGGAAGGGTTTGCCTGGTGGCGTGTCGTGTGGCCGGCGGGGCGGGTTTGGCCGGAGGCCGCCTGAGTCGATTCAGGCCGTCGTCATGAGTCGACGGAGGAACCGCGTGATGGCGTCACGAACCTTCCGAGTGCCGTGCGGTGTGGTTCGCGCGCTGGCCGAGGAAGGCCGCGCCGATGCAGAAAAACACCACACCCACGCTGGCCAGTGCATCCTTGCCGACGATGCCGCCGACGATGGCGGAGGACAGGCCGAGGGCGATGTACATGGTGCCAACGAGTTTGGGCGAGCGGAGCATGATCGTGTCCTTGATGGATGGAGTTTCGACCTACAGTCGGTCGAACTCGCGTTTGAGGTCGTAGTTCTTGTCGGTGACGATGCGTTCGAGGGTCTTCACGCGTTCTTCCAGTGCCTGGATGCGCGACTGGTAGTGCGGGTCCTCGCGTGGCTGGCGCTCGCGCAGGCGCATGTAGTGCCTGAGCGTGCCGGCGCCGACGCAGATGATGATGATGAGCAGGACGAATATTTGGCCGCTGTACATGGTGGTTTCCTAGTCTTCCAGATCACGGAATTGACGGTCCAGGTCGTAACGGCCCGAGGTGACATAGCCTTCCATGCGCGCCAGCTTGGCTTCCAGTCCGCGGAAACGATGGCGCACGTCGCGGAAGGTTTCGCCAGGTGAACGTCGTACGCTGCGCCAGTAGTCTTCGTTGTCGTCCCAGTCGTACAACCGCTCGGGTTTGACTGGCAGCAGAAAACCGAGGGCAAAGTAGACGATCAGGGTCAGTCCGTTCAACCAGAAGAAGGCCAGGATCGCCAGCAGACGCACGAGGGTGACATTCCAGCCGAAGTAGTCGGCAATGCCCGCGCACACGCCCATGAGTTTGCCGTTGTGCCGATCGCGATAGAAACGTTGCGCGCGCCAGTCGTCGTTAGGGTGTCGCATGGCTCAGCTCCGATGCTTGCGCGATTGCCAGAAGGAACGCTCGTCGCCATCACCGCGGTAGTGCAACGGGTGTTCGGGCATCAGCAGGGCGGCAGCGATGTAGGCCACGATGGTGCTGAACGGAAAGAACCAGCCCAGCGCCAACACCGCGATGCGGGTCAGCCACACCGGAAAGTCGAAGTGTCTGGCGATGCCGGCGCATACGCCCAGAAGCAGGCCGTTCTCGGTGTCGCGGTACACGCGATGCGAGCGTTCTTCGTAATCTGAATGTTTCATGCCTTTTCCCTCCAATTGGGCACCTGGTGATCGAGAATGGTTTCCAGCGCGTTGACGCGGCTTTCCATCTTGTTGGCCAGTTGCCACAGTTCCGACAGCATCTTTTCGTCTTCGCGCGTCAGGCTCTGGGCCTGACGGCGTTTGGTCGTGTAGTGCATGATGACCCACAGCGGCGCGACGAAAACGCAGAAGACGATGGCGACGACGAAGATTCCCCCGTCCATGATTTACTCCTTGGTCGCGGACGGTTTGGTCGCTGTCTGGTTCGCGCCCATGCGCGCCTTCAGTGCCACCAGCTCGGCCTCGACATGGTCATCGGTTTCCAGATCGGCAAACTCGCGGTCCAGGTCGTTCTTCTTGCCCAGATCGTAGGCTTCGACCTTGCCTTCCATGTGCTCCAGCTTGCGCTCGTAATGCTCGAACTTGCCCAGCGCATTGTTGATGCGCTCGTCGTGGGTGCGGCTGCGCGCCTGCAGGCGATAGGCGGCCGTGTTGTGACGCGCTTCCAGCGCCTTCTGGCGGGTCTTGGCATCGGCCAGTTTGGTCTGCAGCGCGGCGATGTCGTCGTTGAGCTTGGTCAGGCCCAGTTCCAGTTCCTTGCGTTGTCCTGCCAGGGCGTCCAGGGCGGCGGCGATGCGCTTCTTCTCGGCCAGCGCGGCTTTGGCCAAGTCGTCACGGCCCTTGTTGATGGCCAGTTCGGCGCGGCGCTGCCATTCGTCGGCTTCGCGCGTGGCATAGGTCATGCGGCGTTCCAGTTCCTTGCGGTCGGCGATGGCGCGGGCGGCGGCCGAACGCACCTCGACCAGCGTGTCTTCCATTTCCTGGATGATCAAGCGGACCACTTTTTCGGGGTTCTCGGCCTTGTCCAGCATCGCGTTGATGTTGGAGTTGACGATGTCGCTCATTCTTGAAAAGACGCTCATGGTGGGCTCCTAGGGTGAAAGTATGGGGTCTTCGTCTGTCCATAAGCAGGCTTCGTGCCAACTTTGCGATTTTAAATAACTTATTGAATACAAAATATTTATTCGCAAAACGCGCAAATTGCGAAAATTTTTGTTTAGTCAAATAAGCTAAATTGAAGTTTTTTAGGCTTATTCTTGGCTTGAGTAGAAGGTTGGCCGCCGATGTGGTGTCGGGCGACCGGATGATTTGCGCGACGATCGACTCGTGTACGCGCGCCGGGAGGAAACATGCCCAATCCGATGTTGTTCGAAGGCAACGCGCCGCCCATGCTGGGCGAGTCGCCGGCGTTCATGGGTCTGATGGAGCAGGCTTCGCGGGTGGCCGCCATCAGCAAGCCGGTGCTGGTCATCGGCGAGCGCGGTACCGGCAAAGAACTGGTGGCGGCGCGGCTGCATTACCTGTCGCCGCGATGGGAGGCGCCGTTCGTCAAACTCAATTGCGCCACCTTGACCGAGTCGTTGCTGGAAACCGAGTTGTTCGGCCACGAGGCCGGGGCCTTCACCGGCGCCACGAAACGGCATGTCGGCCGCTTCGAGCAGGCCGACGGCGGCACGCTGTTCCTCGACGAGCTGGCCACGGTGTCGATGCGCGTGCAGGAAAAGATCCTGCGTGCCGTCGAATACGGCCAATTCGAGCGCGTCGGCGGCAACGAGACGCTGGCGGTGGACGTGCGCATCGTCGGTGCGACCAACGCGGACCTGCCGGCCGCGGTGCGCGCGGGGACCTTTCGTGCAGATCTGCTCGATCGACTGGCCTTCGATGTGCTCACCGTGCCGCCGCTGCGCGCGCGCACGGGCGACATCCTGCGTCTGGCCGAGCACTTCGCCGTCAACATCAGCCGTGAGCTGGATCGCGAACTGTTTGCCGGGTTCAGCGAACATGCCCGCGAAGCCTTGTTGCACTACGCCTGGCCGGGCAACGTGCGCGAGCTGAAAAACGTGGTCGAACGTTCGGTGCATCGCACGCCACCGGATGTGCCGGTCGACGCGATCGTGTTTGATCCGTTCGCCTCCGCGTATCGGCCACTTGCCGAGGTACCGGCAGCACTTGCGGCAGAATCCATGCACACCGATCCGGCACCGGCTTCTGCGCCCGCCTTGCCGTGCGATTTGAAGGCTGAAGTGACCAGGCTGGAAACCAGTCTTATGGAACAATCTCTGGCTGCATCACGTTTCAATCAGCACGATGCGGCCGATCTGTTGGGACTCAGCTACCACCAATTGCGTGCCTTGCTGCGCAAACATGGGATGGTCAAGCCGCGCGGAGGCAATCGCGGCGAAGATGACGGAGGGGCATGACGCTTGCGATGACTCGTTTAGCGTTCGGATGCGGGCGGTGCGTGTTGGCGAGAACGGGCAGAGATTCAACCGATCATCGCCACGATCTTGCACACCGTATTCCAATTGCGATCGGTCATCGGTACGCCGAGCAATCGCTCCGTGGCGGCAGCGAGTCTGGATCGGCCGACGCCATCGGGGGCATGCAAATAGAACACCGAGCCGATGAGCCGAAACGACTCGCTCGGAATCCTGAAGCTTTCCAGCGCGTCCAGTTCGGGATGCACCGGCATGGCGGACAAAAAACCAAGGTGCAGGTTTTTCGGGTCAGCCTCGGCTTCCGGAAACGGATTATCGGCCTTGGCCCTGGCTATCGCGGCAGAGTCCAGGATCAACACGTGGGGCTTGAAGCCGTGCACTGCTTCAAGCCGTGGTGCCAGCTGTCCGGCAATGGTGACGCGACTCTTTTCGGTGGCTTGGAACACCACGTTGCCGCTCTGGATATACGTCATGATCTGTTTGGCGCCGAGACCTTCCAGCACGGCGACCAGATCCTTCATCGGCAGTCGGCTTCGACCACCCACATTGATGCCGCGTAGCAGGGCAACGAAGGTTTCCATGGGGTTGTCACCATGCGTGTCAGGCAATCATTCGGTGGTCGTGCATGTCAGCGTGTCGAAATCGGATGCCGCATGGCGTTCGCGCAGCACCGCGGGGGCATCTCCGGTCTGGTTGACCAACTTTCCGCGGCGCACGGCCGGGCGTGATGCAATCTGGTCGGCCCAGCGCAGCAGGTGCCGGTATTCGTGCGTGGCGAGAAATTCGGCGGCGTGATACACCTCGCCGCGCGCCAACGCGCCGTACCACGGCCAGATGGCGATGTCGGCAATGGTGTAGTCATCGCCGGCCACGTACTCGTGCTCGGCCAGACGCTTGTCGAGTACATCGAGCTGACGCTTGGCTTCCATGGCGAAGCGGTTGATGGCGTATTCGATTTTCCGTGGCGCGTAGTTGTAGAAGTGACCGAAGCCGCCACCCAGATACGGCGCGCTGCCGACCTGCCAGAACAGCCACGACAGGCATTCGGCGCGCGCTGCCGTATCGGTCGGCACGAATGCGCCGAATTTTTCGGCCAGGTGCAGCAAGATGGCGCCGGACTCGAACACGCGCACCGGTGTCGCACTGCTGCGATCCAATAGCGCCGGAATCTTGGAGTTGGGATTGACGTCCACGAAGCCGCTACCGAACTGATCGCCCTCGCCGATCCGGATCAGCCACGCATCATATTCGGCGCCGGCGTGCCCGGCGGCCAACAATTCCTCCAGCATGATCGTGATCTTGACGCCATTGGGTGTGCCTTGCGAGTACAGCTGCAAGGGATGCTTCCCGACCGGCAGTGCCTGCTCATGCGTCGGCCCCGAAATCGGCCGATTGATGTTGGCAAACTTGCCGCCGCTAGGTTTCTCCCAGGCCCAGACCCTGGGCGGGATGTATTCGGAAATATCGTTCATGTCCTGCCTCGAGGGTTCACGAAAGGGCGAATGTCGATCTGCAATGCATGCAGGTTGCGTCTGCGGATTTCAAGGGGCAATGAATGGTGCGTGATGTTGCTGACGGCTGTCCACGAAACGCGGTCAAGTGCGCCTCAAGTTGCCTTGCGCTTGCCTAGCAGCATCAGCAATTCGCGCGCGGCGGACAGGCGCTCATCGGCGGTTTCCAGTTCGCGCTGGATGCGCAACTTGGTTTGACCTTCGAGGCGGTAGGTGCGTGGCTGGGTCTGGATGAGCTCAATCAGTTTACGCGGATCGATGTCGGGTGCATCGCGGAACAGCACGCGACCGCCGGTCGGTCCGAATTCGAGTTTGCGGATGCCCATGGGCGTGGCCGCGAGCTTGAGTTCGGTGATGGCGAACAGTTGCTTGGCAGGGTCGGGCAGCAGACCGAAGCGGTCGATCATCTCGACTTTCAACTCACGCAGCGCGTCTTCGTTGCGGGCGCTGGCAATGCGCTTGTACAGGGTGAGGCGCGTGTGCACGTCGGGAAGATAATCTTCGGGAATCAGCGCCGGGGTGTGCAGGACGATTTCGGTTTCGTGTTCGGAGGTGAGATCGAAGTCGGGAACCTTGCCGCTTTTGAGCGCGTTGACGGCGCGTTCGAGCAATTCGTTGTACAACGCAAAACCCACTTGCTGGATCTGACCCGATTGTTCCTCGCCAAGCAGTTCGCCCGCGCCGCGGATTTCCAGATCGTGCGTGGCCAGGGTGAAGCCGGCGCCGAGCTCTTCCAGAGACGCCAGTGCTTCCAGGCGTTTGCGCGCATCACTCGTCATCGCGCGCTTGTCCGGCACGATGAGGTAGGCGTAGGCACGATGGTGCGAGCGCCCGACACGGCCGCGCAGCTGGTGCAACTGGGCCAGACCGAAATGATCGGCACGGTCGATGATGATGGTGTTGGCGCTTGGGATGTCGATGCCCGATTCGATGATGGTGGTGCACACCAGCACATTGAAGCGCTGGCGATGGAAGTCGAGCATGACTTGTTCGAGCTCGCGTTCGGGCATCTGGCCGTGGGCGATGCGGATGCGCGCCTCGGGCATTAGTTCGCCCAGCTCCCGAGCACTGCGTTCGATGGTGTTGACCTCATTGTGCATGAAGTACACCTGCCCGCCGCGCGCGAGCTCGCGCTGCATGGCCTCGCGCACCAGTGCCGAGCTGTATTGCGCAATGGTGGTCTTGACCGCCATGCGATGCGCCGGCGGCGTGGTGATGAGCGAGAGGTCGCGCAGCCCGCTCATGGCCATGTTCAAGGTGCGCGGGATGGGTGTGGCGGTCAGGGTGAGAAGATCCACTTCGGCGCGCAGCTTTTTCAGCTTTTCCTTCTGACGCACGCCAAAGCGCTGCTCTTCGTCGACGATCACCAGGCCCAGATCCTTGAACTTCACCTCGTCGCCGAGCAGCTTGTGGGTGCCGATGACGATATCGACCTTGCCCGCCGCGAGCTTGTCGAGGGCATCGGTGGTGTCGGTCCGCGACTGGAAGCGCGAAAGTACTTCGATGCTGATCGGCCAGTCGGCAAAGCGGTCGGTGAAATTGCCGTAGTGCTGTTGAGCGAGCAGGGTGGTGGGCACCAGTACGCAGACCTGACGGCCGGCGCTGGCCACGGCAAAGGCGGCGCGCAAGGCAACCTCGGTCTTGCCGAAACCGACGTCGCCGCACACCACGCGGTCCATGGCGCCGGGGGCTTCGATGTCGGCAAGCACGGCGGCGATGGCTTGTTCCTGGTCGGGTGTTTCCTCGAACGGAAAGCCAGCGGCGAACTGTCGTCCCAACGCGCGATCGACGGGCGTTGCGCAGCCGCGGCGTGCTTCGCGCTGGGCGTAGATGGCCAAAAGCTCCGCAGCCACGTCGTGCACTTTTTCGGCAGCGCGGCGGCGGGCCTTGGCCCAGGCTTCGCCACCCAGCGAGTGCAGTGGCGCGGCTTCCGGCGAGGTCCCGGTGTAGCGGCTGACCAGATCGAGTTGCGCCACCGGCACATACAGCTTGTCGCCCTTGGCGTATTCGATGACCAGGTATTCGTCGGGGCTGTTGCCGATGTCCAGCGTCTGCAAACCGCGATAGCGGCCCACGCCATGATCGATGTGCACGATCGGTGCACCTTCGTCGAGCTCGGTCAGGTCGCGCAGGATGGTGTCCGGATCGCGTGCCTTGGTCGGCTGTTTGCGTCGGTGCGAGGTTTGGGCGCGCTCGCCCAGCAGCTCGCGTTCGGTCAGTACGGCAATGCCGGCGGCATCGAGTGCGAAACCGCTATCAAGCGGTGCCACGGTCAAGGCAAATGGCATGTCGCCATCGACGAAAGTTTGCCAGCCATCAACCGGCGTCGGGCGCATGTCGTGGGCGCGAAGCAGGTCGAGCAGGGCTTCACGCCGGCCGGCGGTGTCGGCGGTGACGAGCACGCGGCCGGCGGTCTTGTCGATGAAATGGCGCAAGGCTGGCGCGCCGGCCTCACGGCGCGTGGGCAAGGTGACGTCGGGGATTGGCTGTGAGCCCAGTGCGATGGCGTGTTCGTGATCGGCGGCGACCCATTCGATGCGCCGCCAGCTGTTCAATTGCTCGCGCAATTTGTCCGGTGCCAGATACAACTCGGCGGGCGCGAGGATGGGTCGCTCGATATCATGCGCGCGTTGCTCGTAGCGATCCGTGGCTTGCTTCCACGCGGTTTCGGCCGCTGCCAGCGTGTGTTCATCCAGCAGCAACATGGCGCTGGCATCAAGATAATCGAACAGGGTTTCGGTCGCTTCGAAAAACAGCGGGAGGTAATACTCGATGCCGCCAGGTGTGGTGCCCTGTTTCATGTCCTGGTAGAGCGGGCAGTGGCGCACGTCGATGGGAAAGCGCTCGCGCAGGCGATTGCGGAACTCGCGGGTGGCTTCTTCGGTGAGCGGAAATTCGCGCGCGGGCAGCAGTTCGACCGACTCGACCTTGTCCTCGGAGCGTTGCGTTTCGGGATCGAAACGGCGGATCGAATCGACGTTGTCGTCGAACAGTTCGATGCGGTAGGGATGGTCCGTGCCCATCGGGAAGATGTCGATCAGCGCGCCGCGTACGGCAAAATCGCCCGGCTCGCTGGCCTGTGGCACGTGCCGATAGCCGGCGGCTTCGAGGCGGCGTTGTTCGGCGTCAAGTTGCAAGGTCTGTCCGACCCGGACCGCGAGGCCGGAGCCGGCGAGGTAGCTGCGCGGCGCCAGGCGCTGCATCAGGGTGCCCACGGGCACGATCAGGATGCCGCGGCGCACGCTCGAAAGCTGGTACAGCGTGGCGATGCGCTGGGAGACGATTTCCGGATGCGGACTGAACAAGTCGTAGGGCAGCGTTTCCCAATCCGGGAAGTGCAGCACCGGCAGGTCGCTCGCGAACACGGCGAGCTCGTCTTCCCATTGCCGCGCACGCAGGTTGTCGCGTGCGGTCACCACCAGCAGGCCATCGTGCGCATACGCGGCGCAGGCGATGGCGAGGGCGCCGGCCGAGCCATCGGGCGTGATCCAGTAACTGCGTTGCTTGGGGCTGGTGGGCAGGGGTGATTGAAGCAGGGACATGCGGTAGGCCGGTTCACGGCGCCGGCCGCATCGGGTGCGGGCGCGCGGGGAAAACGCGTATTCTATCAGTCGGGGTTGCGTCGCCGCGGCCATGCGGCGTCAGGCGACTTGGCCGGCAGCCTGACCCGAAGCCCAGGCCCATTGGAAGTTGTAGCCGCCCAGCCAGCCGGTGACATCGAGAACTTCGCCGATGAAGTACAGACCGGGCACATGCCGCGATTGCATGGTTTGCGAGGACAGCCCGTCGGTGTCGACGCCGCCCAGCGTCACTTCGGCGGTGCGATAGCCTTCGGTGCCGCTGGCGATGATGGGCCAAGCGTTGAGCTGTGCGCCGATGTGCGCCAGTTCCGCATCGTGGTACTGGCGCATGGGCCGATTGTCGAACCACAGTTCGGTGAGCCGTTGCGCCAGGCGCTTGGGCAGTGCTTCGCCGAGCACGGTTTTCAGTTCGGCCAGTGGATGCGCGTCACGTTGTTCGACCAGCCAGTCGGCCAGTTCGCGGCCTGGATCGAGGTTGATGCGCAAATTCTCGCCGGGTTGCCAGTACGAGGAAATCTGCAACACCGCCGGTCCACTGATGCCGCGATGGGTGAACAGCATGCCGGCGTGGAATGTTTGCTTGCCGGCTTGCGTTTCGACCTGCGGCAAGCTCACGCCGGCAAGATCCTGATAGTGCATCAGGTGTTTGCCGCTCAGGGTCAGCGGCACCAGCGTCGCGCGCGTGGGCAGCACCGCATGCTCGAACTGGCGCGCCAGCTCGTAGCCAAAGCCACTGGCGCCCATGCTCGGGATCGACAAGCCGCCAGTGGCCACGACGAGCGATGAGGCATGCACCTCGCCGCGGGCCGTGGCGATGGCAAATCCCTCGGCGGTCTTGCGGACGGCGTGCACCGTGCAATTCAGCTCGATCCTGGCATCAGCGGCCGCGCATTCGTCCAGCAGCATGCGCACGATCTGCTTGGATGAGATGTCGCAAAACAGTTGGCCAAGCTCCTTTTCGTGATATGCGATGCCGTGTTTCTCAACCAGGGCAATGATGTCCCATGGCGTGCAGCGGGCCAGGGCCGATTTGGCAAAATGCGGGTTGGCCGAGAGGAAGTTGGCGGCGGTGGTGCCGGTGTTGGTGAAGTTGCAGCGCCCGCCGCCGGACATCAGGATTTTCTTGCCGGCCTTGTTGGCGTGATCGATCACCAGCACGCGCCGACCGCGCTGTCCGGCCGTGATCGCGCACATCATGCCGGCGGCACCGGCGCCGATCACCACCGCATCCACTTTCACCCGGGCATCTTCCTGCATGGCATGAGCGGCATTATCGCCCAGCCATCGCGTACACTGGACGGCCGGTTCCAACGAGTACAGGCGATGCCTTCCTTTGACGTGATTTCCGAAGTCGACAAGCACGAGCTGACCAATGCGGTCGATCAGGCCAACCGCGAGCTGGCCAATCGGTTCGATTTCAAGGGCCAGGATGCGGCGTTCGTGCTGGAGGATCTGGTCATCACCCAGCACGCACCAAGCGAGTTTCAGCTGCAGCAGATGCTGGACATCCTGCGGGCGCGCCTGATTGCGCGCAAAATCGACATCCGCGCGCTGGATGTTGGCGAAACCGAAACCAATCTCGCCGGCGCACGCCAGAAGATCACCGTCAAGCAGGGCATCGAGCAGGCGGTGGCGAAAAAGCTGGTGGCCGAGATCAAGGCGGCCAAGCTCAAGGTCGAGGCGCAGATCAATGGCGAGAAGTTGCGCGTGACCGGCAAGAAGCGCGATGACCTGCAAAGCGTGATGGCTTTGCTGCGTCAATCCAAGGTCGAGTTGCCGCTGCAGTTCGACAATTTTCGCGATTGAGTTGCGCGGTCGCCCGCAGGCGTGGTCAAGTGGATCGATCAAGATCCAGCGCGATGATGGCTGTGCCCGGATCGCCCCGCAGCGGAAGCCGATTGAAGCCCAGTTGGCGACACAGGTCCAGCATCGGCCGGTTCTCGATCAGCACGTAGCCCCACAGTCGATCGATGCCCCGCGCACGGCTGATGTCGACCAGGTGTTGCATGAGCAGGGCGCCGAGGCCGTAGCCGGTCCAGGCTTTTTCCACCAGCACGGCGAATTCGGCCTGGTTGCAGACGAGGTCGTGATAGATGCGACCCACGCCACGAATTTCTTCCGGGGCGATGGATGCGTCGACCAGCACGTTGGCGGCTTGCACGTCTGGATCGATGTGGCACAGATTGTGGGCCATCGGTGGCGGCAATTCGCGCATGTGGTACAGGAAACGCATGCGGATTTCGTCGGCCGACAGGCGTGTGAAGCAACGCTGGATGGCGGTGGTATCCGTCGATTCAATCGGGCGCAGCCATAAATGACGACCGTCACGCAGTCGCACCGGCTTGCCGTGGTCGGTGGCCGCGTCAGTCACCTGTGCGCAAGGCGTGCGCCCGGAGCGCGTGGGGGCATGTTGCGTCACGGTTTCAGTGCACGCCAACGCCGACACCCACGCCAAAGTGCACGTTCGACCATGGGCTGCGCAATTCCTCGGCGGTCCACAGGTGGTATTGATCGGCATCCACCAGCGGAAACACGTAGTCGGCATGGCCGACCTTGCCGCCGCGAGTGCCGGCAAGGCGGCCGCTGATGGTCATCAATCGACCGGGTGGATAGTTCAGCGGTTCGAGATAGCCAGGCACGATGGCGATGAAGCGCCCGCCGGCGGCGCTGCCGATTTGCGGGCGCTGCGAGCTGTCCAGCGGATAGGCCAGCAGTTCGATTTCGGTGCGGTCGGCAAGATTGGTGACTTTGACGATGCGCCCGCCCCAGATGACGGCGGCATGGCCGTAATGCTCCGGAGTTTGTGCGACGGTTCGGGGCAGGGCGTGGATCGTGTCCGTGGCCGGCTTGTAGATCGGCTTGGGTGCACAAGCGGCCAACAGCAGGGCGGCAAGGATCAGGCAGCTGGCGCGAAGATGTTTGGTGAGCATGAGCAGGCTCATCATCCGAAGGTGAAGGTGAAGGCGCGAAAGCCGGGATGCGGAATCGTGATGGTGACGATGTGCTCGCTGTAGTTGTTGCTGTCGAACAGCGTGTACAGCTTGCTGGCCTGCACCGTGACCGGTGGTTGCGGCTTGCCGTCGACGGTGATCTGCAGGGTGACGGGTTTGTCGCTGGCGGCGACCATGTACAGCTTGCCCGACTTGAAGTGCAGCTTGATCTCGCCATGGCTGCCCACCAGTTCGACGAATTGCGGTGTCGATTGCCACAGGCCGCCCAGGGCAAATTGGTTGAGGCGGAGCTTTGCCGGAATGAAGTAATGATGTTGCCACGGCAGCGCGCCCTGCTCGTTGGCCATGTAGCCGCCGAGTTTGCCCGAATTCACGCCGGCCATTTCCTGCGAGCTGGGCCGCACCGCGTTGGCCATGTAACGCTGGCGCGCGGTACCGAAATACATTTCCGGCGAACCCATGGCGGCAAAATTCGGGCCGGCCGCTTCGGCATGACTGGTCGGTGGCAGGCCAAGCTGCTTGCGGATGGCGTTTTCCATTTCCAGATAGCGACCTTCGCCGAAGTGATGAAGCACGACCTGGCCTTGCCTGTTGACCAGGTACTCGGCCGGCCAGAACTCGTTGTGCCAGGCTTGCCAGGTTTCCATGTGGCTGTCCATGGCCACGGGGTAGTCGATGTGGAAATGCTTCACCGCGCGCTCGACGTTGGCCAGATGCCGACCGAAGGCGAACTCGGGCGAGTGCACGCCGATCACCACCAGCCCCTTGTCCTTGTACTCGTTGTACCAGCGGGTGACATGCGGCAGCGTGCGCAGGCAGTTGATGCACGAGTAGGCCCAGAAATCGATCAGCACGACTTTGCCGCGCAGCGATTTCATGGTCAGCGGCCTGGAGTTTATCCAGTGCGTGATGCCGGCGAACTCTGGCGCGGTGGCCGGCGCGGCTTGGGCGCGCGGCGGCCAGTCAAACAGTCCGCCGGCGACGACGGCCACCATGATGATGGCAGCACCCAGACCGGCGATGATGCGTGTGCTCTTGTTCATGACTGTGCCTCGCGTGCGTTGCGGGCGGGGCAAGCAGGTGGATCGAGCTTGCCGACCATCCCGTCATGACTTGGTGGCGCAGGCCCGGCCATTCACAGCATGGGAAGGCTGGCCGTCGCGTCCACGCCATCAGTGTACCTCGCGCACCGGCAGAGGGACATTGCAAATGCTGACGTGGCCGATCGGTTGCTTGTAGAACGCACTGCGGTGTTCACGCACCGCTTGCAGCACGCGCGCGAACGCCGGGCTGTCGGTGCGCAGCACTTGCAGCTTCACGCGGTCCTTGGCCGGCATCTGCGAGGCAAGCCGGATCGAGATAATCGGCGTGCGCAGGGCCGGGTTCTTGTAAAAGCCCATCGGCTTGGGACCACGCGGCAGTGCGGACAGCCATTGCATGCCCTCGATCACGCGCCCGACCACGGCCAGCTGGTGATCCAGCCGTCGTGGCGCCTGACCGATCGGCACATACAACGTATTGCCGTTGCCGCTTTTGGGATCGACATCACGGGCCACGCCGACCATGCCGTAGCATTGCACCAGCCAGGCCTTGTGCGTCTTCGGATTCCAGGCCATCGGCAACCCACGCGACAGGCCCACGCGCGGCGCGTACACGTCGCCATCGGTCAAGGGCGTGACGTGCAGCGACGGGCTGAACGCGCGTGTGAACTCGGGCGGCAACGTGGCCTTGGCCGCGCCCATCGACTTGGCCTTGGCGGGGTTGTCGCCATCCGGATCGCCCCATTGCGCGACGAAATTGTCTTGCACGCGATAAATGCTGGTGCCATCGAAATAGTGTTCTCGCACCATGGTCTTGATGTTGGCCACATGCGCCGGTGCCCACGCAGGTGCCAGCTCAATGATGACGCGGTGATGATGCGGCAGCAGCATGTACAACGTGTTGGCCGGGTCGAGCGTGCGCCATGCCGAAGGCTTGGCGGCATCCACGACGGCCTTGACGCTGGGGATGGCATGCGTGGTCTGCGTGGGGGTACCGGCGAATGCGGATGGGCTGGCCAGCAACCCGGCCGCGGCCAGTACGATCAGGGAACGAATCATGGCGTGGTCTCCGGGGGGATCAACGCACCTTAGCAGACCTTTGCCACTATGCTGAATGCATGACCAAGACGTACGATCGCGCCTATTTCGACAAGTGGTATCGTGACCCGCGACATGCCGTCGCCTCGCCCGCGGAAGTCGCGCGCAAGGTCGCGCTGGCGGTGGCTGTGGCCGAATATTATCTGGGCCGACGTATCCGCAACGTGCTCGATGTGGGCTGTGGCGAAGCGCATTGGCGCGCGCCCTTGCTGAAGCTGCGGCCCGATGTGCGATACCGTGGCCTGGATGCCAGCGAGTATGTCGTGACACGGTTCGGACGCACGCGGAACATCGGGTTGGTCCGGTTCAGCGCGCTGGAGCATCTGCGTTTCGATGCGCCATTCGATTTGATCCTGTGCACCAACGTGCTGCACTACATCGGCGTAGCGGAAGTACGACGCGGTTTGGCCGGTTTTGACGAATTGCTGGCTGGCGCGGCCTTCATCGAAGTGTTCACCCGGCGCGATGACACCGAAGGTGACGATGATGATTACATCGCCCGCTCTCCGGCGTGGTATCTGCGACTGTTCAGGGATGCCGGTTTGACGCCGGTCGGCTCGCACGCCTACGTCGGCACACGTCTTGGTCCGCAGCTGCTGGCCCTGGAAAGTCCATTTGCCTGAGGCAAGGCGTCCAGGGCTTGATGGCGCATCACGGACCCCGGTGACTGGTGTTCTTCCGCGACGTCATGTCATTCCGATCCTGGCGCGTTGACGTGTGCTGCCGTCGCCGCATGGTCAGGTGTGTCGACCCGTGGATGCGGCGGATAGCGGATGTTCTCGATGCCGATGCGACGGTAACGACGCGCAAATAACGGATGCAGTTGCCGGATCATCGCGCGCGCGTGTTCCGCCTCTTCGTGGCTCGGCGTGTACACGAACAGGAATGCGCCGCCGCGACGGGCGACGCTGATGTCGTCTTCGAGGAAGGCAACTTCGCCGCTGACGGCCTGCGCAATGCCTGCATACAAGCGGTCGAACCAGTGTGCGCCTATCGTTGATTCGAGCCGATCGGTGACGAATGCGCCGGACACCGCGGCGACATCGTCTTCGGCGAATCCGTGAGCGATGAAATACACGCGCGCCATGTCGGCATGTTCGAGCGAATCGAACGCCGCAAGGGTGTAATGCAGCGGATAGAACATGCCGAAGGAGGTGTCGTTTTCCTTCAGGAAGGTCCAGTGCTCTTTCATGTGCCACCTCGCGTATCGTGGCTGCATTCAGATTGTGGACCATTTTACCTGAACTGCGGCTTTTTGTCGCAGTTCAGCATGAATCGAAGAATCCTGGCTGTCACCACCATGGTTGTGAATGCGTAGGCGTAACGCCATCGAACTCATGAAAAAACAACAGATTGCTGGCTGTTTGAAGGCGCGATGGCAATCCGTGTCGATTCGTGAAACAGGCTCAGCCCGGCATCGGCCAAAACAGTCGCGCCACGCCGTAGATGGCCAGCAGCAGCAACAGTGTCCAAGCCAGCAGGGCCAGCACGAAACCCCCTTCGCGCCTGGCCGGATCGCGCAAGTAGCCGATTGCGTACCAGGCTCGCCCAACCAGCCAGATCAGACCGAGCACGCCGGCCCATGACGGATTGCCGTAATGCGCCGCCAGCCACAAGGTCGGCAGGAACATCACGGTTTGTTCCAGCGTGTTCATCTGCACGCGGTAGGCGCGCTCGAACAGCGGATGGCCGCTGATGGCGGGAGCCTTGATGCCGTATTTGCCGCGGGCGCGGCCGGTCAGGAAGGTCACGACAAACAACAGGATCACGGTCAGCAGAACAACCAGTGCTGGCAGATGAGTCATGGGACGAGTTCCTTGATGTGATGGTGTGAAGGCCGTTGTGGTGGCGATTTCCACATCGCTCAAGTGCCGCACGCTAGCTGAAAGTGGCGGGATGACCAAGCGGCGCAGATATGCATTCGACGCATGACGGTATGGCTTCAACAAGGGGTTGACTCACTCTGACAGAATATGCAAGCCTGAGAAGAAGGGCGCTGATATCGGAGTGTGAGGGTAATCCCCCCACCAGATAGATGACGTCAGAAGTGGAATTTTCTCGTACCCTTTCCCGAGGAGGTTCCCATGAAGACATCCCGATTCAGCGACAGCCAGATCCTTGGCGTTCTCAAGCAGGCCAAGGCCGGCACACCGGTGCCCAACCTGTGCCGCGAACACGGCATC
>DASVGO010000011.1:0-15109 GCA_036379495.1 Rhodanobacteraceae bacterium | reverse complement strand
GTTCTTGAGCCGGAAGCTGTCGGCCAGCCCCAGATCAGTCAGCGCCTTCAACGCCTCGCGCTCGGGCGTGGAGCACAGGATCTTCTCGCGCCAGCCATCCGGATCGTGGATGTCGCGGTCTTCCGGCACGATGTTGAAATCGCCCAGCACGACAAGTTTTTCGTGCCGCGAAAGTTCGTCGGCGACAAAATCGCGCACGCGCGCCAGCCAGTCGAGCTTGTAGACGTACTTTTCGTCACCCACCTCCTTGCCGTTGACGACGTACAGGTCGATCACGCGCACCCCGCCGATCGTCGCGGCCAGGATGCGTCGCTGCGGATCGGCAAGATTCGGCGGATCGGTGACGACATCGGCCAGCGGCTCGCGCGCCAGCAACGCGACGCCGTTGTAGGTTTTCTGCCCGCTGAAGGCGACGTGATAGCCGGCCGCCTCGATTTCGGCCGCCGGAAAGCGCTCATCCGGCAGCTTGGTTTCCTGCAGCGCGACAATGTCAGGCTGGGCCGTGCCGACCCATTGCAACAGATGCGGCAGGCGCACGTTGAGCGAATTGACGTTCCAGGTGGCGATCTTCATGGCGGCATTGTAGGGCGTTCAAGCCACCGACCTTGCCGACGGCACGCGTCCGGCGTCGGGCGGGTTGCCGGTACCACCAGGAGTCACCTCCAACAACGCGTGTCAGGTTTTGTGCCACCACGGAGACTTCCAGCAACAGGACACCATCGCCCCATGCAAGCCAACGCTTGAAGGATGTTCCATGAATGCACCCAGCTGCGCGGCCGTGGCCGCACCACCCACCAGCGCCGCGGCATCCCCGGCGGCGGCAGACGTGGCCGGCAACCGATCGACGTTGGCTTTCGAACCGGGTCTTGCCGCCCACGCCGCCATGCTGGCCCGCATCGCCGCCAGCTACGAAGCCAATGCCACGGCCAGGCAGGATCTGGTGCAGGACATGGCATTTGCGCTGTGGCGCGCCCTGCCACGGTGGCGCAAGGAAGGCTCGCTGCGAAGTTTCGTCGCGCGGATCGCGCACAACTGCTGCGTCGACCACATCGCCCGGCAAAGCAAACATCGCCACGATGACATCGAGGACGAAATCCTCGCCGATGCCATGGCCAACCCGCAGCACGACGCCGCTCGCGCCGAACGTTACGAACGCTTGCAACAAGCCTTGCGGCAACTGCCGCTGGGACAACGCCAAGCCGTCTCCCTGGCGCTGGAAGGCTTTTCGCACGGCGAAATCGCCGCCGCCCTGAACATCACGATCAACAACGCCGACGCCCGCATCAGCCGCGCGCGCCGCACCCTTGCCAAGCACTTTGGAGAGCAGTCATGAGTCACGACGCCTTGTGGGAACAACTGCAGAATGACTGGCAGGCGACCACCCCCGCCGTGGATGTGCGGGCCTTGGCCACCAAAGCCCGGCGCAAGCGCCATCGCATGATTTCATTTCAGGCCCTGGAAGTGGTCTTGGCGTGCGCGTTCACGGGCCTGTGCCTGTACATCCCGTCGCCCCTGGGGCCGGGTCGGATCGCCGCCGCCACGACATGGGGGTTGCTGGGCGCGGCATGGCTGGAAGTCATCGCCAAACTCTGGCTGCGCCTGGGCACTTGGAAAGCGGAAAACACCGATACGCGCGCCCTGCTGCAACTGGCGCGCAAGCGCGCGCGTGCCGGTCTGCGCTTTGTCTGGATCACGCTGGGAATCGTGGCACTCATGTATGCCGCCATCGCGCCCTGGGCCTGGCGTGGCTGGGCGCATGGCACGCACCACCAGCACCTTGTCCTTCTGGGCATGCTGATCGAGCAAGTCTTCTTTTTGGCCGTCATTCTCGGCTGGGCCGTCTGGTACGCCATCCGCCAGAAACGCAAATGGCGGCGCGCCCAGGCGCTGCTCGACCAGCTCGACTGACCTACACATTGTTTTCCGGCGGCCTACACAGCTGCCAATACCACCCCGGCCTCTCGCAAGCCGGCCGACCCCTTGCTCCTTCATCACGGAGAATCTGCATGATTTCAACCACGTTTCGCCGCACGCTTTTGGCCAGCGGCATGACCCTCGTCGTCGGCCTTGCCGGCCTTGCGCCAGCCGCGTTCGCCCGCGCCACCACACCCACGGTCAACCACACCCATCCGGCGCTGTGGGAAGCCCACGACAGCAACACCACCATCTATTTCTTCGGCGGCGTGCATGCCTTGAAGAAAGGTATCCATTGGCGTTTCCCGGCCTTGAACAAGGCGCTGGCGGCCAGCCAAACGCTGTATCTGGAAGCAGCCAACCTCAACCAGGCCACCGTGCGTCCGCTGGTGATGCGCTACGGGATCGATCGCAAGCATGCGTTGTCGGCCGATCTCAAGCCGAAGGAACAAAAGCTCCTGCAAGCCGCCGTGAAGCAGCTGGGCATGCCCGGTGGAATGAAGGCCATCAACATGATGAAACCGTGGCTGGCCGCGATTTCCATTTCCATGGCCCCCATCTTCAAAGCTGGCTATGACCCGAAGCTCGGTGTCTACGAGCAGCTGCAACAGCAATTCAAACAGGAAGGCAAATCCGTCAAGGGCTTCGAGACGGCCAAAGAGCAGATGCTGTTTCTGGCCAAGTTGCCACAACCTGTGCAAATGGATTTGTTGCGCAAGAGCCTGCACGACTACGCCCTGGCGGACACGCAGCTGACACAGATCGTCGACGCGTGGCAGCACGGTCGCGTCCAAACGCTGGACAAGATGATGGTCAAGCAGATGTTTGACCGCTCGCCGAAGCTCTACAAGGTGCTGCTCATCAACCGCAACAAGAACTGGTCACACCAGATTGCCAAGTTGATGCACACCGACACCGGCACGATCTTTGTCGCCGTCGGCGCGGGCCATCTGGCCGGGCCGGACCGGCTGCAGGTGCAACTGCGCAAGCTCGGCATCCAGACCACGCGTATCCCTCAATAAGCCGCACGTTCCTGCGAACGCAAAAACGGCGCCGCCGTCCCTTGTGCGGGACGACGGCGCCGATTCATCAATCGCCTTGTGTCGAGGGCTCAAGCCGTCTTGGTGGTGGCGTGATGCACCAGCACGGCGCGCCCGGACGGATCGTCGGAGTTGGCAAACGCCTGCGACCAGCGGAACGCCGTTGGCGTGGAGCAGGCAATGGACGGGCCGCCGGGCACCAGCCTTGCCGCCACTTCGCCGGGATAATGCGCCTGAAACAGCGTGCGATAGAAATACGCTTCCTTGCTGGCCGGCGGGTTGTGCGGAAAGCGCTGAGCGACTTGCGCCATCTGCGCATCGCTGACGGCTCTTTCAGCATGATCCTTGAGCGCGTCTATCCAGCCGTAGCCGACGCCGTCGGAAAATTGTTCTTTCTGTCGCCAGACAATGGCTTCGGGCAGCAGGTCCGCACCGGCTTCACGCAAGACCTGTTTTTCGATGCGTCCGTTGCCGGGACGCTTCACCGACGGCGCCGTGGTCATGGCCACATCAATGAACTCGCGATCGAGGAACGGCACGCGCGCTTCCACGCCAAACGCGGCCATGGACTTGTTGGCGCGCAGACAGTCGTACAGATGCAACGCGTCCAGCTTGCGCACCAGCTCGTCGTGGAATTCGCGATCATCCGGCGCCATGTGGAAATACAGATAGCCGCCGAAGAGCTCGTCCGCGCCTTCGCCGGAGAGCACCATCTTGATGCCCATGGCCTTGATGCGCCGCGCCAGCAGATACATCGGCGTGGATGCGCGAATGGTGGTGACATCATAGGTTTCGATGTGACGGATGACATCATCCAGCGCATCCAGCCCTTCCTGGATGGTGAACGTGAAACCGTGGTGCACACTGCCGATGGCATCGGCCACGGCCTGCGCGGCGGCAAGATCGGGTGAGCCATCCAGACCGATGGAAAAACTGTGCAGACGCGGCCACCACGCTTCGCTGGCATCATCGTCTTCGACACGGCGCGCAGCACAACGCGCGGCGATGGCAGCAATCAGCGAGGAATCCAGACCGCCGGACAGCAACACGCCATAAGGCACGTCGCTCATCAAATGCCGATGTACCGAGGCTTCCAGCGCCGTACGCAGGCGCTTGGGATCGGTCGGGCCACGTTCGACCGCCTCGTATTCGCGCCACGCCGGCTGGTAGTAGCGTTGCGGACCGTCGCTGCCCGCACTTTGCCAACACCCCGGCGGGAAGGATTCGATGCTGACGCAGACATCCTTCAGCGCCTTCATTTCCGAGGCGACCCACAAGCGCCCTTGCGCGTCGCGCCCGGTGTACAGCGGGATGATGCCAATGGGATCGCGCGCTATCAGCCAATCCCCACGTTCGCGGTCATACAGCACAAACGCGAACATGCCACCCAGCTCGTTGAGCCAAGCCGCGGGACCGGCCTCGCCCTGCGCGCGGTACAGCGGCAGGATGACCTCGCAATCCGAATCGGTCTTGAAGGCGTCGGCGGCAAAGCGCGTGCGCAGGTCACGATGGTTGTAGATTTCGCCATTGACGGCCAGCACCTGCGCCTCGTTGTCGCTCGTCAGCGGTTGCGCGCCGCTGTTCACACCCACCACGGCCAGGCGCTCGTGCGCGAGGATGGCGTGATGGTCGGCATGCACACCGCTCCAGTCCGGGCCACGGTGACGCAACACGCGCGCCAGCGCCAATACCTGCGGGCGCAGCATCGCCACGTCACCTGTCAAATCGAGTACCGCCACAAAACCGCACATTGCCGCATCTTCAGTTGAACCGGAGGCGCATGCTGGCATGCCCGGGCGGCGACGCAGAAATGAGGACGCCGCATATGCTTGTGGCCCAACTGCCCGAATCAGCGCTCGACGCTCACCACCGCCGTCGCCGCCACGCTCGCCGGCACCACGGCCACCAACACGTTGGTGGACACAAACGTGACCTTGGGCGATGCCTTGCCGCTGATGCGCACGCAGCTTGTGCGCGTGAAGCCCGAGCCGGTGATCAGCATGCGCGCGGGCTTGCCGCCGACAGCCGGTGACACGCCGGTGTTGTCGATGCGCACCGGCAAGGAAGCTTCCAGCGCCTGATAGCGTCCCTGCACGCCCACGTGTGCCAGCACGGTCAGCGGCACATTGTCCGGACCAGGCCGCGTGGGCAACGGGAAGTTGCCGTGATCGGTCGGACACTGCGTGTCATCCGGATCGGCACGCCAGTTGCCGGTGGCGCGCAGACGCGAGCCGGCCTCACTCGGCCAGTGGCACGAGAACGCATATTTCAGCCCCCACTCGACATTGCCGCGCGCGTCGATCCACTGTGAGCCGACATCAGGCGCGATGGCGTAGGCATGGTTGCCGGGCGGGGCAGCGTTGAACAGGTTACCGACGATGCGCAAGCCATGCGCGAACGACGCTGCTGCATTCACCGAACCATCGGCACGGCGGAAGGTACGACCCTGGTGACCCTCGGTGTAGATGTTGCCGCCATCGCCGGTGAACACTTGCATGTTGGCATGGAAGGCGTTGTCGACGATGGCGTTGTCGGCGTTGATGTTGCGCGTCACCTCGTCGCTCTTCGTCGGCGCGATGCTCACATTGTCCGGATGCCCTTGCCAGGCGCCGGAGGTCAATCCGTCGTAGGGCACGTCGAACACATCGTTGTGCGCGATGGTGGTGTGGCGCGTGAACAGCAGCGTGATGCCGGCCGCGCCAAGATAGCCGTAACCGACATGATGAATGACGTTGTCGGCCACCGTGTTGCCGGTCATGATCTCGGCGGTGCTGCCGGCCAGCCGCGTGTCCTCGGACGCCGAAGCGGGGTCTGTCGCGCACAACGCGATGATCGCGGATGCCGGATCGGCCTTCGCATCCAGCGGGTCGGGATCACCGGCACAGCCCAGCCAGATGGCGCTTGAGGCAATTTGCGTGAACACGTTGCCGCGGATCAGGTTGTCGTCGCTGCCGTATTTGACTTCCACACCCACCGCGCCCAGATCGACGAAACGGTCGTCACGCAACTGGACGCGCCGCACCGCCGTCAACACCACCGCGCCCGGCGGCTGCGCGAAACCACCCCACGGACACGAACCGGCTGGCGTGGTGAACGTGCACTCGCCTTGGTTGTTGGCGCTGGTGATGTGCAGATTGGCCTGAATTTGCACGAATCCGATACCGGTCGATGGCTGCTGCCAGGTGGTACCGCTGAAAGTCAGGCCGCGGAAAACCAGATCATGCACCGGATGCACCAAGGTGCCGGTCACTTGCAGCAAGGCTTGCAGGCGCGGCAACTCCACATCCAGCTGCGCCATGTGCTGCCCTGCACGCGGTTTGTAGTACAGCGTGCCCGCGACACTATCCAGATACCACTGCCCCGGTTCGCGCAGCAGCAGCAGCGCGTTGGCCATGCTGGTGGGTGCCGCGCCCGTCTTCAGCACATAGGGGTTGACGTTGTTGTTGCCCGCACCCCAGATCGTCGCCGGGCGCGTGGTGAGATTCTTCCAGCACGGTTGCGCCATGCGAATGGTGCCAGCCATGATGGCTGCGACCGGACAGCTGGAAGTTTCCCAGTCGGTCGGCGGCATCGGTGTCCAGATCATGTCGAGCTGGCGCACGCGACGCGGACCGATGTGCGCGGCCAGCGTCGAGAAATAACTGGCCGTGTGTCCGTGGATCACGAAGCCCGTGGCATTCCAGTGGCGCAGATCCAGGCCCAGCGCGCGCACGCTTGCCTGCGCCCTTGGCATGGCCTTGCCGTTGACGTAGAGCCGGCGCGCATGCCACCCCGTCGGCACCTTGGCCGACCAGATGCCATGGGCAGGATCGTCGAGATGCCAGCCCGTGACACGCCGGCTGCCCGAGAGCACCGGATGCTCGCCCGGCGTGGCCGTCCAGATCACCGCATGACCCAGGCGCCCCGAGTCGGCCGGGCCAAAGCGCAAGGGTGCGTGCAGACGATACGTGCCGCCAGCCAGCTGCACCACGATGTCGCGTGGTGCGGACGCGGACGCGAGACGCTGCCGCACCTGGCGTTGCGCAACACGCAACGCACACGGTTGCGCCTGCGTGCAAACCGTGCCACGGCCTTGCACGGCAACGTGCAAGGTGATGACCGGCATCAACGGTGGTGCCGTGGCACACGCCGCGAGTGACAGGCAAGACAGGGCGGCGGTGCCGCCGATCAGTTTTTGCACGGCGATGACAAGTTCGAACGAAAACGCACCGAGTATGCCACGCAGCTGCCCGTCGCCTCACCCGCAGACAAGGAAACCGCACCTGAACAGGCCTGCGCGATGCACTGGAAGCCATCCCGCGCAGCACGCACATTTGAAGGCACGTGCCAAACCCTTGGAGGCAACCATGCACACCGCACGCAGCACGATCAGTCTGGTTGGCGCCCTGGCCTTCGGTCTGGCGACAAGCTTCGGGCCCATGGCCCACGCCGGCCCGTCCAGCGCGACTTCGACCGGCAGCACCACCATCACGCCGGTCACGGTCACCTTCCACGACCCGCACAAGTTCATCGAAAGCCTGCAGTCCGGTCCCGGGCGCGGTTTCGATCACGATGGCTACCTGGAAAAGCTCAAGGCCGACATCATCAAGAAGGCCACGCCGATGCTGGCGCCCGGTCAGCACCTTGCGATCACGTTCACCAACATCGACCTTGCCGGCGGCTACGAGCCGTGGCGTGGTCCGAGGCTGGCCAATGTCCGTTTCATGACCGATGCATTCCCGCCACGTTTCGACTTCACGTTCAAGCTGACCAGCGCCCATGGCAAGGTGATCCGCGAAGGCACGCGCAAGTTGATCGGCCTCGGTTACCTGCACGATTTTCCGGCGATGCCCGGCCAATCCGATCCGCTTTATTACGACAAGGGCGTGATCAACCAGTGGCTGCGACGCGGCCCCGCCAAATGGTGATGCAGGCTGCGGTGGTGACGCCGCGCGACATTCTCGCCTTCTGGTTCGATGAGCTGACACCCAAACAGCATTTCACTCGCGATCCTGCACTCGATGCCATGCTCCGCGAGCGTTTCGGCGCATTGCATGCAGCCGCCGCACGCGGCGAGCTGTACGCATGGCGCGACGATGCCGATGGACGTCTGGCCGAAGTGATCGTGCTCGATCAATTCTCGCGCAATCTGTTCCGCGGCGATGCGCGTGCGTTCGCCAGCGATGCGATGTCGCTGGTGTTGGCCCAGGAAGCCATCCGTACCGGCGCGGACCGGCAACTTCCCGCCACACGCCGTGCGTTTTTGTACATGCCGTTCATGCACAGCGAATCGACCGTGATCCACACCGCAGCAGTCCAACTTTTCAGCCAGCCGGGACTGGAAAACAACCTCAAGTTCGAGCACGCACACAAGGCCATCATCGACCGCTTCGGGCGTTATCCGCACCGCAATGCCGCGCTCGGTCGCACTTCCACGGCCGAGGAAATCGCCTTTCTGGCCGGCCCGGGATCCTCGTTCTGAGATCCCGGTCTTGCCGGCCGCATGCCACCATCAGTGCACGATGATCTCGTCGGCAAACACGTATGGGGTGCCTCCACCGCTGATCGGGCGTTTGGATTGTTGCGCGACCACGCGTATATAGCGCGCGGTGACCGGTGTGGCCAACGGGAAGCTGACGGTACGGACCAGGTTGCGCGCCGCCTCCGGCTTGGCCTGCACCGACACGACTTTGAGTGTTTTCCAGGTCTTGCCGTCACTGGACACCTCGAAACTCACCTGACTGGGCAGCTCGATCCACGACCCGACCGCGCGCAGGAATCCGACACTGATCGAATGCAGCGCGACCGGCTGTTGCAGGTCGATGTCCACATCCATCGGCACGCCCTGCCAGCCGACCCAGCGTCCGTCACCGTAGTGCAGGCCGCCCAGCAGTCCATTGTCCAGTTGCTGCGCTGCCCCCGCATACCGTGGTGAAGGCCGCGTGGCGTAACCGACCGGTTTGCCGAGCGCGAGATTGGTCACTATGTGGAACGTCTTGCTGGCCTCGTAAGCCACGCCATGCCGGAACGGCGTGACGGTGACGGTGGCCGGCTGGTACAGATCCAGCACATTGCCGAACGATGGCGAATGCGCGCTCGGTTGACTGCCATCGGTGGTGTAGTGGATGCGCAGATCATCGAACCCGCGCTGGGCGCGGATGCGCCAGCGGTGATAGCCCGGATCGAAGCTGAGCGAATAGTCGACTATGTCCTGGTTGGCCGGACCGTACGTCACGTGCTGCGACGCCAGCCATGCATATTGCGCATCGACACGGCGCTTGAAATCGGACCAGTTCTTTGCAGACGGATTCCAGAAATGTTCCGAGATGGCCAGCAGTCGCGGATACAACTTGGCCTCGCCGTCGTGCGTCGTCAGCACACGTTCGGCCCACAGTGGTGCTTCGCCACCCAACACCTGGTCGGCATATTTTGCCAGACGCGGATCGTTGAACGGATCGTTGCGATACAGGTCCTGCAAGGTGCGGCTGCTGATCGAGGCATCCAGATAAAACGGCCCGGCGATCAGGATGCGGTTGCCATTGGTCAGCGCCTGTTTCGCCCCTTCCACGCCGCGCCACACCTCGACGATGGCGTGCGGACTGACACCACCTTCGAGAATTTCATCCCAACCGACCAGGGTCTTGCCGTGGCTGGCCAGGAACTTGCCGATCTTCGCCACAAAATAACTGTGCAGCGCCTGTTCGCCATGCAAGCCCTTCGCGGCTTCCAATTGCTTGCACGCCTTGCAGTCGGCCCACACGCCTTGCGGCACTTCGTCGCCACCGATGTGCACGTAGGGTGACGGAAACAGCTTGAACACCTCGTCCAGCACGTTTTCGAGGAAGGTGAACGTATGCGCGTTGATGCAATCGACGTTGCGAAACACGCCCCAGGTGGTCGGCACCTTGATCTGCTTGCCGCTGCACGACAGGTCCGGATAGGCCGCAATGGCCGCGCTGGTGTGGCCCGGCATCTCGATTTCCGGCACCACCATGACGTTGCGCGCACGTGCGTAGGCGACAACTTCGCGAATCTGCTGCGGCGTGTAGTAGCCGCCGTAACGCTTGCCGTCGGCCTCGGTTCGGAAACCGCCAACGGATGTCAGTTTGGGATACTGCTTGATCTGGATGCGCCAGCCCTGGTCATCGGTCAAATGCCAGTGCAACACGTTGAACTTGTAATAAGACATCAAGGCAATCTGCTGCTTGATGTAGCTGACCGGGAAGAAATGCCGTGACACGTCCAGCATCACGCCACGCCACGGGTAGCGCGGTGCGTCGACGATGCGCACGGCGGGGATCTTCACCACGCGATGCCGACCCACGGGCAACAATTGGCGCAACGTCTGCACACCCCAGAACAGGCCGCGATTGTCGGCTGCCGAAATCACGATGCGGCGCGACGTCACGCTCAGGTGATAGGCTTCGCTGCCGTGGATCGACGGATCGATGCGCAGGACGATGTCGGCGTCACCGGCGCGCAGGGTCGTGCGGATGTCGATGCCGGTCTGACGGGCGACGGCATGGCGCAGGAACGTCTCGATCTGGTACGCGCGCGCATCTCGCGGTGCCATCACGCGCGTGGCCCGATCGAGCCGGAAGTGACCTTGCCTCGCAACCAGATGCTGCGGTTGCGGAATGATGTGGAACGATGCGGGTCCGGCCTGCACCCCCATGGCCAACGCCACACCCGCCAACAGCAGCATCATCTTCGCCCACTTCGTCATCACGAAAACCTCTCGACCCGTGCGTACATGCCGTCCCGTGCGCAAAACCGGCCCTGCCTTGCGACCGGCATGGCAAGAAGAGCCCCGGCTTCACGCCGGGGCAAGACCTTGCCGCTGGAGAAACCGGTCTGGTCAGCGCGGACAGCCACCCGCGCCGTTTAGATCGATTCAAATCCACTCTAGCATGACTCGCCGCTTGCACGCCGATCACCATCATGCCGGATCGTCCTTTGCCGATATCGACTTGGCCGCTGCTACAGTTGCGGTCATCCACCTGACGGAAAGCCCATGCCGCAGCCACTTCCGATGCCCCGACACCGTCCGCCGTGCCGCCACGCATAAGCCGACCCGTGTTGGAAATCGCGGCCAATTCGGTCGCCTCCGCCCAGGCGGCCAAGGCCGGTGGCGCCGATCGCGTCGAACTGTGCACCGCACTCGAAGTGGGTGGCCTCACGCCATCACACGGCCTGTTGCTGCAAACCCGCGAACAGGTCGGCCTGCCCATCCACGTGTTGATCCGTCCGCGCGCCGGCGATTTTCTCTACAACGACGACGAGATCGCGACGATGCTGCACGACATCCGCACCTGCAAGGCCCTTGGTTGCGCGGGCGTGGTGATCGGCGCACTCACGGCAGACGGGGATGTCGACCATGTGCGTTGTCGCGCCCTGATCGCCGCCGCCGATGGCATGGACGTCACGTTTCATCGCGCCATCGACGTGGCACGCGATCCGCACGCGGCGCTCGAAGACATCATCGCGCTGGGCTGTCGGCGCGTGCTGACTTCCGGTGCCCAGCCGTCCGCACTCGCCGGCGCGCACGCGATCCGGACCCTCATCGGGCAAGCGGCCGGCCGCATCGAGGTCATGCCCGGCGGTGGCGTGGCCGCCGCCAATCTGGCCGAGCTTGCCGCCAGCACCGGTGCACGCCAATTCCACGCCTCGGCCAAGGCCGTGCTGCCCAGCGGCATGCACCACGCACGCGGCGTGTTGCCGGACATGGAGTCGGGCGAATGGCGCACGAATATCGCGCGCGTTCGCGCCTTGGCCGACGTGTTGGCGGCAACCTGCGCGGATTGATCGACCGCGCACGCAAAAACGCCGGCACGGTGGCCGGCGTTTGCGTGAACATGAAAACGGCGATCAGTGCTTGAGATGGCGATGCAGACGCGCCAACGCCTGCAACTGCGCCATCGCCTCGGCCAGCTTGGTTTGCTGCTCGATCACGTCGATCGCTTCGCTGCGATCGGCCAGCGCGGCCTCGGCTTCCTGCTTGGCGGCTTGCGCCACCGCTTCATCGAGATCCTCGGCGCGGGCGGCGGTATCGGCCAGCACGGTGACCACCGCCGGCTGCACTTCGAGGATGCCGCCGGACACGTACAACGGCACGCGCTCGCCGTCGGCCTTGGTGATTTCGACCACGCCGGGCTTCAGGCGCGTGATCAACGGCGCATGCCGCGGCGCAATGCCCAGCTCGCCTTCTTCGCCGGAGGCAACCAGCATGGTCGCCTCGCCGTGAAAGATTTCGGCCTCGGCGCTGACGATGTCGCAACGGAAGGTGGTCATGGGCGTTCTCGCTTGCTCGTGGAATCGGACACTCAGGCCGCCTTCTTGGCGCCCATGTCCTCGCCCTTCTTGATCGCTTCGTCGATGCTGCCGACCATGTAGAAGGCCTGCTCGGGCAGGTGGTCGACTTCGCCGTCGAGGATCATCTTGAAGCCGCGGATGGTTTCCTTGAGCGGCACGTACTTGCCGGGTGCGCCGGTGAACACTTCGGCCACGTGGAACGGCTGGCTGAAGAAGCGCTCGCACTTGCGCGCGCGCGCCACCACGCGCTTGTCGTCCTCGGACAGTTCGTCCATGCCGAGAATGGCGATGATGTCTTTCAGATCCTTGTAGCGCTGCAGGGTACCCTGCACGCGACGGGCGACGTTGTAATGCTCCTCGCCGATGATCTGCGGATCGAGCTGACGGCTGGTGGAATCGAGCGGATCCACCGCCGGGTAGATGCCCAGCGATGCAATCTGGCGCGACAAGGTCACGGTCGAATCCAGATGCGCGAAGGTGGTGGCCGGCGACGGATCGGTCAAGTCATCGGCGGGCACGTACACGGCCTGGATCGAGGTGATGGAACCGGTGGTGGTCGAGGTGATGCGCTCCTGCAGCACGCCCATTTCCTCGGCCAGGGTCGGCTGGTAACCCACGGCCGACGGCATGCGGCCGAGCAACGCGGACACTTCGGTACCGGCCAGCGTGTAGCGGTAGATGTTGTCGACGAACAACAGCACGTCCTTGCCCTTGCCGTGCTCGTCCTTCTGGTCGCGGAAATACTCGGCCATGGTCAGACCGGTCAGCGCGACACGCAGACGGTTGCCCGGCGGCTCGTTCATCTGGCCATAGACCATCGCCACCTTGGACTCGG
This sequence comes from Rhodanobacteraceae bacterium, assembly GCA_036379495.1. Lineage (GTDB taxonomy): Bacteria > Pseudomonadota > Gammaproteobacteria > Xanthomonadales > Rhodanobacteraceae > Oleiagrimonas. Next base: position 2,029 of record DASVGO010000011.1, on the reverse strand, counting down.
GCAGGTTGTCCAGACGCACGACCTTGGCATCCTGCATTTCGTGGTAGAAGTCGTTGCCTTCGCGGGTGCGCTCGCCGACACCGGCAAACACCGACAGACCCGAATGCTGGGTGGCGATGTTGTTGATGAGTTCGAGCATGTTCACGGTCTTGCCCACGCCGGCGCCGCCGAACAGGCCGACCTTGCCGCCCTTGGCGAACGGGCAGATGAGGTCGATGACCTTGATGCCGGTTTCCAGCACTTCGTTGGTCGCGGCCTGCTCGTCGTAGCTCGGGGCTTCGCGATGGATAACCCAATGATCCCGGGTTTCGATCGGGCCGATTTCGTCGATCGGCTCACCGAGCACGTTCATGATGCGGCCCAAGGTGGCCTCGCCGACCGGCACCTTGATGCCTTCGCCTGTGTTGGTCGCGGCAAGCCCGCGCTTCAAGCCCTCGGTGGTGCCCAGCGCGATGCAGCGGACCACGCCATCGCCAAGCTGCTGCTCGACTTCCAGCGTCGTGCCGGTGGCATCGACCTTGAGGGCGTCGTACACCTGCGGCACTTCGGCGCGCGCAAACTCCACGTCGACGACCGCACCGATGATCTGAACCACTTTGCCTTGGGACATGTTGAATGCTCCGGATAACTCTGTTTGCAACAGCCGCGCAATGTCTTTGACGCGACGCTTTTATTGACAGTGCGGCCATGGATGGCCGCCGGTGATTTTCATGGCCAGAATTGCTTCAGCTGGCCTCGTCTTCTTGTTCGAGCTGCGATCACGGACGATCGCACAAACAAACCCTCGGATGTCGCCAGTCGCCTGGACGTCATCCATCCACTCATACCGCCGCCGCGCCGCCGACGATTTCGGAAATTTCCTGGGTGATGGCGGCCTGACGCGCCTTGTTGTAGCTCAGCGTCAGGCTGTCAATGACCTTGTTGGCGTTGTCCGACGCGCTCTTCATCGCGACCATGCGCGCGGCATGCTCGCTGGCCAGGTTTTCGAGCACCGCCTGATACACCAGCGACTCGATGTAGCGGCCCATGACGTACTGCATCAGCACTGCCGCTTCGGGTTCGTACAGATAATCCCAGTTGTGCTCGCGCTTGATGTCGGACGGCACCACCGCATCGCCGCTATCGGCATCGGGCGTTTCCAGTTCCTTGGCCACCGCCGGCAACGGCAGCAACGCATCGACACGCGGCTTCTGCAGCATGGTGTTGACGAAATCGTTGTAGGCCAGAAACACGCGTTCAAGCTGATTGTCCTGGTAGGCATCGAGCATGACCTTGATGACGCCAACCAGCTGTTCCAGCTTGGGCCGATCACCCAGATGGGTGACGCTGGCGACCAGGTTCACGCCCTTGAGGCGCTTGAACATCTGCACGGCCTTCTGGCCAACGGCGACCACATCGACAGACACGCCCTGATCCTGCCAGGCCTTGATGTCGGCCAGCAGCTTGCGGAACAGGTTGGAGTTCAAGCCACCGCACAGGCCGCGATCGGTCGAGATGACGATGTAGCCAACCGTCTTGACGACATCCTTCTCGATCAGGAACGGGTGCTTGTATTCCGGCGTGGCATGCGCGATGTGCGCGACGACCTGACGCATCATGCGCGCGTACGGGCGCGAGGCCTGCATCAGCTCCTGCGCCTTGCGGATCTTGGAGGCCGAGACCATTTCCAGCGCACGCGTCACCTTGCGCATGTTCTGCGTGGATTTGATCTTGGTTTTGATTTCGCGTCCGATCGCCATGGGTCTGCCCTGTCGATTACCAGCTGCCGGTCTTCTTGAACTCTTCGAGTGCCGCCTTGAAGGTGGCCTTGGTGCCATCGTCCCACTTGCCGGTCTTGACGATCTCGGCCATCAGCGTACCGTGGTTGGCGTGCATGAAAGCGTGCAGGGATTTTTCGAACGGCAGCACCTTGGCCACCGGCAGCGCGTCCAGATAACCTTCTTCGGCGGCGAAGATCGACACCGCCATCTCGGCAATCGACAGCGGCGCGTACTGCGCCTGCTTCATCAGTTCGGTAACGCGCTCGCCG
>DASVGO010000010.1:0-27241 GCA_036379495.1 Rhodanobacteraceae bacterium | reverse complement strand
GCGACGACGTGGGCCGCCGCCGCGGGATCGGCGGGCGCGTCGATCTCCACGATCTACGTGGAGGCGACCGACAGCCAGGACCTCTCGGCGGCCTACCAGGAGACGACGAACGCACTGCTGACCAGTCACGGCGTCACCAGCGCGACCGCTGACTTCACGGTGTCCAGTCAGGCATCCCTCGTGGCCACGGCGACGTCGGCGACCCAGGTGCTGACGGTGCTGCTGGGCGGGATCGCAGCCATCTCACTGCTGGTGGGCGGCATCGGCGTGATGAACATCATGCTGGTGTCGGTGTCCGAGCGCACCCGCGAGATCGGCATCCGCATGGCGGTCGGCGCACGCCAAGGCGACATTCGCCGCCAGTTCCTGATCGAGTCGGTGATGGTGTGCCTGGTCGGCGGCGTCATCGGCATCGTGCTGGCGTGGCTGTTCGGCCAGCTGTTCAGCCTGGCCGTGCACCAGTTCCACATGATCTTCTCGCCCGCAGCGATCCTGATCGCGTTCGGCTTTTCCACGGCGATCGGACTGGTGTTCGGCTTTTTGCCGGCGCGCAACGCGGCCAAACTCGACCCGATCGTGGCACTGGCCCGCGAGTAAAACTGGCGGCCCGGTTTGTCGCCGGGCCGTGCTTGTGGGGTATCTTGGCAAAAGTTTTCGAACGCCGTGCACGTGACCGATACCCCACAGACAACTTGCTGGACCGTGGCCCTGACCGGCGGCATCGCCGCCGGCAAGAGCGCCGCCGGCCGTGCCTTTGCAGCCTGCGGCATCGCCGTGCACGACGCCGATGTCGCCGCGCGCGAGGTGGTAATGCCGGGTACACCGGGGCTGGCCGAGATCGTGGCGACCTTTGGCGTGGGTGTGCTCGATGCCGCCGGCCAACTCGACCGCCGTGCCTTGCGCGAACGGGTATTTGCCGACATCGGGGCGCGCCGTCGACTGGAAGCCATCGTGCATCCGCGCGTCAATGCCTGGTTGCGCGAGCGCGTGCAGGCCGATACCGGGCCCTACGGCGTGCTGGCCATTCCGCTGCTGGTCGAAACCTGGCCGCAATACGCTTGGGTCGACCGCGTGGCCGTGGTCGAAGCGCCCGTCGCCACGCGCATCGCTCGCTTGATGCAACGCGACGGCATTGATGCAGCCGCCGCGCAACGCATGCTCGATGCGCAGGCCAGCGACGCGGCGCGACGCGCCATCGCCGACGACATCATCGACAACCACGGCGATCTTGCCGCGCTCGATGCCACCGTCGGGCGCCTGCACCGACGCTATCTCAAGCTGGCAGCCACTGCACGGTAGGAACGGGCGGTGCCCGCGATCCTCGCCACTGCCATCAACCCGCAACGTGCACGCGCATGCGGTGCGTTGCTACCTGTCGGACACGTGCGACCAGAACGCGCGAATGCCGGCCACGCCTTGCGCGCCGCTGGCAAGCGCGCAATCCAGATCATCCGGCCCCACGCCGCCCAGCGCGTACACGGGCAACGGCGTGACGGAAATCAACTGCTCCAGCTGCACCCAACCCAACGTGACCGCGGCGGGATGTGTTGGCGTGGACTTGACCGGCGACAACACAACAAAGTCGGCCCCGATGGCCTGCGCTTTTTGCAGCTCGTCGAGGGTGTGACACGAGGCGCCTACCCACTGGCCTTGCGGCAAGGGCCGGTCCGACAAGGCAGCCAATTGCGCGGCGCGCAGATGCACGCCGATGCCCAGTTGCAACGCGCCTTCGATATCACCGTTGAGCAGCAGTGACACACCGGCCGCGCGCAACCACGGCAGGCAGCCGGCGGCCAATTCGCGCACAGCCTCCATGGGCCAAGTCGGCAGACGCAGCTGCAACAGCGTTTCGCCCGCGTCGACGGCGGCATGCAGCAGGGCCTGAATATTTGCCACAGGCGTGTCCGCCGGTACGTCAGGCGTCACCGGATAATGCCTCGGCAAACGCACCGCGTGCAGGATGTGCCGATCGGCCGGCGCCAGCGCGGCCGGATCGATCTGCGCCGGCACGTGCCAATCCAGCGCCTGACCTTCGCAGGAACGCGGCGTACCTTGCCATGCGCGCACCCGATGCGCGATCAGGCGCAACTCGACATCGCCATGTCGCCACGGCACCTCGATCAACGGCAACGGATCGATCACTTCGGCGTCGATCGCCAGCTCCTCGCGCAACTCGCGACGCAAGGCTTCGACGACGCTCTCGCCCGCTTCCAGCTTGCCACCGGGAAACTCGCGAAATCCGGCCAGCTGTTTGCCGGGCGGGCGCTCGGCCAGCAGCACGCGGCCGTCGGCATCAACCAGCACCCCGGCAGCCACGCGCAACACGGTCAATGCCTATGACTCGCGCACGTATTCCACGATGTCGAAGGCGTACGCGTGCTCGGCATCCTTCTTGTGATGCACGCGCGACATTTCCACCCAGTCACGAAAATGCACGTTCGGGAAAAACACGTCTGCGCCCTCGATGCTGGTATCCACCCAGGTCAGGCACATGCGCAGCGCAAACGGCAAGGTCTGGCGGAACACTTCACCGCCGCCGATCACCACCAGGCCGGTACCGCCGGCGATGGACTGCGCCTCGGGCAGCGAGCGCACGGTGGTCTGGCCGGCAAATGGCGCCTCGTGGTGCCGGCTGAGCACCAGGTTGTGACGGTCCGGCAGCGCCTTGCCGATGGCCTCGGCGGTGCGATGACCCATCAGCACGTACTTGCCGGTGGTCCATGCCTTGAAATGGCGCAGGTCATCCGGCAGATGCCACGGCATCTGTCCGTCCTTGCCGATGGCCGAGTTCTGGTCCAGGGCGGCGATCAACGAAATGGACATGCGGTTTCCTTGAAAGGTGAGCGGCGGACCGACACGAAGCAGTCCACGCAGGCTACGGCATTATCGCAAAAACCGCGGCTCCGGAAACGTGCCGCAAGGCTCTACACCGCGATCGGCGCCTTGATCGCAGGCAGCGGATCGTAGCCTTCGACCGCGATGTCTTCATAGTGAAAATCGAAGATCGAACGCACCTCGGGGTTGAGGTGCAACCGTGGCAAGGCACGCGGCGTGCGGGTGAGTTGCTCGCGCGCCTGCTCCAGATGATTGCTGTACAGATGCGCGTCGCCCAGCGTATGCACGAACGTGCCCGGCTCGAGGCCACACACCTGCGCGATCATGTGTGTAAGCAACGCGTAACTGGCGATGTTGAACGGCACCCCGAGAAAAACGTCACCCGAACGCTGGTATAGCTGGCACGACAATTTGCCGACTGCCACATGAAACTGGAACAGTGCATGACACGGCTGCAGCGCCATCTTCGGCAGCTCGCCCACATTCCACGCGCTGACCACCAGCCGGCGCGAATCGGGGTTGCGCCGGATCTCGTCGATGACCCATGCGATCTGGTCGACCACGCCGCCATCCGCCGTCGGCCAGGCCCGCCACTGCGCACCGTAGACCGGGCCGAGATTGCCGTCGGCATCGGCCCACTCGTCCCAGATGCTGACACCGTTGGCCTTGAGATACGCCGTGTTGGTGTCGCCGCGCAAAAACCACAGCAACTCGTGCACGACGGATTTGAAGTGCACCTTTTTGGTCGTCAGCAACGGAAAACCGTCGGCCAGATCAAAACGCATCTGGTAGCCGAACACGGACAAGGTGCCGGTGCCGGTGCGGTCGGATTTGGGCGTGCCGTGTTCGAGCACATGCCGCAGAAGGTCGAGATAGGTGCGCATGCCGCCAAGCATAGCGCAGTGCCCTACTTCAATACGTTCGCGCGACACGCTATGGCTGCGCGCCGAACCCTTGCCGCGCGGCCCGACTCAGGCCGCAGCGTCTACCGTCGTCGAGGCAACCACCTCCAGCCGTGGCGCACGCCGCGACATCCACAACAGCACCAAGCCAACGACGATCAGCGGAAACGACAGGATCTGCCCCATCGTCACCCAGCCCCACAGGATGTAGCCCAACTGCGCATCCGGCAGGCGCACAAATTCGATGGCAAACCGGAAGATGCCGTACAGCAGCGCAAACAGACCTGACACCGCATAGCGCCGGCGCGGCTTCAGCGAGAACACGAACAGCACCACGAACAAGACCACGCCTTCGAGAAAGGCCTCGTACAGTTCGCTGGGCTGGCGCGGCAGGTGGCCGCCAAAGCGATCGTAAAGCGATTGCCAGGCCGGATGCGCGGCAAACCGGATGTGATTGCCCAACAGATCCGTACCGAACACGTAGGCGTGATCCTCGGCATGCGAATGCGGGTAAATCACGGCCCACGGCAAGTGAGTGGGCTTGCCCCACAGCTCGCCGTTGATGAAGTTGCCGATGCGCCCGAGAAACAGGCCGATCGGCACCAGCGGCGCTATGAAATCCACCGTGTCGAAAAAATGCAGGCGCTTGCGGTGCGACCACCAGGCCACCGCGACCAGCACGCCGACCAGGCCGCCATGGAAAGACATGCCGCCATCCCACACCTGGAACAGCGCCAGCGGATTGGTCCACAACCACGACACCGGTCGGTAATACACCGCCATGTAGCCCAGCCGGCCGCCGATGATGATGCCGAGCACCACGTAGTACAGCAGATCGACGAACTCGTTGGCGCTGACCGGCAAGCGCCCGGCCCGTCGGCGCCGCTCGCCCAGCCACCAGCCACCGAAGAACCCACCCAGATACATCAGGCCATACCAGTGCACGCCAATCGGGCCGAGGTGGAAGGCAATCGGGTTGAGGTTATCGACGAAAGGAACACTCATGCGGACATGGCCAGGCGGAAACCTCACAGTGTAGCTGCTTGCCCGGGCAGCGTCGCCGCGGCATTGCCGCAACCAGTCAGGCTGTGGCTATACTCGGACCTGGGGTGTCATCATCAAGAGGGGATCAGCATGGCTTCACGTCGCCTGCACACGCTTGCTGCGCTTGTGGTTTCACTGGCATGGGTTCCGGCTGCCGTCACGGCAGGCCAGGCAACCACGCCATCGGCTTCCGGATCAGCAACGACGACATCGTGGTTGCTGCCGATCAACGATTTTGCGCGTCATTCGACGGTCGGAGACCCGAGCCTGTCGCCCGATGGCAAACACCTGCTGGTCAGCATGGCCAGCGCCGACGGTACCGAACACGCGCTGGTGATCTACCAATTGTCGGACATGTCCATCGTCAGCGAGATGCGCATGCCGATCCATGAGTTGCCGCTGGACCCTATGTGGGTCAGCAATGACTGGATCGTGTTCTCGATTGGCAAGCACCTGGGGTCGCTGGATGAACCCAGTGACACCGGGCAAGTCGTCGCCACCAATCTGCACGGCACCCGACAGAATTACCTGTATGGCTACATGCCCGGTTTCGGTCGACACTCCGGATCACGCACACCCGACGATGGCGAAGGGTTCATCGTCGGCGGGCCGGCGGTGCCGAACGGCCATGTGTACGTGCGGGCGGAGCTGTTCAACCGCGAGAACCTCAGCATCCTCTACGACATCGATGCGGCGCACAACACGCGTCACCTCGTGGCACAGATCGGCGTGGCCGGCATGGATTTCGCCGTCAATCCGGCCGGCAAGGCGGTTTATGCCTATGGCGACAATGCCCAGTTCCAGTTCGTGGTCTACCGTCACACCGGCATCAATGACGGCTGGGTCAAGCTCAAACCCGGACAAATGGGCGGATTCTTCAACCCGTTGGCCTTCACGCCCGATCATCAGCACGTCTACGCGTTGATCAGTCCGCAGGGCAAGCCGGATCAACTGGTCAGCGAGGCACTTGATGGCAGTCAGCGCAAGGTGCTGGCCAGCAACGGGTTTGCCAGCGAAGGCGACATCCAGTGGACGGCAATGCCGTATCGACCGTTTGCCGCGGCTCCGCAAGATGGCGTCCCGCAACCCACGTTCTTCGACGCCAAGGCACCGGACTCCAAGCTCTACCGCGCCCTGCAGAAAGTCTTCCCGAACGAAGCCATCGACTTCATCAACTTCGACCAGGATGGCGGCAAGTTGCTGTTCTCGGTCTACAGCGATCGCGATCCGGGCTCTTACTACCTCATCAACACGCACACCTTCAAGGTCAAGAAGTTGTTCTCGGCCGCGCCGTGGATCAACCCCAAGCTCATGGCCACGCGCTATCCGTTCCACTTCAAGGCCAGCGACGGCATGGAGCTTTCGGGCATCCTCACGTTCCCGCTGCATCGCAAGCAACAGAACCTGCCGATGGTGGTGGTACCGCACGGTGGCCCGTACGGCATCCGCGACGACTGGTCATTCGACTACGACGCGCAGTTCCTGGCCAACCGCGGCTATCTGGTGCTGCAGGTCAACTATCGCGGCTCCGGTGGCCGTGGCGTCGGCTTCAAGCATGCCGGTTATCGCAAGTGGGGCACGCGCATCCAACAGGACATCATCGACGGCGTGAAGTGGACCATCGCCCACCATCTGGCCAACCCCGACCGCATCTGTGTCTACGGCGGCAGCTTCGGTGGCTATTCGGCACTGATGCAGGTCATCCGCGCACCCAAGCTGTACAAGTGCGCCATCGGCTACGCCGGCGTGTACGACCTGCCGATGCTGCTGGACAAGGGCAACGTGCAATCAACCGAATCGGGACAAAGTTATCTTGCCACCGTGCTCGGCCATGACATGGCCAAGCTGAAAGCCAACTCGCCGGTTGACCTGGTCGACAAGATCCATGTCCCGGTGTTTCTGGTCCACGGCAAGGATGACAACCAGGCACCCTATGCCGGTGCCAAGGAAATGCGCTCGGCACTGGAGGATGCGCACAAGCCGTTCCAGTGGCTGGCACTCAGTCACGAGGGCCACGGATTCTACTCGGCCGCCGATCGCGCCAAGTTGTTGACGCAGATGCAGGCCTTCCTGGCCAAGTACATCGGCCCCGGCGCACCGCCGGTCACGCCGACGCACTGATGCGCTCAAACACCCGCATCGATCGCGATGCGGGTGTCCCCTTGCGCCACACCATCGGGACCGAAACGACGTTCGATGATGCAACCCGCGCCTCGGTGATCGATGGCGATCAGGGTGCTGGCGCGGGTGCCGTAGCGATGGCCACGAATGAAGGTGGCCGACAGTTCGCGTTCGAGCGCGATGCCGATGCCGGTATCGGGCAGCACCTCGTCGGGCCAGCGACTGTCATCGGCCAGCGCGGCGAACAGCGAGTCAAAATCCTCGTCGCCACCATGGCGCATCCAGTCGTCGATGCGCGCCGTGAGCGCACGCGTCTTCGGCCACGGCGTATTGAAATCGGCGTTGGACAAGCCGTGGATGCCTGGCGCAACCGCCTGCGCGCGCCGTTCGGGATGGTTGCCGAGGTAATACGCCGCCTGCGCATCGAACAGCAACAGATTGTACGGGCGGTAGTGCACGTCAGCCGCATGCAAGGCTTGCGCGTATCCGCTGGCGCTGTCGCTGCCACGCAAATAGTCGGCAATCAGCAGGCCACGCGACGCTCCGTCCTTGCCGGCCAAGGGATCGCGCACATTGGTCACCACGCCGGCGCGGCCATCGGCGGCCACGCCCATCCAGGTGCCGCCGGCTTCGAGGTCGCGTCCGGCCATGATCGACGGCGCATCCTCCCAATGCGCCAACGGCGCGGCCGGGCGCGCGTGCGCCTCGTCGCGGTTGCCCAGCAACAGCAGGCGCCAGCGCGGGTGGACGTTCCAGGCAAAAGCGATCAGGCACATCCGCGCATTATCGTCGAAACATTCACGCCGCAGCCGCGCCGCGCGCTCACGCCACGGCCGCAGTCCGTGTCAGGCCAAGGCTGCGCACAATGGAAGCTGCCGCATCGCGACCGTCGCGCACGGCGGTGACCACCAGATCCGCGCCACGCACCATGTCGCCGCCCGCAAAAATGCGCGGGTTCGACGTTTGCTGCGCCAAGCGTCCCGCATCACTCACGCGGACACGGCCCTGCGCATCGCCATCGATGCCGAACGCCGCGTTCCATGAGGGCAAGCTGGGGCGGAACCCGAAGGCGATGATGACCACATCGGCCGGCAGTACCCGCTCGCTGCCCGGCACGTTGTGCCAACGCGAACGCGCCGGACCGAACGGCGAGGACTCGCGCTCGGTGTCACACACGCGCACACCCTCGACGCGGGCGCCGCCGACCACTTCCAGCGCATTGCCGAGCAACGCCAGTGGCTGACAGGCATAGCGGAAACCGACACCCTCCTCGCGCGCATGCGCCACTTCGCGGATCGAGCCGGGCATGCCGATTTCATCACGCCGATACACGCAGGTCACTTCACTGGCGCCCAGCCGCACGGCGGTGCGCACGCAATCCATCGCGGTATCGCCACCGCCGAGCACGATCACGCGACGGCCGCGCACATCGCAACGGGCATCCTCGTCACGCCCCGCGCGCAGGCGCCGCGTGTTGCCGATCAGGAACGGCAGCGCCTGCTGCACGCCAGCCAGTTCCAGCCCCGGCAGGCCGCCGTCGACCAGGCCATAGGCGCCGGTGCCCATGAACACCGCATCGTGACTGACCAGCAGCTCATCGAACGGCAGGTCACGCCCGATCTCGACGCCCAACTGGAAGCGCACGCCCATGTCTTCGAGAATCTCGCGCCGGCGCAGCACGACCTCCTTTTCCAGCTTGAACGACGGCAGGCCGTAGATCAGCATGCCGCCCACCTCGTCGTGGCGATCGAACACGTCGGCGCCGATACCGGCGCGGCGCAGGCGATCGGCGCAAGCCAGACCCGCGGGGCCGGCGCCGATGATGGCCACGCGCCGGCCGGTTTCGCGCACGCCCGACAAGTCCGGGCGCCAGCCACGCTTGAACGCCTCCTCGACCGCATAACGCTCGACGTTGCCGATCGTCACCGCGCCGATGTCGGTGTGATTGAGCGTGCAACCGCCTTCGCACAGGCGCTCGACCGGACACACCCGACCGCACACTTCCGGCAGCGGGTTGGTCACGTGCATCAACTCGCACGCCTCGATGACGCGGCCGTCGCGCACCAGCTTGAGCCAATTGGGAATGTCGTTGTTGAGCGGGCAACCGCGCGAACAATACGGATTGCCGCAATCCAGGCAACGCGAGGCCTGCTCGACCGCCGCCTTGTCGGTGAACGCCGGGCGGATCTCGCCATGATGGGTGATGCGCTCGGCCGCCGACTGCTTGGGTGGCAGTTGTCGCGGCACATCCAGAAAACGGAACACATAATCGCGGTCGATCATGCCGCTCTCCGTCCATCGTTGTCGGCCTGATCGTCACGGCGCGTACCGCGCGGCTCGACCAGCCAGAAATTGCCCAGTTGACGCTCGAAATCGGCCAGCAAGCGGCAGCCACGCGCACTGCCGGTCAGCGCAACGTGTCGCTCCAGCAGTTTTTTCAGCCACCCGACACTCGCTTGATCCGCACACTCGTGCATGCGCTGCAGCGCCACCTCCGCTGCGCTGCAACGCGCCGGCAAATCGCCGCGCGTGTCCAGCACGAAGGCGACACCACCGGTCATGCCGGCACCGAAATTGACGCCGGTCGGCCCCAGCACCACCACCACGCCGCCGGTCATGTATTCGCAGCCGTGATCGCCCACGCCCTCGACCACGGCCTGGGCACCGGAATTGCGCACGCCGAAACGTTCGCCGGCAAGGCCCGCCGCGAACAGCTCGCCGCCGGTCGCGCCATACAGGCAGGTGTTGCCCATGATGACCGCCGCGCCACCAAAACCGGCATCTGCGGGCGGCACCAACACGATGCGCCCGCCGGCCATGCCCTTGCCGACGTAATCGTTGGCCTGGCCTTCGACGTGCAGATGCACGCCGCCCGCGTTGAAGGCGCCGAGGCTCTGGCCGGCCGTACCGGTCAGGCGGATGTCGATCCGCGCATCGGCCATGCCGGCATCGCCCCAATGCCGCGCCACCTCACCGGACAGGCGCGCCCCCACGGCGCGATCGGTATTGCCGATCACGTAGGACAACGTGCCGCCACGCCGCGCGGCCACCAGCGCCGCCGCGTCGGCCTGCATGCGCGCGGCCAGCGTGCCGTCGTGCTGGCCCAGGCAGGCCGGCACGTCGGCAAAGCACGCGCCCGCCGCCGGCTCGGCCTCGGCCAGCAGCGGCGCCAGATCCAGCTGCGCCTGCCGCGCATGCGCCACCGGCCCGGCCTGCAACCATTCGGTGTGACCGATCACTTCGGCCAACGTGCGCACGCCCAGCCGCGCCAGCCAATGGCGCACATCCTCGGCGACGAAGCGGAAGAAATTCATGATCATCTCCGGCTCGCCATGGAAATGGTCGTGACGCAAACCCTCGTGTTGCGTGGCGATGCCGGTGGCGCAATTGTTCAGGTGACACAGGCGCAGGTAACGGCAACCCATGGCCAACATCGGCGCGGTACCGAAACCGAAACTGTCAGCACCAAGGATGGCCGCCTTGATGACATCCAACCCGGTCTTCAGACCACCGTCGGTCTGCAACCGCACGCGCCGCCGCAAGCCATGACGCAGCAAGGTTTGCCGCGCTTCGGACAAACCCAGCTCCCACGGCGTGCCGGCATGGTGGATCGACTCGATCGGGCTGGCGCCGGTGCCGCCGTCATGACCGGAAATGGTGATGAGATCGGCGCCGGCCTTGACCACGCCGGCCGCGACCGTGCCCACGCCGGCATGACTGACCAGCTTGACCGACACCAGCGCCTGCGGATTGACCTCGCGCAAATCGTGAATCAGCTGCGCCAGATCCTCGATCGAATAAATATCGTGATGCGGCGGCGGCGAGATCAGCTCGGTGCCGGGCCGTGCATGGCGCAGGCGCGCGATCATCGCGTTGACCTTGTAGCCCGGCAGCTGCCCGCCCTCGCCCGGCTTGGCGCCCTGCGCGATCTTGATCTGCAGCACTTCGGCATGCACGAGATACGCCGGGGTGACGCCGAACCGGCCCGAGGCCACCTGCTTGATCCTGGCAGTGCGCTCGGTATCGTAACGCGCCGGGTCCTCGCCACCTTCACCGGAATTGCTGCGCCCGCCGAGACGATTCATGGCAATCGCCAAGGTCTCGTGCGCCTCGGGCGAGAGCGAGCCGAGCGACATGCCGGCACTGTCAAAGCGCGCCAGAATCGATTCCACAGGCTCGACCTCGTCCAGCGGCAACGGCGTGGCCGCTTCGCGCAAGCGCAACAGATCGCGCAAGGCCGAGGCCGGGCGCGCATTGACCGTGTGCGCGTAACGTTGATAGTCGTCCATGTCGCCGGTGCGCACCGCCACTTGCAACGCTTCCACCACGTCGGCATTGAACATGTGGTACTCGCCGTCGTGGTAAACCGCCTTGTGCACGCTGCCCAGATGCCGCGCCGCCGCCGGATTCCATGCCTCGTCGCAGCGTTCGCGCTGGTCCGCCTCAAGCTCGGCAAAGCCGATGCCGGCCAGCCGCGATGGCGTGCCGGGAAAACACGCATCGACCACTTCGGCATCCAGCCCGACGATCTCGAACAGCTGCGAACCGCGATAGCCCGAGGTGGTGGCAATGCCGGACTTGGACAGCACTTTGAGCAGCCCCGCGATCAGCGCCTTGCGGTAATTGGCCAGCACGCCGGCCAGCCAGCCCTCGGCGCGTGCATGTCCGCGTCGATGCATGTCGGCCACGGTCTGCCAGGCCAACCACGGACACACCGCACTGGCGCCGCAACCGATCAGGCAGGCCAAATCGTGCGCTTCGAACACCGTGCCGGTATCAACCAGCAAATGGCAACGACAACGCAAGCCGGCATCAACCAGTCGCGCGTGCACCGCACCGGTGGCCGCCAGCGCGTGCATCGGCGCCACACCAGCGCGCGGTGTGCGATCGCTCAACACCAGCAGCTCGGCACCATCGCGCACGGCCGCTTCGGCGCGCTGGCACAAGTGCTCGATGGCATCGGCCAGGCTGTCGCCAGTGCCGGCACACAAATCCAGTGTGAGCACGCGCCCGGCAAAGCGCGGCAGCTCGGTGATCTGCCGCAGTGCGGCGTCGGACAACAGCGGCGTGGGCAACACCACCTGATGGCCGCGACTTGGCTCCACCGCGAACGGGTTGCCATTGGCGCCCAAGCGCGTGACCAGCGACATCATCAAGCGTTCGCGCAAGGGGTCGATCGGTGGATTGGTGACCTGCGCGAAGCCCTGCCGAAAGTAGTCGTACAACGAGCGCGCGCGCCCCGACAGCGCCGCCACCGGGGTGTCGTCGCCCATCGCGCCGATCGGGCCCTTGCCAAATTCGGCCATGACCTTGACCAGTGTTTCACAGGTTTCGCGGGTCAGACCGAACAGCTTCTGGTCGCGCGTCAGCGCGTCGGTCGGCAACGGAGTGAGCGCCGCCTCGTCCCCATCGTCGGCCACGTGCTCGGCGCCCATGCGCAACCACTCGCGATATGGCGCGCGCGCGCGATTGACGGCATTGATGTCGGCATCGTGCAACAGGCGATGCGCGCCAAAATCCACCGCCAGCATTTGCCCCGGCCCCAACCGCCCACGCGCCGCCACACGCGCCGCCGGCACATCCCACAAACCGGCTTCGGAGCCGACCAGCAGATGATTGTCGTCTGACAGCTCCCAGCGCGCCGGGCGCAAACCATTGCGGTCGAGCAGGCAGGCCGCGTAGTGACCATCGCACATGACCAATGCCGCCGGGCCGTCCCACGGTTCGCTGGCCGCGGCATGGCAGGCATAGAACGCCTGCAAGGCATCATCCACCGGCTGCTGCGCGCGCCACGCCGGCGGCACCAGCATGCGCACCGCTTCGAGCATGTCCTTGCCACCAGCCAGCAGCAATTCCAGCACCCCATCCAGGCTTTGCGAATCCGAGCCCGTCATGCGGCAGGGCGAGCCAAGATCATCCAGCCGCAGCAACGGGGACTCGAACAGCGGCGTGCGTGCGCGCACCCAGCGTCGGTTGCCGGCGATGGTGTTGATCTCGCCGTTGTGCGCCAGCACGCGGAATGGTTGCGCCAGATGCCAGTACGGCGCGGTGTTGGTGGAAAAGCGCTGATGAAACACCATCGCGTCGGCCGCCAGACGGGGGTGCGACAGATCGGGAAAAACATCGCGCAAACGCCCTGGCGCCGCCATGGCCTTGTAGCCGATGACATGCGCGGACAGCGACACCACGTGGAAGCGCGCATCGTCGTTTATGTGCAACTCGGTACGCCGACGGGCGCGGAACAGCGCACGCTCGAAAGTTGACGCATCCATGCCCGCCGCGGCGTTGACGAACACCTGGCGCACGCGCGGCCGACCGATGTTGGACAGCGGACCACAGGCCTCGGGATTGACTGCCACCTCGCGCCAACCGGCCACAACGACACCCTCGGCGACAAGGCACGCCTCGAAGGTCAGGATGTCGGCTGCGTCGGCGTCGGCTGGCTGGAACACCAAACCGGCAGCGAAGCGATCGGCCAGCGTCAGGCCAGCAGCCTGGGCCAATGCGCGCAACCATGCTGGCGCACCGTGGATCAGCACGCCGCAACCATCGCCGCTGATGCCATCGGCATTGACCGCACCACGATGCGACAGGCGCGCAAGGGCAGCAAAAGCCTGATCCACGAGTTTTCCGCTGGCACGCCCGTCGATCTGCGCCAGCAGGCCGAAGCCACAGCTGTCGTGTTCGAATATCGGGTCGTACAGGGATGCGTTCATGATGGCTCTCGCATGGATGACGGGTGCTGCCCGGATTCTGCGCACATGGACCCCGCACGTTCATCATTTCGATGATTCGCGCGGCACACAAAGCCGGGTATGCCAGTCGAATTAATCACGGACATGCGAACAACGCAAAATGAAATAGCCGTATATACGGCCTCTTCATGTCGAAATTTCAATCTTCAAAAAAACTGGTATGGCATACCAGTTGTCGACCATTTTCGAAGCACACCTGAACATGCCGCACCAACACTCGCGGGCAGCGCGGCACACACGGCATAATCAAGCGACCATGCGCGAATTTTTCCTATACCTGTCCTGTGGCCTGTGTCTGACCGCCAGCCTGACTTTCATGCCAATACCGGCACACGCCGGCATCACCGGCCAGCAAACCAGCGTCAAGAAAAAGCTGGCCGCGGTGAAACAGCGCCTCCAGGCATTGGCTGACAAGCAGCGCGCGACTGCCGGCAAACGCGACGCCATCAACACTCGCCTTGCTGCGCAAGCGGACCAACTCAATGCCGCCGCCCATGCCGTGCGCACCGGCAACCGGGCTATCGCTGCCAGCCAGAGCCGGCTGAATGCTTTGGAAAAACAACGCGCCACGCTCAAGACATCGCTCGCCAGTCAACGCGAGGCCTTGGCCGACTTGCTGCGCGCTGCGTACAAGATCCAGAACGGTTCCAACCTGCGTCTGCTGCTGGGCGATGCCGACATGGCCAAATTGGCGCGCACACTGGCCTATTCGCGTTACTTCCAACACGACCGCATCCAACGCATTCGCGCCCTGCTTGGCCAACTGGCCAGCCTGAACCGGATCGAAGCCGGAATCACGCAACAGCAACAGGCACTGAAAGCCGCCCGTGCGCAAGGGCAGCAGCGTCTGGCCGCGCTGCAGGCCTCACGGCAAAAGCAGCAGGCCCTGCTGGCCAAAGTTGATGCCCAGCTCAAAACCCAGCACCGGCAGATGCGCCAGCTGGAACAGAATCGTCAAACCCTCGACAAGCTGCTCGTCAGACTGCGCAACGTGTTTGCCGACATCCCCGACCACCTGCCCGCCAGCACGCTGTTCGCGCATCGCCGCGGCAAGTTGCCCTGGCCGGTTCACGGCAAGGTCCAACGCTACAACGAAGGCATCACCATCCGTGCCGCCCGCGGCACGCCAGTCCGCGCCGTGGCCCACGGCCGCGTGGCCTTTGCCAACTGGCTGCGCGGCTACGGGCTGCTGGTCATCATCGATCACGGCAACGGCTGGATGAGCCTGTATGGCGGCAACGAATCGCTTGAAACCAGCGTCGGCGACTGGGTGAACGCCGGCCAGCCGATCGCCACGGCCGGGGCCAGCGCCAGCGACGCCTCGGGGGTATATTTTGGCCTGCGCCATCGCGGCAAGCCTGTCAATCCGTTGCCGTGGCTGGCCAAACACTGACGCCCAATCTGCGCCATGCGCAGACGACGCCCTTTTGGAGATGTGCATGCGCCTTGCTTCATCCGTTCTTGCCGTCGTCGCCGTGCTCTGCGCGCCCCTTGCGCTGGCACAGCGCGCCACGCCGGCCCCTGCCGCCACACGCGTCCTGCCGGCAATGGCCAGCAGCAGTGCCGCGCCCAATCAGCCGACATTGCAGCAGATCCGTGATTTCACGCGCGTGTACGAAATCATCCGTCAGGCCTACGTCAAGAAAATCGACAATCAGACCCTGATGAATGCCGCCATCACCGGCATGCTCAGCCAGCTGGATCCGCACAGCGCCTACCTCGATCGCAACGGCATGCAGCAACTGGCCGACGAAACCCACGGCGCCTACGTGGGTCTGGGCGTGCTGGTCACAACCCGTAACCACCACCTGATGGTCATCACGCCACTGGACGATTCGCCCGCCGCCAAAGCCGGCATCCAGCCCGGCGACGAGATCGTCCAGATCAACCACGCCCCGGTCGATCCCGACCACATGCAGGCTTCGATCAACAAGCTGCGTGGCAAGCTCGGCAGCAAGATCACCCTGACCTTCATGCACGCCAAGGACGCCACGCCGATCACGAAAACCCTGACACGCTCGCGCATCTCCATGGTCAGCGTGCGCATCCGCACACTGGCTCCGGGCTATGCCTGCATCCGCATCAGTCAGTTCCAGGAAAACACGACGGCCGAGCTGCACCAGCGATTGGCCACATGGATCGCCAAACACGGGCAACCCAAGGGCGTGGTGCTCGACCTGCGCTCCAACCCCGGTGGCGTGGTCAATGCCGCCGTCGGCGTGGCCGACACCTTTCTCGATGGCGGCCTGATCGTCTATACCCGCGGCCGTCTGCCCGACAGCGACATGCGCTTCGTGGCGCAACCAGGCGATATGTTGCACGGCGCACCCATGGTGGTGCTGGTCAACCACGGCACCGCGTCGGCGGCGGAAATCCTTACCGGCGCGCTCAAGGACAACCACCGCGCCGTCATCATGGGCCAACGCACGTTCGGCAAGGGCGTCGTGCAGACCGTGATCCCGGTCGATGCCGACCACATGCTCAAACTCACCACCGCGCGCTACTACACGCCGGATGGCACCTCGATCCAAGCCGCAGGCATCACCCCGGACATCATCATTCCCGACCTGGTGGCAAACCGTGGCGACGGCCCGCCCACGCTGATCGGCGCCGAGGCCGATTTGGCGCACCATCTCGTCAATCCGGACCCTGCCGCCGTGCGTGCCAGCCAGACCGCTGCCGAGCGCACGCTGGCCAGCAACACCTCACTGGCCGAGGATGATTACGCATTGGCGCAAGCCTTCAGCGTGCTGCAGGGGCTGGTGGCAGCACGACAGCCATGATCACGGCCCCGATGCGCCTCACCCGTGCGCCACGTCTTCCGCTTTTTTCGGCCGCACCAACACACGCACCGCGATCAGGCCCAACTCGTAAAGCAGGTACATCGGGATGGCCAGCAAGAACATCGAGGTGGCATCCGGCGGCGTGACCACGGCGGAAATCGCGAACGCGCCGACCACGGCATAACGGCGCCAGCTGCGCAGCTTGTGGTAATCCACGATGCCGATCGCCGCCAGCACCACGACCACCACCGGCACTTCGAAGCACAAACCGAAGCCGAAGAACATCAGCATCACGAAATGCAGGTAGTGGTTGATGTCGGTCATCATCTCCACGCCTGCCGGCACCACTGACGTGAGAAAGCGGAACGCCGCCGGCAGCACCAGAAAATAGGCGAACGCGCAGCCCAGATAGAACAGCAGCACCGATGCCACCAGCAACGGCCGCGCCAGACGCTTCTCGCTGCGATACAAACCGGGGCTGACGAAGGCCCACAGCTGGTAGACGATCATCGGCATGCTCACGAACACCGCCGTATACAGCGCGAGCTTGAGCGGCGTGATGAACGGGCTGGTGACCTGCGTGGCGATCAGGTGCGCCCCGGCCGGCAGACGCGCCACCAACGGCGCCGCCAGTTCCGAGTACAGGTCGTTGGCGAAAAATGCCAGCGCCACGAACACCACCACGATCGTCGCAATGGCCTTGAGCAGGCGCGAGCGCAGTTCGATCAGGTGCGAGAACAGGCTTTGCTCGGCATCGCCATCGGCGTCGGACCTGGCCTTGGCCATCAGCGTGCTTCCTGCCGATCACCGATGTCCGTTACAGCGTGATCGCCACCCACGGCCACCCGTGCTTCCGGTACCGCGATCGCAACGGTCTCAGGCGTCGTCACTTCCGCGTCGACTGCGCTGTCTGCGAGCTGATGGCGGATCTCGCGCACCTTGTCCAGCTCTTCGTTGAGGTGTTTCAAGGTGGTGCTGGCTTCAGTTTGCACCGCCTCGGCATCGGCCGCGGCCTGCCGCGCGGCGCGGCGGATTTCATCGACTTCCAGTTCGCGCTCGACCTCGGCCCGCACGCTGTCCCAACCGCTGCGCAGGCGCCGGATCAATGCACCAACCGTGCGTGCCGCGCCCGGCAGCTTGTCGGGGCCGAGCACGATCAACGCGATCAGCGCCACGATGAGCAGCTTGCCCAGGCTGAAGTCGAACATGACAGACCCGTCGGGGATTACTTCGATTCGGCGGAGTCGTGCCGAGCCTGCTGCTGGGTGGCGTCGGCGGCCGACGCCGGCGGATCGGCCTTGAGCGTTTCCGCACCCTTGGCCGCGTCGTCCTTGGCATCGTCACCATGCAATGCCTTCTTGAACTCGCGCACGGCGTTGCCGATATCCGGGCCGATCTTGCTCAACTTGCTGGTGCCGAACAGCGCCAGGATGATGACGAGCAGGATGAGCCAATGCCAAATACTGTCTAAACCCATGATGACCTCTGGCGGATCACGCCGGTACCACGTCAAGGCAACCGGTTTCTCCACCTGTGTATGCGGGTTACCAGAATACTCCGTTCTGTCGGTCACGGGCAGCACGGAACCGCACGCATCGCCGCAGCCTGCTTCCGGTTCAGCAGCCTGAATCGGTCACTGCGCCGCACTGCCTGCGGGGGCCGGTGTCGCGGCCGGCTGGCCGGCGTAACTGGCCAAACGATCGCGGAACGCCTTGATCGGCGCCGGCACATTGCTCACGCCACCCTCGAACACGCGCCGCGGCGTGATGCCCGGACCGTAGATCGCGGCCAGATCGCCGTAGTCGATGGTGATGGCGGTGCCATCCAGGGCCACGCCGAGGAACAGGCCGCGCGAGTGCGAGTAGGAATAAATCTCCGCGTGCATCTGCGCATCGGTGGAAGCATGCGCATTGCGGCCGACCGGCCCCGCCGCCACCGCCGCATTGACGCCAAGCGTGAATTTGCCATGCACGAGGCCGTCGACACCGCGCTCGGTGCGGAACACCAGGATCACGTCCGTGGACGACACCCCGGCCTGAAAACCCACGCTGCCGCCGGAAAGATCAACGAACACCGGCAGCGACCAGGTGCCGTCGCTGCGTCGCACCGACACCAGGCCCTCGCCGTGACGCGCACCGATGATGAAGCCTGCCTTGACCACCGTCGGCACCACCACCACGGCCTTGGCGTTGCGCAGCAGATCCTGCGGAATGGCGCGATCGGGGCTGCTCTCGATGTGATCGAGCACCTGGGTTGCCTGATTGGCGAGATCCAGGATCTTGTCCTGGCCAACACTGTCGGCCGCCTGCACGGCTGCCAGCGGCAGGCTGGCCAGAAGCAGGGCAACGGCCAGAAGCTTGAACAGTTTGCGGGTCATACGGGACTCTCCGGGAAAAGGTCGATGCCTGGGTTGGAAGCGGTGGGGTTCGCGGGCCGCGAAACACCATGCCGTATCTGCTCGGACCATGCGCCACCCGCAAAGTTTGCCACCTTGTGGCAGACTGCGCGCGACTTGTCGGACATCTTCATCATGGCGGGAATGCGTCACTACACGGGACTGGGCGAGCACGTTGCTGCCAGCCTACCGGGCACAGGTGTACTGCTGGTTAACCTGGGCACGCCGGATGCGCCGACGGCGGCGGCATTGCGCCCGTATCTGGCCGAATTTCTCAGCGATCCGCGCGTCATCGAATACCCGCAATGGCGCTGGCAACCCATCCTGCATGGCGTGATCCTGCGCATCCGTCCCCAGCGATCGGCGCGCGCTTATGCACGCATCTGGATGCCAGAAGGCTCGCCCCTGCGCGTGTACAGCGAAGCCCTCACCGCCGCCGTACGCGACGAACTGGTCCGCCGTGACCACCGCGTCAAAGTCGCCTTGGCCATGCGCTACGGCCATCCACGCGTGGCCGACGTCATCACCGGGCTGCAGCGCGGCGGCGTGGGCAAGCTGCTGGTGCTGCCGCTGTATCCGCAATATTCGGCCACCAGCAGCGGCAGCGTGTTCGACGCCGTGGCCGATGCGATCAAGAGCCTGCGCTGGCCGCCCGAGGTCAGCATCATCGACCAGTATCACGCAGACGAAAACTACCTTGACGCCCTGGCCGCATCCGTGCGCGAACACTGGCACGAACATGGCCGCGGCAATCACCTGCTGATGAGCTTCCATGGCATCCCGCAACGCTACACGCATGCCGGCGATCCCTACCCGCTGCAGTGCCAGGCAACTGCGCGGAAACTGCGCGAGCGACTGGGCATGACCGATGCCGAGGCCAGCATCGCGTTCCAATCGCGCGTGGGCCGCGAACCGTGGCTTTCACCCTACACCGACACCATGGTGCGCGAGCTTGGCGCCGCCGGCATCCGGCAACTGGACGTGATTTGCCCTGGCTTTGCCGTCGACTGTCTCGAGACGCTGGAAGAAATCGCCATGCAAAACCGCGACACCTTCCGTGCGGCCGGCGGTGGCGACCTGCGCTACATCCCCGCACTCAACACGCGGCCCGATCACGTCGCCACCTTGTGCCGGCTGATCGAGCGCCGCCTGCCCGAGACAGACGTGCCGTCACGCCCGTGAGTTTTCAAATGAGCCGAAGGATTGCGCGAACACGGCCCTCCCAACCCTGACACTTGCGCCCTCAGCTGGCCGTCAGCTGAGCATGCAGGATCCGGCCCGCAGGGTACCGACCTTGAGGCGCGTTTCTTTTACTCCGGGCGTCCTGCCTCCGCCTGCACGGTTTGGCAAAATCGAAAATACAGGTTTTCAGGCCGAAATAGCCAGCCGTTCGGAGCGATAGACCCACACCGTAATCACACCCGCCACCAGCGTGGCGACGCCGCTGCCGGCCAGGCAATAGACGATCTCCAGCCCGCTGGGCATGGCGCCACCCAGCAACTGCGTGATGCCGATCTGCTGACCCATCACCGGAATCAGATACACCCAGTCACGCACGTTCATCGGCATGAAACTCATGACCACCGACGGAATGACCAACACGATCATCATGAATTGCAGATAGGTCTGCGCCTCGCGATAGCTCTTGGCGAACGCCGCCACCAGCGTCTGCACCACTGCAATCAGCGATGCCAGCGGCAACATCAACAGCAAGGTGAGCGCGCCGAAGCGCACGCCAAGATTCACCGCGATATCCAATGCCGGCATCGGCACGATGCGCGCGGCAACCAGGGTCAACACCAGGCAGATCACCAGACTGGCCAGAGCAAACACGCACACGGCACCCAGCTTGCC
Source organism: Rhodanobacteraceae bacterium (assembly GCA_036379495.1). GTDB lineage: Bacteria > Pseudomonadota > Gammaproteobacteria > Xanthomonadales > Rhodanobacteraceae > Oleiagrimonas. The sequence goes on along the minus strand of DASVGO010000010.1, from coordinate 6,552 downwards.
CAGCAGGATGCGCCAGCGTGCCACCGGACTGGCAAACAACGGCTCCAGCGACTGCCGCTCCCGCTCGCCGGCCGTGAGATCGTTGGCCAGATACATGCCGCCGGTAAACAACACGATCACGAAAAAATATGGCATGAATGCCAGAAACAGGCCCGCCCGCGACATCGGCGTGGATTGGTCGCGATCGGCGATGACCAGTGGTGTAATCACTGTTGGCGATATGCCGCGCGCCAAAAGACGCAATGCACCTTGTTTGCGCGACCAGGCTTCCAGCATGCCTTTTACCCGTGCGATGGTCGATTGCACGCCACGCTGCGAGCTGTCGTAGAAAAGCTCCACCGTGGCCGGCCGACCAGCCTTCCACTGCGCGGCATAGGTCGACGGAATGCGCAGCACGACCCTGGCCATGTGCGACTCCACCATCGCCATCGGTGACGCCGTGGACGGTTGCGGCACCAGCCCGGCCTGCTTGAGCTCGGTGACCAGGGTCGGAGCACGATTGGCGCCAATCACGGGGATGTCGACCGGACTGCGCGCGCCTCCCAGTTGCGAGGAGATGGCGAACATCATCAACACGAACATGGCCGGACCGATCAACGGCCCGTACAGCAAGGCGCTCATGATGGTGCGCTTGTCGCGCAAATTCTCGCGTATTTCCTTGATGAACACCGCAGCGATGGCATTCATGCGGCCAATCCCTCGGCGCTGCCGATCAGCGAGACGAAGGCATCTTCCAGGTTTTCCTGGCCAGTCTGCTCGCGCAGCGCCTGCGGCGATTCGTCGGCCACCACGCGACCGGCGGCAATGACCACGATGCGATCGCAGAGCAAACCGACCTCCTGCATGATGTGGCTGGAAAACAGCACGCAATGACCACTGTCGCGCAGCTCGCGCATGAAGCCACGCATGCCGCGCGTGGCCATCACGTCCAGGCCATTGGTCGGCTCATCAAGAATGACATTGTGCGGATCGTGGATGAGCGCGCGGGCGATGGCCGTCTTCACGCGCTGACCTTGCGAGAAGCCCTGTGTGCGCCGATCCAGAAAATCGCGCATCTCCAGTGCATCCACCAGTGCATCGCGACGCTGCTGCGAAATCTTCGTTTCCAGGCCATGCAGGCTGGCGAAGTAGTCGATGTTCTCGCGCGCGGTCAGGCGCGTGTACAGACCGCGCGCATCCGGCAACACGCCCAGGCGCCGGCGCGCTGCCAGCGGATCGGCCACGGCGTCGATGCCATCCACGCGCACGCTGCCGTGATCGGGTTTCATCAAGGTGTACAGCATGCGCAAGGTGGTGGTCTTGCCGGCGCCGTTGGGGCCAAGCAGGCCGGTAATCTCGCCGTCGCGAGCCGTGAAGCCCACACCATCGACGGCTTTCACCTCGCCAAAGGCCTTGTGCAAATCGGCAACTTCGATCATGGCGTGGCTCCATTGAACGTGATGAATGGATGCACCGGGCCTTGCTTGTCCAGGCAACGGGCATCGAGTTGCCTGGGCGTGAGCGTCTTGACGAACTCGTAGATCAGATGCGGCATGCAGCCGACAGCCTCCACGCCATGACCCTGCCCCGTGACGATGAGCTGCCGCGCATCGGTCAAGCCGCGCAGGATCAGCTTGCCGTTGGACGGCGGCGTAACCGGATCCAGCGCACCGGAGAGGATCAGCACCGGCTTGCCGCTTTTCAACGGCGCATGAAAATCGGTCGGTCGCGAACCATGCGGCCACACCGAGCAAATGGTCTGGTAACTGTCGATGATGGAGTTGCCCAGCAAGGTGTCGGCATCGGCAGGGCGCGGTTTGAGCAGATCCGCATCCTCGCTGCAGATGACGCTCCAGTTCATGCCGTTGGCAAGCTGCCTTGACAGTTCGCCGTTGCGACCACGCAACAGTGTGTATTGCCCAAGCAACGGACCGACATCGCCATGCGCGGCGGCATTGATGGTCAACGGCAACAAGGTGATGCCCGCGCGGCTGTAGGCGAACAGGCGCACCACGCTGACCAGTGTCTGCTTGTCCAGCATCTGCTGACGAGGGTCGAAAGTCACCGGGTCGCGCGTGCTGACCTCGTGCGGGTTGGCCTTGAGCGCACTGGCCAGCAACGTCAGCGAAGCCATCGGATCACCGAAACGCTGCTTGCAGACGGGATCGTTCCCGCACAGGGCAAAATCCTTTTCCAGTGCCTGCTGCAAATGGCCGGCCATGCGTTCGCCCAAGGCATACTGGTTGGGCACCGGCGAATCCAGGATCACACTGCGCACGCCCTGTGGGTAACGCATCAGGTACTCCTGCGCCACGCGCGTGCCGTAGGAAATTCCCAGCAGATCGAACGTCGGCGAACCCAATGCCTTGCGCACGTCTTCCAGATCCTCCACCGCCGCCGTGGTGGTGTAAAAGCGCGGGTCAGCGTGCTTGCGCACTTGGGCCAGACACGCCACCACCTGCTTGCGCAGCTCGGCCGCACCGACCTTGCCCTGCAGTGGACTGCCCTGCATTTGGCACCGCAGAGGGTTGGAATGTCCGGTGCCGCGCTGATCGATCAACAGGAAGTCATGTCGGCGCGCCAGCTCCGGAAAGGTTTGGGCCACATGCGCCGCGTCAGTGGCCGCCTCCCCCGGGCCACCGGCCAGCAAGACGACCATGTCCTTCGCCGGCTGCGGCGATTGGGCTCGCACGATGGCCATGTTGAGCCGGATGTGGCGACCACTCGGATCGGCCCGGTTTTCGGGCACACTGAACTGGTCGCACCAAGCCTTGACCGAAGCACCGCGCCCACCCTTGGCGCTGCCGCCGATCATGCAGGCATGCAACCGCACCGAACCCAGTTTCCACGTGGCGGGCGACACGGCCACCTCCAGCGCTGCCGAAGTGGCGGATGCCGGCACCGCGGCGGCTGGCGTCACTGCTACCGGTGTTGCCTGCTTGTGGTGACGCGCCAGAAAATTCCAGCCGAACCACGCCACGACCATCACCAGCACGATGACGCGAACCAGGTTGCGGGTCTTCATCGCCATGTGTCAGCCCTCGGCGTCCGGTGAAAAAATCGATTCGATGGGCAGACCGAACACCTGCCCGATCTTGAACGCCAACGGCAGGCTGGGATCGTACTTGCCAGTCTCGATGGCATTCACTGTCTGCCGCGACACATCCAGTGCTTCGGCCAGCCGCGCCTGCGACCAGTCTCGCGCGGCACGCAGTTCACGCAGCTGATTGTTCATGACACCACGCAGTCGGATGCATCTTGCCCCATGTCACTGACATCCCTTGAGCCCGTATTTGCGCCGACACCACCAGTTGGCGATGCCATAGACCAGAAACATCAACGGCAGGACGTAGAACAAGCCCGCGCGCAGCGTGACAATGCGCGTCATCTCCAGCATGCCCACGGCAAACGCCAGCAAACCGACCACGCCGCACGTAAGGAAGACCGCTTCGAGCTGTACACGGCGTTCCAGCTCATCGATCTGCACCGTGTAGCGCCACATCGCAAACACCACCCACACCATCGGCAGCACCGGCAGCAACGCCACCAGCACCCGTGCCCACGGCGGCAAGAGCGACACCTTGACGACATCGAACACCAGCACGGCCAGCACGTAACCACCCATCGCCGGCAGTACCGTGCGGATGTAATGCCGGAAGGCCGGCGTGACCGGGTCACGGCTTTGCATGGGCAAGCCGGCCAGCCAGCCGACGCCCAGCAGTCCCATCACGCAACCCAGATAGAACACCGGCCGCCACATCCACCATCCGGCCAGTGCCAAGACCACGCCGATGCCCAGGCTCCACAGGGCGATCCGCAGCATGTAGCGACGCATGCTGACCGATGGATTGGCCGATTTCACCATGCCTCGACTCTCCGTCGGTCATGCCGATGGGGTGGACGCGCCTCACTCATCCTGCAGCGCCTTCGTCAACGGCGCACGCACCGCCGACCAGATCGGCCAGGCGGCACTGATGGCAGCCAATATCAGCAGGTAGACGAGGGTACGCCAGATGACACCCGTACTGACATGCAACTGGAATTCGATCGCCGCCTGGAATGTCGACGAGCCGATGGCATATCCGTTCACGGCAAACCAGCCGATCAAGGTCACGATGCAGGTGCAGACCACGGCAATCACCAACACCTCGCACAACAACGCGAGCGCCAACCCCATGCGACTCAACCCGATCGAGCGCAGCACCGCCAGTTGCCGCCGACGTGCGGCCAGCGCCAGGGCCAATGCATTCAAGGTCGCCAGAATCGCACCCAGACCCAAGGCCAGGCCGACTGCCCTGGTGCCCATGCCGACCATGTAATCGAGGAACCCGGTCTGGCGCTGGTAATACGCGCTCTGCTTGACAACCTGCAAGCCCTTCAGACGCGCGTCTGCCTTGACCGCCTTGGCAAACGTCTTGAACGCTGCCGGCGAGGTGAGCTTGACCCACACGGACGTAACCTTGCCCTGGGCATTGTAGGTGCCTTGCAAGGCCGCCATGTTCGCCCACAGCTGCGACTCCCAGAAACCGCCGCCAGCCGTGAACTCGCCACTGACATGCCAAGGCGCCTTGTGGATCGTCACCGTGGCGCCGGTATCGAGCGCTGCAAACCCACGCGCCGCGGCCACGCCCGCCAGCAACTGATCGACGCCGGACCTGGGGCGCTGGCCGGAAGCGAGCTTCACATGATCGCCCGCCACCTGCCAGAACATCGGCGTCACGCCACGAATGAGCACCGTGGCCGTGCTGCCGTTCATGCGCCGCAAGCGCGTCTTGACCACGAATTGCGGCGCGACCATGGGCTGGCCCTTGGCGGTATGTGCAATGCCCGGCAGCGTGCCCAGCAATTGCACAAGGTCCGGAGCAATCGAGCCGCTGGCCTCGGTGATCGCATGACCGGACAGGACCATCGCGACATCCGGCATGCCGCTGCGGCCCGCAAGCCGCTGCAAACCGGCCGGAATCGTGAGCAGCACCAGCAAGGTGATGCCGGCGACCAGCAAGCCAAACGCGGTCAGCAGCACATGGCGCGGCTGCGCGAATGTGTTGGCGATGCCTATGCCCAGAGCCTGGGTTGTTTGACGCAACATGTTCATGATCGTTACCCCGCCCGGTAATCGGAAGCACGCACGCGCCGTATCGCACGTGCGGGAATCAGCATCGCCACGATCCACAGTGCGGCCAGCCATGCCGGCAACCAGGCCCACGCCCAGGATGGCGGCGAGAGATGCCCGGCCAGGATCTGGCCCAGCACGGTCGACTGGCCCACCAGATGTGCGGTGAGCAAGCCGATGCCGATGCCGATGGCGGCACCCACGAGGACAATCAACAAGCCTTCCAGCACCACCGCACCGAACAGCGTGCCACGTTTGAAGCCCAGCACGCGCAACACCGCGAACCGGGGTCGGCGCTGCGCGGAGGCGTGGGCAAACACGCTGACCAGCACCGATGCTGCGCACAACAGCGCCGCGGCCATCACGAACATCAACAGCTGCTGCACCTTGCCGAAACGCGCCAGCGCATTCTGCAACTTGGCACTCGTGGTCGCCTTGACGGTCGGATAATCATGCGCAAAGGCGTTCTGGATTTTTGCAGCCAGGCGTTCGTTGTCGCGCACCTGATCAGCACGGGCCGTGATGCCAAGCACCTTGTCCTTGCCAATGAACGAGCCCATGCGGTTGATGTAGTCGAAATGGGCGAAAGCCATGCTGCGCTTGTTCTTGACACTCCCGATCACGTGCACGGCGATGTGTTTGGCACCACGCATGACCTTGGGTTCGATGCTCTGCCCGACTTTGACGCCGCAAGCAGCGAGAGCCTTGCTGGTGACGATGATGCCCAGCGGATCTTTTTGCCACTTCTCCAGCGTGGCCGCGTCGACAATGACCTGGCCGTGGGTCAAGCCGTAAGCCACGCCCGGCCCGCCCAGGCCGACGAGCGGCAGCACGACCGTGGGCGAGGTCTTGCACAGCACGATCTGCATGGTGCTCCAGGCAACGTCGCGCGCGCCGGGAATCTTTTCGATCCGATGCGCATACGTGATCGGCATGCCGCCCATCGCCCCATTGGCATTGAGCACGGCGACCATGGAGTTCTTGCCCTGCGTCTCGACGTTGCCCGTGAACGGCGCCGTCATCGCCGACAACACCAGCCACACGGCCGTCGCCACCGCCACGGTCACGACCAGAAAGCCGCCACGTCGCCACGCGGCAGCTCCACCAAGCAATACCCGCAACATTCGCAGCGCGTTCATCAGGCCACCACCGCTTCGACCAATTCGCCCTTGTCCAGATGCAACGTATGACTGGCATGTTCGGCGGCCCTTGGATCGTGCGTGACCATGACGATGGTCTTGCCGTGCTCCCGATTGAGCGTCTGCAACAAGGTCAGCACGCTTTCGGCCGATTCGCGATCCAGATCGCCGGTCGGCTCATCGCACACCAGCAAGGTCGGGTCCGACACGATGGCTCGCGCGATGGCCACCCGCTGCTGCTGGCCGCCGGACAGCTCGGCCGGCTTGTGCGTGGCACGCTCGGCCAGCCCCACCAGCTGCAACGCGATCGCCGCATTGCGT
>DASVGO010000009.1:0-2266 GCA_036379495.1 Rhodanobacteraceae bacterium | reverse complement strand
TCGGTGTTCGTCGAGGACACCGCCATCGTGCTCGACGAGGTGGCGGTGTTGACGCGGCCGGGCGCGGCATCGCGGCGTGGCGAAGTCGATTCGATGGCGCAGGCCTTGGCGCCGTATCGCCCATTGCGGCACATGCAGGCGCCGGCGACGCTCGATGGCGGCGATGTGTTGCGTCTGGATCACGTGCTGTACGTGGGACAATCGGGGCGCAGCAACGCAGCTGGCATCGCGGCGTTGCATGCGTTCGTGGCGCCGTTCGGCTATCGCGTGCAGGCGGTGCCGCTGCACGGTTGCTTGCACCTCAAAAGCGCGGTGACGCAGATCGCGCCGGATCGGATATTGATGAATCCGGACTGGGTGGAGGCGACGCACTTTGCCGGGTACCAGGCATTGATGATCGACCCGGCCGAGGCGCATGCCGCCAATGCCGTATGGCTGGATGATCGTGTCTTGCTGTCGGCCGCGTTTCCGCGCACCGCAGAGCGGGTACGCGCGGCCGGCATCGACGTGCGCACGCTGGACATGTCCGAAACGGAAAAGGCCGAAGGCGCGCTCACCTGTTGCAGCGTGTTGCTGGCGGCCTGACCTTGGTGCACGCAATGGCGTGATCTACACCGCCGGCAAGGCTTTCGTCTTCGGCTTCTTCGTGCGCAACCACAACAACATCAGCGTCAGCAGTGCGCACGAGATGATGCCCAGCCCCGCATCGATCATGAAGCTGCCGGCCAGACCGTGCCACGCGTAGGCGTGACCATCCACGGCGACCATGTAATCGATCGGCAGATTGCCCGCTGCGGTCAGCACCGAGAAAATCGTCGAGGCCAGGGGGTTGCCCGCACCGATCGTTTCGAACGCGATGGCGAACGAGCAGGTGATGCCGAGCGACTGGAACACGTTCTCGCCCAGCACCGCGACGACGAAGGTGGAAGGCTGGTGCGGCAACAACAGCAGGCTGAGCGTGAACGCCGCGCCGACGAAGCCGATGCCCAGATACAGCGGCCGCAACGGCGCGTGTTTGGCCAGCCGTGGCAGGAGCAGGCTGCCGACCGCACCGGCCACGAGGGCGCCGGTGCCGCCGGCGAAGGCGATGGTCTGCGCCGAGGCGTGGAAGCCGCTGCCCAAACCGCCCAGCACGTTGGTGAGCGAGAAGGACGCCGACGGCAGCAGGAACATCGCCAGCGCGACGAGGAACTTGCGCTGCTTGAACAGTCCGCCGATGGCGGCAAAGAACTGCACGAAACTGTCGCGCGCCAGCTGTGTGCCGGGCGCGCTGCTGGGGATGAACAGGTAGATCACCAGCGGCACCAGCTGCGCGATGCCCAGCACCACCGCGGCCACGGGCAGCGTCAGTGCATGGATCAAGGCAATGGCCACGGCCACCAGCAGGCCGAACCCGCAGATGTTGCCGACCGTCATCCAGGCACTCAGACGGCTTTCATCCTCGCGCTTGATGACCGTCGAAAACCAGCCGCCAAGCGCGTTGCCCATGCACATGCTGGCGAAGTTGGCCACCAGCAGCAGGACGCCGAACAACGCGAGATGGTGGATGTTCCACAGGGTCACCGGCACCAGTGCGGCGGCGATGATCGCACCGATCAAGGCGTAGGTGCGGCGCTGGAAACGCACGTCGAGGATCGGACACACCAGGAACGACCAGAACATCGGCGAGCCGGCCAGCGCGGTGAGCCCGGCGATTTCGGCCTCCGGCACATGTTGTGTGGCCAGCAGTTGCGGCACCGTGAACAGGGTCAGGCCGGTGAGCATGCCGAACGGCAGCATGGTCAGGCCCATCAGCCAGATGGGCGCGCGCCAACGCGACGTCGTGACTGGCTGGTCAGTCTGGTTGGATGGCCCTGTATCGCTCATGCCGCCCTCGCGTGCTGAAATGAATTGCTACATTGTAACGAATGTCACGAGCCTGCCAAGCGCCTGCCAGCGCATGTCAGGCAGGGATGGACGCACTGACGGACAGGAGTGGACACCTTGCGGCGCGCGGGCGAACATGCCGATTCATCCGCAATGCAAGGCTCAAGGTGTACGACATGTTCAGGTATGGCAAACAGCTGCTGGTCGGCATTGTTGCCGTTGGCATGGTGTTGGGCGCCGCCCGGCCTGCTTGCGCGGCGCCGGCGGCGACCGGTGCCTATCTCGACCTGCTGAACATGCACGCCAGTCCGGCCAGCTCGACCGATCGCAGGTTCAACATTTTTTTCGACGAAGGTTCGTGGCATGGCTACAGCTTGCCGCCAAAAGGTGATGCAGACAG
>DASVGO010000008.1:0-17642 GCA_036379495.1 Rhodanobacteraceae bacterium | reverse complement strand
GAGGCGATCATGCTCAAGCGCGGCGTGCCGCAACGCAGCGCCGCCTGCCATCGCGGCGAGTGGCTGAAGTCGGCCGACGGCAGCTACGAGGTGCGTGGCAAGACGATCGGCATCATCGGCTACGGCCACATCGGCACCCAGGTCGGCGTGCTGGCCGAGGCGCTGGGCATGCACGTCATCTATTACGACGTGGTGGCGCAATTGCAGCTGGGCAATGCGCAACCGGTGGCAAGCCTAAAAGCGCTGCTGGAAGCCTCCGACATCGTCACCCTGCACGTGCCACGCACGCCCGAAACCGACAACATGATCGGCACCGCCGAAATCGCCGCCATGCGCGATGGCGCCATGCTGATCAACGCCTCGCGCGGCACCGTGGTCGACATTCCGGCATTGGCCGCGGCGCTCGACTCGGGCCACCTCGCCGGCGCCGCCATCGACGTGTTTCCGGCCGAACCCAAGAGCAATGCCGATCCGTTCGTCTCACCCTTGGTCGGGCGTGACAACGTGATCCTGACGCCGCACGTGGGTGGCAGCACGCAGGAAGCGCAATCCAACATCGGCCGCGAAGTGTCGGCCAAGCTGATCCGCTATTCCGACAACGGTTCGACCTTGTCGGCCGTCAATTTCCCCGAAGTCGCCCTGCCCGGCCACGCAGGCAGCCGCCGCCTGCTGCACATCCACCGCAACGAGCCGGGCGTGCTGTCGCGCATCAACGAACTGTTTTCGCGCGCCGCGGTCAACATCGATGGCCAGTTCCTGCGCACCAGCCCCGAGATCGGCTATGTGGTGACCGACGTGTCCGCCCCCGACGAACAGATCGCGCTGTTGCGCGAAGCGATGACGAAGATTCCCGGCACGCTGCGCACCCGATTGTTGTACTGAACAGGCACGTCCTGTCCGCGGCGAGGAGTTTCTTCTCCCGACAATGTTGGCACCGGGTAGGCAGCGACGCACAAGGCGTTTATCATCGCCCCGTCCCTGCCGTGGCCATGCGATGGCGACGTGCGGGAAGCCTGCTCACTGTCACAAAGAGGGAATGCGCCGTCATGAAAAAACAAACCTTGTTCGGTGCCATGGTCTTCGGCGCCACGCTGTTGGCCGGCTGCGCAACCCTCACGCCGATACAGACCTCGCAAGCCATCCGCAGCCAAACGGCCAAGGTGTTGAAACTGGCCTCGCCGCAAGAGGTGACGATCAGTCGGCGCACGAGCAAACAAGTGGACGCCTTCGGCAGCCACGACTACACCTATACGGCCACCACGAAATCCGGTGACGTCTATCACTGCACCATCGAGATCATTGTCGGCCTCGTGGAAGAGGCGCCCAACGTGAAAACACCCGTGTGCACGCCTGCAGCAAGCAAGTCCGCCAACGCCCAGTGACCCTGTCGGCGATCAGCCCATGGGTTGTCAGTGCGCAGTTGCTGCGCGCAGGACCACCAACTAGACTGACGTTCCCCAACGGGGAGTAGCCGACCGCGCCAGACGCGGGTCGCGTGTCAACACACTTGGCGCCACGCCATGGCACGCGAAGCAACAGTTTCATCGCCGCCCGGCAAGACCGCTGGTTCATGTGCACCGCCCGGGTCGGACGGCGCGCGTGGACTTGCGTTGTCTCCGGCCCTGAGGAATCTTGATGGAAACCTACCTGATTGCCACCGGTGTGGTGGCCTTGGGCGAGTTGGGTGACAAGACCCAGTTGCTGGCGCTGATTCTCGCAGCCAAGTACCGCAAGCCGTGGCCGATCTGCATCGGCATTCTTGCCGCCACCCTCGTCAATCACGCGCTGGCAGGCATCATCGGCGAACTGATCGCGCGCTGGCTGACACCCGAGGTGGTGCACTGGACGGTAGTGGCCTCGCTGGGCGCCATGGCACTGTGGACGTTGGTGCCCGACAAGATGGACGACGACGATGCCGAGAAAGGTGCTGGCCACGGCATCATCATCGCCACCATTGTCACCTTCTTTCTGGCCGAGATGGGCGACAAGACGCAAATCGCGACGATGGTGCTGGCCGCACAATATCACCCGCTGTGGGAAGTGATCGCCGGCACCACCACCGGCATGCTGATTGCCGACGTGCCGGTGGTGTGGCTGGGCACACGCTTCGCCCACAAGTTGCCGCTGAAAGCCACGCGCATGGCCTCAGCCACGCTGTTCGCGGCGCTGGCCATCTGGATTGCGTTCAGTGGCGTGAATCTGTGAGCCGTGGTGCGACTCGTTGGCGGAGTCATTTCGCCGGCACTTGTTTTGCCCCTGAACGAGTTCATTTTCTTTGCCTGCTGAGGAAAATAAACCCAAAGAACTGGCAACCCGACAAACAGCGGCTTCCGACTCACGTTCCGCTCTCGGAACCAGGTGCATTGCTTGCCGAGGGTTCACATGCCGGCCCCCTCGGCAAGCGGTAGTACGTGGAGGATCAGGCCCGCAGGATGGTCGGCAGGATGCCGTTCACTTCCTCATCGGTCCATGGATGGGCCGCCGAAAAAGCCCCAAAGCGTGGAACACACCCGAAGGGCGCCGAATGGGGATGGCTTCATTTCGGTTACTTTTCCCTGGCCATCAAGAAAAGTAACGCGGCCACAGGCGAACCACCGCGAGCCGAGCCGTTCATTCGATCAATGGACCGTCGATGCCGCGGATGCCTTGACTTGCTGCAACGGGCCGACCGTCACTGTACCCATGAAACCATGGAAGTATTTTTGAACAAGTTTCTGCACCAGCACATGGCGCGTATTCAGCCTGACGCAAACCGCAAAACCTGCCAGGCCTTTCCTATTCGGTCGCACAGGGTTGCCGATACCTCTGCTCAACGCCACATAGGCTTCTTGCCCATACACGATCACACATCCTTTCGTGTAAAACGGAGTATGGGCAAGCCGCCAATGCCGCAGGTGGCGCCAGGCTCGTGTCGCAGCCACCTTGTCCCCATAAGCCTTGCGCATTTGCAGATAAAGAGCCTGCGCTTGCTTGCGCTGATTCGAGGTTGCCCATTGCCGGGTCGAATAGGCCACGCGTTCGATCTGTGGATCATTGCGCCGCTGATTGGCCAGTTCGAGCCAGGCCAAACCCAAGGCACGATTGACGGGCACATGATGGCCATTGTAGTAAATCAAACCCAGGGTATATTGCGCACCCTTGCTGCCCCACCCGGCCGCGAGCTTCAACAGCTCCAGACCGGTGTCATAATGCCCTGACTGCCATGCACGAAGACCGAGACAATAATCGGTCTTCCCGGGCATCTGTCCGTAGAAAACCTTGTCCATGCAAATCATGCGTTTTGCCTTCGTGACCGACGCCTTTGCTGCGGGCGCTTTTGACAATGCTGCCTGCGATGCAAAACCCTTGACCGGCACAACGCCAAGCATGCCGAAGCCACATGCCAGAACCATCCACCCAATGGTTTTCATATTCGCTCACCTCCCTATTCGGTCGTGACGGACACGGCCTTGTCATTTGCTTCATCCGCACCAACTGTCTGACGCATGCCTCACTGTCGGTCACGGACCTCGAAACGACACACTTCTGTCACTGATGAATCGTCGGCTCTGGACAACGCACCGTCCAGAGCCGGCGATGCATGGCTCCAAGACGTCAGGCTACTCTGTCCTTGTGCACAGGTAATAATAATGCCAACACATTCCATATCCACTTGGGCCATGCGTTGACAAACATGTCACCAACTGGTCATGGCATGTACCTTTTTCGTCAATTCCAATGCAACCGGACGATTCAACAGTGCGATGGGTAGACACATGTGACGCCTGAGCCATAACTGCGCCCGGCGCAGCCAGAAAGACCAATGCCCCTGTCAATACGCAGGCCATTGCCGCTGCGCGCAAGGATCTGAAATTCACTTTCATTGATAGTTCCTTTCTGAACGCGTGCGACTTGCACGCGCCATTCTATCTACCCCCTCCCCCCCGCAGTTTGTCAACCTTCAGTTGACTGCCATGACCGAGGCATACCGGCAATGCTCTGTCGATTCAGGGCACACGCACGGCAAGCGCGCACTTCAAGTACCTTACTCGTTACGTGAAATGCAGGATGATGGCCAACACGATGCCACCGGCCACTCCTGCCGCGACATCGTCCAGCATGACGCCGGTGCCGCCCTTGACATGCGCATCAAGCCAGCGGATCGGCCATGGCTTCCACACGTCGAACAGGCGAAACAGTGCGAAGCCAACCAGCACGGCCCACCATGGCGCGAACAGTGCCGGCAACCAGGCGATCCACTGGCCGACGAATTCGTCCCACACCAGCGCGCGATGATCGGAAAAACGGATGCGCCGACCACTTTCGCCGCATGCCCACACGCCGACGGCCAGGGTCAGGACCAGCATCAGCCCGTAGCCCGGCAACGGCAGATGCCGCCAGAGGAACCACCATGGCAATACCGCCACGGCCGAGCCAATGGTGCCTTGCGCACGCGGCACGAGGCCGGCGCCGAAACCGCAGGCGATCCAGCCGGCCGGATGGGTCAGCAAGACGCGGCGCTGCCCGGGGCTGAGCGAGAGTTTGGCGTTCATGCGTGAAAATGCTCCCAGCCGCGATGTGCGGGCGTGATGTCGGCGCCGTCGGCATCCAGCACCCGCACGCCCGCACCAACCACAATGCGGCCGATGCAGGTGACGGGGCAATCCGCTTCGACCAGGTTTTGCGTCACGACCGCCGCCTGCTCCGGCGCCACCGTGAAGCACAGTTCGTAATCATCGCCACCCGTCAAGGCCAGCTCCTGCGCCATGGCTGCGGCGCATCGCGACTGCAAGGCCAGCGACAGCGGCAGGCGGTGCGCATCGACGATGGCTGCCACACCGCTGGCATGGCAGATGTGCGCCAGATCTGCCAGCAAGCCATCGGACACGTCGATGCAGGCATGGGCCTGACCGCGCAGGGCCAGACCTGCCGCCACGCGCGGCGTCGGTCGATCCAGCCGAGTGCGCAAGGCCAGTGCCGCGGCATCGTGCGCATCCAGACAGCGCAAGGCTGCGGCCGCATCACCCAGCGTGCCGGTGATTAAAATCGCATCACCAACACGCGCGCCATCGCGGCGCAAAGCCTCGCCGGCAGACACGAAGCCATGCACACCGACACTGACGGCTAGCGACCCGCGTGTGGTATCGCCGCCCACCAGGGCCACGTCGTGCTGCCGCGCCAGCCGCGCAAACCCGTCGGCGAAGGACTCAACGAACACGCGATCAGCCGCCGGCATGGTCAGCGCCAGCATGGCCCAGGCCGGCGTCGCCCCCATGGCGGCGAGGTCGGACAGGTTCACGGCCAGCGCCTTCCAGCCGATGTCGGACGGCGCCGTGCCCACGGGAAAATGCACACCCTCGACCAAGGTGTCGATGGCCACGGCCAGCGCCTGCCCCGCCGGCGGCACCAGCAAGGCGGCATCATCACCGATGCCCAAGGCCACGTCGGCACGCGGCACGGCCGTGCGTGCGCGGATCAGGTCGATCAGATCGAACTCCATCTCACCAGCCGCCGTACATGGCGTTGATGACGACCAGGGTCACCACCAGCATGGCCAGCGTCAGCGGCAGTCCGACGCGCACGAAATCGCTGCTGCGGTAATTGCCGGGGCCGGCCACCATCATCAGGCCCGGATGACCGGCGCTGATGAGGAAGGTGTTGGACGATGACACCGCCACGATCAACGCATAAGCCGATGGGTTGCCGCCGGTGGCGATGGCCACGCTGATCGCGATCGGCACCATCATCACGGTGGCGCCGACGTTGGAAGTGACCAGCGAAAACACCAACGTGACCACGGCGATCACCAGCTCCAGCAACCACTGCGGCGAGCCGTGCGAGAACGCCAGAAATTCCTGCGCCAGCCACGCGGCGGCGCCGGTGGCATCCATCGCCCAACCCAACGGCAACAGGCTTGCCGTCACGAACGCGGTTTTCCAGCTGATGCCGTGGTAGGCCTCGTCCATGTTGAGCACGCCGGTCAGCAGCATCGCGATGGCACCGGCCATCATCGCCACCGACAGATCCAGCTTGGTGAACAACGCCAGCGCCATCGCCGCCAGAAAGATGCCAATCGCCAGCCACAACTTGCCTGGGCGCTGCTCGGCTTTGGGAATGTCGGTGACCACGACCATGTCGCGGTCCTCGCCGGCCAGCGCCAGGTCACGCCAGTGGCTGTGCAGCACCAGCGTGTCGCCGGCATGCACGGACACATCACGCAGGTCTTCACGGAACACCTGGTCGCCACGGGTCAGTGCCAGCGGTGAAATGCCATAACGCTTGCGCAGATGCAGGTCGGCCACGCTGTGCTTGATGAACCGCGAGCCGGGCGGCACCACCGCTTCGGAAATGCCGGCACTGGCCGGATTGAACAAATCCGACAGCTCGCGCATGCGCGGCGATACCCGGCACAGCTGGTTGTTGGCAAACTCGGCAATCTGCTCGCGCGTGCCCAGCATGCCAAGCACGCTGCCGACCCAGATCATCTGATCGGCCGGTGGCGCCATGCGCGCCTCGTTGCCGTTCTTCATCGCCAGCAACAAGGGCGCGTTGTGCAGCTGTTCGACCTCGGCCACGCGCATGCCGACCAGCGGGCTTTCCGAAGTCACCGTCAGCTCGGCGGTATTGCCGGCAATGCCGTAGGTGTCGGCAAAGTAGCTTTCCGTGCGCCGCGGCGTGACCTTGGCCTGACCATCCTCGCGCGGCGGCAGCAGCTTGCTGCCGAACAGGTAGAAATACAGCACGCCCAGCACCGCCAGCGCCAGCCCCACCGGTGTCACGCTGAACAAGCCAAACGTGGGTACCGTGTGCGCTCCGGGCGGCAAGTTGCGGTTGGCGCTGGCCACCAGATCGTTGAGCATGATCAACGGCGAGTTGGCAATCAGCGTGGTGTTGGTTCCGGCCAGGCAACAGAAGGCCATGGGCAGCAGCAAACGCGACAACGGCACGCCGGTACGCGACGACAGGCGGCTGGACACCGGGATCATCAACGCCGTCAGCGCCTGGCTGGGAATGACCGCGCTGAGCAAGCTGGTCACCGAATTGACCACCACGCTCAGCCGCGACTCCACCCCGCCAGCCATGCGCATCACGAAGCTGGCAGTGGCACTGAGCACGCCGGCCCGATCCAGACCTTCGCCCATGATCATGATGGCGATGATGGCGATCACCGCGTTACTGGCAAAGCCCTGGAACACGCGCTCGGGTGGCAGCAACCCGGTCAGGCCGATGATCACCACCACCAGCAACGCCACCATGTCGGCACGAATCCATTCGAGCACCAGCATGACCATGGTGAAGCCGATCAGGCCCAGCACCAGGATCATGTCCGGGCTCAGGGTCAAACCGGTGGCGACGGTGTCCATGGAATGCGTCGTTCGTCAGGGTTGGTGGAATGTTGGCGGCGTCATGTTGAATGCTTGTCCGTTGCAGGTGGCAAGTCAAACCCGTTCGTACAGAAGATCCCACACCCCGTGCCCGAGTTTGCGGCCACGATTCTCGAAATGGGTGTGAATGCGCCACGGCGGACATTCGACGTAATCACCCGTGGCCGAACGATTGCGCCAACCGGCCGCCTGACTCATCACCGCATGCATGTGCTCGGCGTATTCGGCCCAGTCGGTCGCCAGATGCAGCAAGCCGCCCAGCGCCACGCGGGTCGCGACGAGATCGACGAACGCCGGCTGGATCAGGCGGCGCTTGTGGTGACGCTTCTTCGGCCACGGATCGGGAAACCAGATGCGCACCTCGGCCAGTGACATCGGCGCAATCTCCTCGCGCAGCACCTCGACCGCATCGTGTCGATACAGGCGAACGTTGTCGATGTCGCCCTCAGCCAGCGCGTTCATCAGCCGACCGACACCGGGACGATGCACTTCCACGCCGAGATAATCGCTGGCCGCATCGTTGGAGGCGGCCGCAAACAGTGCTTCGCCATTGCCAAAGCCGATTTCCATGATGCGTGGCGCGACACGTTCGAACGCCGCATCGAAGTCACGCGGACGGCCTTGGTACGCCAGCCCGTAACGCGCCCAGTGCGCATCGAACGCGCGCTGTTGCGCCGGCGTGATGCGGCCCTCGCGCAACACGAAGCTGCGCACCGGACGATGCCGCGTGGTATCCGTCGTCGGCGCATCCGCTGCCGGCATGACGCTCAACCGATCGTGCCGTCGACGGGGCTGGATGCCGACGCATAACGCTTGCGCGGCATGCGTCCGGCATGAAATGCCGCACGCCCGGCCTGGATCGCGAGCTTCATCGCGTGCGCCATCAGCACCGGATCACCGGCATGCGCGATGGCGCTGTTCATCAACACGCCGGCGCAGCCCAGCTCCATTGCCACGGCCGCATCGGAAGCCGTGCCGATGCCGGCATCGACGATGATTGGCACGTTGGCATGCTCGATGATTTCCCGCAGGTTGTAGCGATTCTGGATGCCCAGTCCCGAACCCAACGGCGAGGCCAGCGGCATCACCGCGACAGAACCGATGGCTTCCAGCCGCCTGGCGATCACCGGATCGTCGGTGGTGTACACCATCACGTCGAAACCGTCAGCGACCAGTTCCTCGGCGGCCTTCAGGGTTTCGGTAACATCCGGATACAGGGTTTTCGGATCGCCGATGATTTCCAGCTTGACCAGCTTGTGGCCATCCAGCAGTTCGCGCGCCAGCTTGCATGTGCGCACCGCATCGGCGGCGTTGTAGCAGCCGGCCGTGTTGGGCAGCAACGTGAATTCGTCGGGCGGCAACGCATCGAGCAGATTGGGCTGGCCGGCATCCTGGCCGATGTTGGTGCGGCGGATGGCCACGGTGACAATCTCGGCACCGGCCGCCTGGGTGGCGCGGCGGGTCTCGTCGAAATTCTTGTACTTGCCGGTGCCGGTCAAAAGGCGCGAGGCATAGCTCTTGCCGGCGATGACCAGCGGGTCGGGCGTATCAAGCTGTGGTTGGTTCATGGCGACGGTCCGGGTGATGTGGGGAAAGGCTTCACGCGACGGCAGCGACCATGTCAACCGCCGCCGATGGCCTGCACGATCTCGACTTGATCGCCCTCGGCCAGCACGCGCTCTGCATGCAGGCTGCGTGGCACGATCTCGAGATTGACCTCGACGGCGACCCGCCGACCGGCATAACCGGCGGCCTCCAGCAACTGGCTGACGGTCGTGGCCGGCGCGCATTGCCGGGGGTTGCCATTGAGCGTGATCTGCATGCGCGCATTGTAACCGCTCGCCACATGGATGCACCGCGGCAACCCATGACCATCCGTATCCGGCTCGCCTGTGGTGGCGCATCCATGCACGCCACGATCGGGAGCCCCATCCCGCAAGCCGCCTGCGTCATTCACGATTGCGGAGCGGCAGACCTGTCAGTGCTTTCTCGGATGCCAGCGCTTGGGCGGAACCCGGCCATGTCCGCTGGACTCATGATGACTGGATGCGGCGTGATGCGAGCGGACCCGTGGTGCCGGATGGGACGACATCGCGCGATCGGAAGCCTGTATCGCCGGACGATACGGACGCGGCGTCGTGGCCGAACGGGACCATGTCGGCGATCTTGGCACCGGGCGGAACTGCGGTCGATATTCGGGGCGCGATGCCGGCGTCGGACGCCACACCTGCCGCGGCGCCGGCACGGAAAAAACCGAATGCCGTGACGCTGGCGTCTTGGCTTGCGCCGCATGCAAGCGCGTCACCTGCGGCAACGATGGCCAGGTTCGACGCGGTACCGGATATGCACGCACCGGCGCGTAAGTCTGCAGACGTTGCACCCGCGGCAAGGTCGCGGGCACCGTCGGCGCATGCCGGCGCTCTGGTTTGGATGGCGTCGCGGCATGGGGTTTGGCATGAATGCTCATGGCATGCCCGGCTCCTCTCGCGAACGGCCGTGGCGCTGACGAGTCATCGAACACGCGTCGTGGCAACGGGCGAAATGTCGGGTACCGATGGGCCGACGCATCGGAGGCCAGCAGATGTACGCGCGCCACATGCGATGCGTGCCGCACATGCATCGCATCCGAGCGACCGGCCGCCCCCCTGGGCGCAGGCAGATGCATGGCCACCACCTGTGGCGCACGCGTGCGCCACGTCGGATGCCAGACGGCGGCATGCGTCGCACGTGGCGCAATGGCTGCCCCGTGATAACGCATCGGTGCCCTGCGCCAGTGGCTCGAGGCCAGCTGCAAGCGTGATGTGGCCACGCTGCGCCCGTGGGCCATGGCTTTCGCCGACATCGCCGTGATGCCGATCGGCGGCTTGCCAAGATAATGGATGTGCCGCAAGCGCTGCGGTTTGCGCCACACGTTGTAAGCCGCGCGCACGTGTTCACGCCACTGCCCGTGACGCCCATGCCAGCGATGATGGCGGTAACAACAGTTGACCCGTTCGTAATAGGACCAACCGGCGGCATACCACGGATTGAAGATCATGCCCGGCCCCAGCGGGTACCAGCCGACCGGTCCGCCACCCACGGTGAAACCCACCGACACACGCCAACCATCGCCACCCACAAAGGCCACCAGTGCCGGCGCGTAAACCGCACGCACCCCGACCGCACCCGGCCACCAGCCCCAGCGCCCGCCGATGACCGCCCAGCGGCCATAGTGGAATGGCGCAAAACCCCATGGTTCATCGCTCATCCACGTCCAGCCCCACGGTGCAATCCAGGCCCATCGACCTTGTCGATACGGCACCCAATCGGCCGCCACGTCATCCGGAAACCAGACCTCGCCGTAGCCGTCTTCCTGCTGCCACTGGCCGTAATGGTCAAGATCCTGATAACCGACCATGTCCGCCGACGCGTATTGGCCATTCTCCGCAGATGCGATCCACTGGTCGCGGGCAAGGCACCATTGGTCGAATGCGTCGCCGGAAGTGAACGTCAGCGCTTCGGAATCGTCCAGCACCGGGCTGAAAAAACGGACCCGCTGACCGGCATCAAGCACGCGCAACGCGCCATCCTTGCCATGCACGACCACGCTGCCGCGACGCACGGTCACCGTGCTGGCGCCACCGTTGCCGGCGTCCACGCGCACGCGTGCGGAACGATCGATGACCACCGCAACCTGTGGCGTATCGATTTCGACATCCTGACCATCGGGCAACGCCTGCACATCCAGCCCGACCGTGCCTTGCGTCAACGCCAGCTGGGTCTGCCACTGGCCAAGTTCGAGGAATCCAAAATCCGTGCTGCCGGCCAGATGTGCCACGGCATCACCCAGCTGCAATTCGACACGAGCATCGGCATCCGTTGCAATCCGGTCACCACCTTGCAACGGCCGGTTCAAATCCACGGCCTGCCATTGGCCGGCACCCGCCGGCAATACGCTCACCGCACCGGCCTGCCACGACACCCGTGCCACCCGCGCGGGCGGACCCACCGTCGAAGCCGGCATGACTTCAGCGGCATGCAAAGGCAACCCGATGCTTGCCGCACACACGATGGCTGCCAGCCATCGACCATGCCAACGCAACTGCTGACCCTTCGAGGCTTGCATGTCGTGTCCTCCGATCGGTTCCATGTCGACAACAAATACAACGCCAATTACCAGATATGGTTGACGGTCGCGGCGCCACGCGTATTCCCAACCGCCGTCTGGCCGGGTAACATTCAGCTTCCCTTGCGGGCGTAGCTCAATGGCAGAGCTGTAGCTTCCCAAGCTACTGACGAGGGTTCGATTCCCTTCGCCCGCTCCATCCGCGGCGCGGATGCGCGCAGTGCACCAACAGCTGCAATATATCAAGCCTTTTTTAGCATTTGCTTAAGGCGCCAACCCTTATAAGTTTTGCCCCGTGCCCGCACGACACCCTCGGGATGCCGCGCGGACATGGTCATGGGACAGTCCTCTCCGCCCCGGACCGGCATGCCTCGAGGCATGTTCGGTCCGGTTTTTCTGCTCGCGCCATGTCCCGATCATCGCCAGCACCGGTCATTCCGGCTAAGCTGTCGGCAGGCCAAGGCGCCCGCAACACGAGGATTCCCATGCACGTACTGGTGATCGAAGACCATACCGACCTCGCCACCAATATCGGCGATTTCCTGGAAGACCGCGGCCACGTCATCGATTTTGCCGGCGACGGCGTGACCGGACTGCATCTGGCCGTGGTGCATGATTTCGACGTGATCGTGCTCGATCTCACCCTGCCCGGCATGGACGGGCTGGAAGTGGCGCGCAAACTGCGCTCCGAAGCACGCAAGCAAACACCGATCCTCATGCTGACCGCACGCGATTCGCTGGAACAAAAGCTCACCGGCTTCGAGTCCGGTGCCGACGACTATATGACCAAACCGTTTGCGCTGGCCGAGCTGGGCGCGCGTCTGGAAGTGCTGGCGCGACGCAGCAAGGGACCGCAAAGCCGCGTGCTCAAGGTGGCCGACTTGACCTACAACCTGGACACGCTGACGGTGATGCGCGGCGGCAAGTCCATCCAGCTCAATCCGATCGGCCTCAAGCTGTTGCAAGCCCTGATGGAAGCCAGCCCGTCCGTCGTGACCCGACAGGATCTGGAACAGAAGGTCTGGGGCGAGGAACTGCCCGACTCGGATTCCCTGCGTGTGCACATCCACGGCCTGCGTGCGGCCATCGACAAGCCCTTCGACAAATTGCTGATCCATACCCGGCATGGCATCGGCTATCGCATGGTCGACCCCGATGCGCTCCCGACGTAGGCTGCGCACCAACCTTATTGTTTCCTTTGCACTGTTCGGGCTGTGTCTGAGCGTGCTGTTCGCCGTGGCCACGATGTACGTGCGCGCCAAGGTCGAAGACCAGCTGATCGTCAAGTCGCTGCAACACGATGTCGACCAGGCAGTGAACAAGGCCTTGCACGGCCAGCCACCAGCCTCGGAGCTGCTGGAAGGGTGGTTCACCAACGAACACAATCTGTACAAGCAGCCGCTGGCTTGGCAAAACCTACCCAACGGCGTGCATGACATCTACCAGACCACCCCTGATGGCAAGCGCAAGCACTACAAACTGGCGGTCGAGCGCAAGGACGGCATCATCGGTTTCGTGCGCTACGACGTCACCCGCGACGAGGTGGGCAAACGTCGCCTGATTGCCTATCTGATCGCCGTGGTCGTGCTTTTCAGCCTGCTTTCGCTCGGCCTTGGCATCTGGCTGTCGCGGCGCGTGATGCGTCCGGTCATCGACCTTGCCGAACGACTGCGCAATTTTCGCCGCGAAGGCAAAGTGGAGACGCTGGCGCCACACTTCGCGCGCGACGAGGTGGGTGAGTTGGCGCAGGCACTGGACGACTACTCCGAGCGCCTGACCGCCATGGTCAAACGGGATCGCGAGTTCAATTCGGACGTCAGCCACGAGCTGCGCACGCCACTGGCAGTGATCGCCAGCACCACCGAGTTGCTGCAAGCCTCGCCCGATCTCACCGACAAGCTGCGTGAACGCCTGAAGCGCATCGAACGCGCCTCACGCCATGCCACCGAAATGATCGAGGCATTGCTGCTGCTGTCGCGCGCCGAACGCCGCGGACCCACACTCGGTGAAACCACCGACGCGGCCAAGGTCGCCGCCGACGTGGTCGAAAGCCAGCGTCCGCAACTGCGTGGCAAACCGATCGAGCTGTCCCTCGCTTCGGTCCAGCCATTGACCGTGAACGCACCGGCTTCGGTCCTGTCGGTGGTGCTCACCAACCTCGTCGGCAATGCCATCAAGTACACCCAGGAAGGCAACGTGACCGTGCGCGTTCTCGATGACCGCATCGTCATCGAGGACACCGGTCCCGGCATCCACGCCAACAGCGCCGAAAAATTGTTCGAACGCGGCGTGCGCGGCGAGGATGCGCCACAAGGCAGCGGCGCGGGACTGGGACTGGCCATCGTGCGTCGACTGTGCGACCTGTACCGCTGGAACGTGTCGCTGGCGCCACGCGAGGACGTGACCGGCGCAGTGGCCGTGTTGCAATTTCCCGCCCGACGTTGACGTAGAACAATACGGCCGGACCGTGACCAGACGTGTCGGTCACTCCCCCATCAGGTACACACAGCCTTCGGCATCGACCGTCACCGGCAACTCGCGCAGACTGTCGCCACGACACGGACCACCCACGCACAATCCGTCACACGTCTGGAAGCTGGCACCATGCACAGCGCACACCAGGATGCCGTCCTTGAGCAGGAATCGGCCCGGCGCCCAATCCAGCCGCCGTCCGGCATGCGGACAGACATTGACATACGCCTGCGCCGCATCGCCATGCCGCACCACGATCAGGCTTTCCATGGCGCCTTCGACGAGGGCATCGACGGCCGTGGCGGCACCGTCATCAATCGCATCCAGCCGACACAACACCTGACTGTTTGGCGATTGTGCCGATTTTGCCTCTTGCGTCATGCCTGCGCATGCCTCATCGTAAACCTGCATTGTAGCTTCACGGGTCTGCCCATGCGTTTTGCCCTGCCCTTGCCACAGCGATCCCAACCTCTGTTGGTGCGCATTGCGACCGCGGTCATCGGCATTGCATGCCTGGCGGCACTGGCGGTGTTCGGTGCTTTGGCACTGGCCATTCTGGTGGTGGGTGGCTTGGTGTGGCTGGTCTGGTTCCGCTGGCGCCTGTACCGGTTGCGCAAGCAAGCCGGCAGCCACAACACCAGGCAGGATGCCTCGCCCTCACACGCCACACACGTCATCGAAGGCGAATACGTGGTGGTGCACGAACACCACGAAACTCCGCACTGAGCCTCAACGACGGTGCATGACGCACAGGGCCGGACATGCCGGCCCTGTGTCATTCTGACAGCGAACAGGTTGTCTATGATTCGCGCAAGGCCGTACTGACCGGCAATCGCGCCGCGCGCACGGCCGGGAACAGGCCACCGATAAAACCGATCGCCAGCGCCCACTTCAATCCGTTCCAGAACAGTTGGGGCGTCACGTGGAACTGGAAGTTCAGCTGGCCCATGCCGCCACCTGACAAGGTGGACGCGGTGTAGCCATTGAAGATCAGCCACGCAATCACGCCACCGAGCACACCGCCGATCAGGGCCAGCAACATCGTTTCAAGCATCACCGCGATGACCACCGGCATGCCGCGGAAGCCGATCGCGCGCAAGGTGGCAATTTCACGTGCACGTGCGGCGACCGTGGCGAACATGCAGTTGAGTGCGCCGAACAAGGCGCCAATGGCCATGATCGAACCCACCACGATGCCCACCACCCGAAGGATGTTGGTGATTGTCTTCGATTGCTGGCTGTAATAGGCCAGCGTGGTTTTCACCGCCACGTTCATGTTCGGCTGGCTGACCAGGTTCGCCTTGAAGGCCGCAAACGCAGCCGGACTGGTCAGACGCACAGTCACCGATTGGCGCGTGCCGCCGCGCCGATAAGCCGACGCCAAGGTCTGGCCGTCACCCCACAATTCCGAATCCATGGCGTTGCCGCCCGCAAAAATACCGACGATTTTCCAGGTCTGTCGACCGAATTTTATGGTCTGCCCTGGCGCAAGGCCGAAATGTCGCGCCGCACCCTGCCCGGCATCAAGCTCGCGCATGCCGGTCTTGAAACGCCGCCCCTTGATGATGTGCACATTTGACCGGACTTCCCACGCTTCGGCGCCCACACCACGCAGCAACACATTGCCGATGTCGTCATCACTGGTGGCACCAGCCAGCGGCAAAACACCTGACACCACCAATTCCGGCGAAGCCAGCGGCTGGCCTTGGCTGTCGCGGGCGATGCCTGGCGCTTCCTCGATGGTGTTGATGAGTGCACGACTGAGCACGGAAGTCGTCTCCGACGCCGAGCCGCCACGCATCACGATGGCAGTGTCGTTGCTGCCAGTGCCGCGCAGGATGTCCTGATAACCCTGCGCCATCGACAGCAACGCCACCAACACGGCGACCACACCGGCAATGCCGATGATGACCACCGACGACGACCCAAGGCGCTGCGGCAAGGTGCTCACGCCCACGCGCGTCACCGACGCCGTGCGCCGACCCGCGCGAGCCAACAACATCCACAGCGCGAACACGGCCGCCAGGATCAGGGCCTGCCACCACGACAGCAACACCCACACCGCCACCCCGATCGCGACCACCAGCAGCAGGCCGAGACCACGTCCAAACGATTTGAGCTTGTTCATGTCTCGTCCTCCTCAACGACCGGCCAGCGCATCGACCATGTTCAGGCGCATCGCCCGGATCGCCGGCAAGGCACCTACCAGCAAGCCAACCGCGACCATCAGGCCAATGGCCTGCCACCAGATGGTCCAGCCCACCGTCGGCAGGTTGACCGAGCCGCTGCTGGCCGCGGTCACGCCTGGCGAGATCACGGTTACCAGGCCCATGCCGATCACGCCGCCGATCAGCACCAGCAGCACCGACTCGGCCAGCACGATGCCCAACACGCTGCGGTTGGAAAACCCCAGCACCTTGAGCACCGCCAGTTCGCTGGTACGCTCGCGCACGGCCTGCGCCATGGTGTTGCCGGTCAGCAACAGCAAAGTGAAGAACACCGCGCCCATGATCGAGCCGGCAATCATGCCGACATCCGCAAACTGCTTGACCTGCGAGGCAATGAACGCCTGCATGCTGCGCGTGCGCGTCTCGTGGTCGGAATTGGCCGAGATGGCATCGATGACCTTGCCGATCTGCGCCGACTGCGAAACATTGTCAACGCGGCTGACATACCAACCGACCGTGCCGCGGTTGTACGGATTGGACTTGTCGAAATATTCCCAATGCATTAGTGCCGCACTTTCCAGCCGCGCATTGCCACCAGTGCCCTTGGCCGGATGCATGATGCCGACAATCACCACCGGCCAGGTCTTGCTGCCGTCGTTGCGCGGATAAATGCTGGACATCAGCGGAATCTGCTGGCCGACTTTCCAGTGGTATTTGGCCGCCAGTTTCTGGCCCACCAGCAGACCCACGCGCGTGTTCGCAAATGCCTTGCCCGCCTTGGTGCTGATCGTTTCCTTCGGAAACATGCTCAAGTACCCGGGTCCCACCGCATAGGTGATGATCTGGTTGTGCGCATCCTGATAAATGCCACCGAACCAGTTGACGTAAACCACCTTGTCCACACCCTTGACCTTGGCGATCTGCTGGCCCAGCGATTGCGGCAAGGTGTCCATGAGCGACACGCGCGAACTG
This sequence comes from Rhodanobacteraceae bacterium, assembly GCA_036379495.1. Taxonomy (GTDB): domain Bacteria; phylum Pseudomonadota; class Gammaproteobacteria; order Xanthomonadales; family Rhodanobacteraceae; genus Oleiagrimonas. The sequence goes on along the minus strand of DASVGO010000008.1, from coordinate 561 downwards.
GTCATCAGGATGCGGGCACCGGCCATGCTCGCACCGGCGCTGTCAAACGCCGTGCGCACACCGCTGAGCAACCCGAACAGCAGGAACGCCGCAAGGATCGACACCAGGGTCAGGAACGTGCGTGTCTTGCGCCGGAACAGCGCGGCCCAGATCAATTGAAAATATTGCATGTCCGAAATCTCCTCGCCATGTGCCATTTCCCCGCCATCTTGTGGCGGCAGAGCCGACGGCCATCACGCCAGCGCAGCATCCGTTTCCACCAGGCTGCCCTTGTCCAGATGCAACGTATGACTGGCATGTTCGGCAGCCCTGGGATCGTGCGTGACCATGACGATGGTCTTGCCGTGCTCCCGATTGAGCGTCTGCAACAAGGTCAGCACGCTTTCGGCCGATTCGCGATCCAGATCGCCGGTCGGCTCGTCGCACACCAGCAAGGTCGGGTCCGACACGATGGCTCGCGCGATGGCCACCCGCTGCTGCTGGCCGCCGGACAGCTCGGCCGGCTTGTGCGTGGCACGCTCGGCCAGCCCCACCAGCTGCAACGCGATCGCCGCATTGCGT
>DASVGO010000007.1:0-23185 GCA_036379495.1 Rhodanobacteraceae bacterium | reverse complement strand
GTGGTGGTGACGGCCACGCGCACCGCGCAGCCGTTGGCCGATACGCTGGCACCGGTGATCGTTATCACCCGTCAGCAGATCGACCTGCTGCAGCCCAAGTCGTTGCTGAATCTGCTGTCGGGCTTGCCCGGCGTGACGCTGGCCAATTCCGGTGGTCTTGGTCAGCAGACCTCGTTGTTCTTGCGCGGCACCAACTCCACGCAGACGCTGGTATTGATCGACGGCGTGCGCGTCGGCTCGGTCGGCGCGGGGTTGGCGGCATGGGCGCAGATCCCGGTCGATCAGATTGCGCGCATCGAGATCGTGCGCGGGCCGCGTTCGAGCCTGTATGGATCGGACGCCATTGGTGGCGTGATCCAGATTTTCACGCGGCACGGCACGACCGGCGAAGGTCTGGTGCCGTCGTTCCGGATTTCCGGCGGCACGCACAACACCTGGGACAGCGAGGTTGGCTTGTCCGGCGGTGGGCAGCACGGCTGGTTCAATCTGAGCCTGGGCGCCAAGTACACGCATGGCATCAACAGTTGCCGCCTCGGCGCTGGCACGTTGTTCGTCGGCTGCTTCACCAACGAACCGGATGATGACGGCTATCGCGCCTACAACGGCCTCGCCAACGGCGGCTGGCGCTGGGACAACGGCACGGAGCTGGCCGGCAATTTCCTGCGTACCACCAGCTACGTGGCTTACGACGGCAGTTTCCAGAACTTCAGCCGACACGCGCAACAGGTGGCTGGCGTGCGCCTGACCTTGCCGGTCACGGATGCATGGACGATGACGTTCAACGCCGGCCAGAGTCTGGACAAGGCCACCAATTTCCATGATCGCGTGTACGTCGGTTATGGCGATTCCACGCGCGATCAGGCCAGCTGGCTCAATGATTTTGCACTGGCGCCGGGCCAGCAAGTGACCGTCGGTGCGGATTTTCAGCACGACCACATCGCCAGCGACACGGCGTACCTGCGTACCAACCGCAATGACACCGGCGTGTTCGCGCAGTATCAGGGCCAGTTCGGTGCCAACGAGGTGCAGTTGTCGGCGCGGCATGACCACAACTCGCAGTTCGGCAATCATCTGACTGGCGCCGTGGCCTGGGGTTATCACTTCGCGCATCAGCTGACCCTGAGCGCGTCCTATGCCACGGCTTTCCATGCGCCGACCTTCAATGACTTGTACTGGCCGACCACGCCGGGCTTTGCGCCCAGTGCCGATCCGCACCTCAAGCCTGAAACCTCGCACAATGCCGAAATCGATCTGGGTGCGCGTTACGCGCACTGGCACTGGAAGGCGAGCGCGTATCGCAACCACATCAGCCAGCTGATCGCGCTGGATGCCAACTTCACGCCAGGCAACATTTCCAGCGCCACCATCCGCGGTCTGGAAGGACAGCTGGGTGGGCAGTGGCAAGCGTGGACGTGGGACACGTATCTCACGTGGCAAAAGCCCTTGAACAGCGATGGCAGCACGCATGACGGCAATCTGCTGCCGCGGCGCTTCGAGCGCAGTGCGCGGCTCGATCTGGATCGGCGCATCGGCGTGTTCAGCGTGGGCGCTACTTTCAAGGCTTTCAGCGGTCGCTACGACGACATCGCCAATACGCACTGGCTGGGTGGTTACACCTTGCTGGCGTTGCGTGGCAGCTGGCAATTTGCCTCGCACTGGCAGGCACAGGTGAAACTGGCCAATGCCTTCAACCGCGATTACGAGACCGTGTACTACTACAACGAGCCGGGACGCACGGTGATGCTGACGCTGCGGTACGTGCCTTGAGGCATTCGCGGTGTGCTTGGAACAGGTCGGGGTGACGCGAAAGCCCCGACCTGCGGCCGGGCTCCTGGCCTACCGGTTTTCCGCATGGCCATGTGGCAGCGCCAGGTAGTCCTGGCTCTGCATTTCGATCAGGCGCGATTGCGTGCGCCCGAATTCGGCGCGCAGGCGGTCACCTTCGTACAGGTCGATGATCGACGTGGCGGCCGACAGCACCAGCTTGACGTGGTTGTCGTAGAACGCGTCGACCAGATGGATGAAGCGCTTGGCCGGGTCGTTGTTGTCCGGCGTGAAGGCCGGCACGCGGGACACGATCACGGCCGCGTAGCGCGCGGCCAGCGCGGTGTAGTCGGCACGCGAACGCGGCCCGTCGCACAGCGCGTCGAAGTCGAACCAGGCGATGTTGTCGGCGTGTTGGCGCACGGCGATCGGGCGGTCGTTGATGTCCAGATGACCGCCTTCGATCACGTCGCCGCGCGCGTAGTCGGCAAAGATGCGTGCCAGCACGCGCGCGGCCTCGGCGCCGGGCGGGGTCTGGTAGATCGGTGCCTGCTTGAGTGCGCGCAGGCGCCAGTCGTGGCGGGAGTCGAGCTCGACGATCTGGCAGTGTTCCTGCAGCAGGGCGATGGCCGGCGCAAAACGCGCACGTTGCAGGCCGTCGCGGTACAACTCGGCCGGCGGCGTGTTGGAGGTGGTGACTAGGGTCACGCCGCTGGCCACCATGCCGCGCAACAGGCCCGACAGGATCATCGCATCGCCGATGTCGTCGACCAGGAATTCGTCCAGGCACAGCACGCGTGCGCGTTTGGCGATGTCGGCGGCGACCTTGGGCAGCGGGTCGCTGTGGTGGGCCAGGCCCTTCAAGGCCGCATGCACTTCGCCCATGAACACGTGGAAATGTCGGCGCATGGCGACCCCGGGCGGCAGGCTGGCCACGAACAGGTCCATCAGGAACGTCTTGCCGCGGCCCACGCGGCCCCACAGGTAAATGCCTTGCGGCGCCGTGGCGGCGCGCTCGCCGAGCAGTGCCTTGAGCAGGCCATGGCGACGTGCGGGGATGGCCCGCAATTGGCCGTGCAGACGCTCGAAAGCGGCCAGCGCCGGCGCTTGTGCCGGGTCATCCTCCCAGCGTCGGGCGGCCACCCCGTCGCGATAGCGCGTGATCGGGGATGGGTAAACCGTGGTATCGCTCAAGCCGTGCGCTCCGCCGGCAACCAGTCGCGGATGGCGTTCTTGATCGCGCCGCGCAGGTCGAGCAGGCGGCGGTGGAAAAAGTGGCTGGTGTCGGGCATGCGGATCAGCGTGGGCGTGGCGTCGATCTGCTCGATCCAGTCGAACACGGCCGCGGGATCGACCACTTCGTCGGCCTCGCCCTGGATCACCAGCCACGGGCAGGTGGGCAGGTTGATGGCGTCGAAGTCGTAGCTGCGCCCGACCGGCGGTGCCACCGAGATCAGGGCGTTGGCGCCCAGCCGGTTGGCGTGGGCCAGGGCCACGTAGCTGCCGAAGGAAAAGCCGGCCAGCCACAAGGCGTCGCCCGGGTGCACGCGACGTGCCCACGCAACCACGGCGGCCAAGTCATCGGCTTCGCCGCGCGCGTCGTCGAATGCACCCTCGGAAGCGCCCGCGCCGCGAAAATTGAAGCGCACCGTGGCCAGCCCCGATTCGCGCAGCGCGCGCTCGATCATCGTCACCACCTTGTTGCGCATGGTGCCGCCTTGCAGCGGATGCGGATGGCAGATGACGGCGGTGCCACGTCGCGCATGGCTGGCGGTCGGCACATCGGTGGCCACCTCCAGCTTGCCGGCCGGGCCGGCAAGGGCGAAGCTGGTGCCCTCGGTCGGAAAATGATCCGGGGCGCTCGTCAACGTGGAGTCAGTCATGTCTATCATTTTACCCGGCCTTGCCGCGTCGTGAATTTTCTGGCGCATGCGCTGTTGGCGGGCGGCGATGCCGATCTTGAAGTGGGTGGCATCCTTGGTGATTTCGTGCACGGGCAGCCAGATCCGGCGCTGCCGGAGGGCCTGCGCCGTGGCATCGTGCTGCATCGCGCCGTGGACAGTTTTACCGATCACCATGCCCGTGTGCTGGCCGCGCACGCACTGTTCGACCCGCCATGGCGGCGCTATGCCGGCATCTTGCTGGACGTGTGGTTCGACCATTGCCTGGCGTGCGACTTCGGGCGCTGGTCGGACTTGCCGCTGAACCGGTTTTCAGCCCGCTTGCGCCAGCATCTGGATGAGCGTTCTGCCTGGCTGCCGCCCCGCCTGCGGCGATTTGCGGCGTACATGCAGGTGCATGATCTGCCGGCGGCCTATGCCGATGCGGCCATGATTGGCGAGGTGTTGGCTGGCCTCGGCCAGCGCCTGTCGCGCACCAATCCGCTGGCTCGAGCCTTGCCGGTGTTGCAAGCCAGGGATGCGGTGTTGCGGCAGTGCTTTGCCGACTTTTTCCCTGATCTTGTGGATTTTGCCCAAGGTTGGCGGGAGCGCTGACCGATGAGAAAGCGCTGCCCGAGGGCGGCATCTGCGTGCGCTCGGGCGGCTGATTTTACTTGGCCTGCGACACGATCCACTTGACGGTGGCGGCAATCTGCTTTTCGGTCAGGGCCGGGTTGCCGCCCTTGGCCGGCATGTGGCGACCGTCCGGGCCGGTATAGCCGTGCAGTGCGTGCTGAATCAGCGTGGGAATGCCCTCGGCGATGCGCGGTGCCCATTCGGCCTTGTTGCCCAGCTGCGGGGCGCCAGTGGCCGGGTTGGTGTGGCAGCTGGTGCAAAGGTCGTGGAAGATGGTCTTGCCGTCGGTGGTGCCGCCGTAGGCCACTTGCGAGGCGGCGGCCTTGGCGGCAGCAGCCTTGGCTGCGGCAATGGCTGCCGCGCCGGTGTTGCCGGCATACACGTTGGCGATCGGCGCCAGGCGCTGCTGGGTATTCTGCGCGACGGCATTGGCGACATCATCGGGCTGCCGGCTGTAGATGTAGCTGGCAATGGCCATCAGGCAGGCAGCAAACACGGCCAGAATGGCGATGACCTTGGAGAACTGGCGGGTGAACTCTTTGTCCGACTGGCTCATGTGGCGACGGCTCACGGCATCTGACCCCGGTTTCCAGTGCGGCCGGAAAGCTGCCGGCCCAGCGTGTTGCAAGTCGCCCCACCTGCGGGCGGATGTTCTCAAATTGGGCGAGTATAGCGGGTCGGTGGTGGGCTTGAAGGTGAGTCATTGTCGCAGGAGGGTCGTCTGAAGCACATGGAACCGGTTGGCGCCTGTGTCTTCAGTCATGCCCCACCCCTGTCAACTGGCAGTGTTACGGGGCGTTACATGCCACTAAGCTGAATCTGCCGCGTTCTGCGCGGAAGCCAGTGCCGACGGTGTCAGTGGGAACTGGCTCCAAACCTTTGGTCCCCGATTAATCAGTTTCTGGAGTTGCTCCATGCCGCGTTTCAAGCCGCGTTGGAAAATCATCGTGATCGTCATCGTGGTGATCATCATCCTGCTTCTGGGATGGCGAGCCATGCATGGCGCGGGCGGGCCGCAGCGCGGGGCCTTCGGACGACATGCCGGTGGTCAGCAGGCGCCGGTGCCGGTGACGGTGGTGCCGGTCAAGCAGGAAAACGTGCCGATTTACCTGACCTCCAATGGCACCGTGCAGGCGCTCAGGACGGTCACCGTGCAGCCGCAGGTTGGCGGACGTCTGCTCAGCATCAACTTCAAGGAAGGTGCCGAGGTGACCAAAGGGCAGGTACTCGCCGAGATCGACCCGAGCACCTATCAGGCCACCTACGATCAGGCCATGGCGCGCGTGCGCAGCGACGCGGCGCAGCTGGCCACGGCGCGCAGCAACCTGGTGCGCGATCAGCAGCTGATCAAGCAGAACTATGTGTCGCAGCAGGACGTGAACACGCAGGCCAACACCGTCAAGCAGCTTGAAGCGACCGTGGCGGCCGACAAGGCCAGCGCGGAATCGGCCCGGATCAACCTGGGTTACACCAAAATCCGCGCGCCGATCACTGGCCTGACCGGCATCCGTCAGGTCGATCCGGGCAATGTGCTGACCACTGGCAGCGCGATCGTGACGCTGACCCATGTGCATCCGATCAACGTGATCTTCACGCTGCCGGCGCAGGACATGGACCAGGTCCGTGCCGCGCAAGCCAAGGCGCCGCTGCCGGTGGTGGTCAACCAGAAAAACGGCGACCAGCACGTGCTCGCCGACGATGGCGTGCTCACGGTCATCAACAACCAGATCGACCCGGATACCGGCACGTTCACGCTGAAATCGCAGTTCCCGAACAAGCAGGACGAGTTGTGGCCGGGCCAGTACGTCAACGTGCGCATGCAGGTGTCAACGGTCGACAATGGCCTGGTGATTCCGACCCAGGCGGTGCAGCGCGGCCCCGATGGCGATTACGTGTACCTGCTCGATGCGAAGGCCAAGACAGTCAGCATGCAGGCCGTCACGATCAGTGGCGAGGTGGGTGACACCGAGGAGATGGTTGGCTCGGGCTTGAAGGCCGGCGACATGATTGTCACCGAAGGCCAATTCCGCCTGAAGCCGGGCAGCAAGGTCATCCCGCTCAAGCCGGGGGAAGTGCCGGTGCCAGCAGCCAGGACGCCAGTCAATGGCAAGGCCGGCAAGGCGGGCCGGGCGAAGTGGTCGGGCCATCACAAAGACGCGGCCCCGGCCACCAAGTAACGAGCACCGGATCGCGCAAACCACTGGCCGCAAACGGCCATCGCCGCTGACACCCAGATATTGAGCAGGAACCCGAGCGTGGGCATATCAACCATCTTCATCCGCCGACCGATCGCCACCTCGCTGCTGATGGCGGCGGTGCTGCTGCTGGGCATCCTGGGTTATCGCCAGTTGCCGGTGTCGGCGTTGCCCAACGTGTCCACGCCGACCCTGGTGGTGACGACGAAATATCCGGGCGCCAGCGCGCAAACCGTGGCCACCCTGGTGACCACGCCGCTGGAACGTCAACTGGGGCAGATCTCCGGACTCACCATGATGAGCTCGGATTCATCCGCGGGCTTGTCGACCATCGTGCTCAGCTTTGCGATGAACCACGACATCGACGTGGCCACGCAGGACGTGCAGTCGGCCTTGCGTTCGGCGCGCCTGCCGGGCTCCTTGCCGTATCCGCCGGTGTACAACCGCGTCAATCCGGCCGATGCGCCGATCCTGACCCTCGCGCTGACCTCCGACAGCCTGCCACTGCGCGAGGTCAACCGTTACGCCGATTCGATCCTCGCGCAGAAACTCTCGCAGGTGCCCGGTGTGGGTCTGGTGTCGATTGCCGGTGACGTGCGCCCGGCCGTGCGCGTGGAGATCAACCCGGCCAAGCTCGGCAACATGGGCCTGACCCTGGAGGACGTGCGCGGTGCGCTGACCCAGGCCAACGTCAATTCGGCCAAGGGTTCGTTGAACGGCGCGGTGCGCACCTACTCGATCGCCACCAACGACCAGATTTCCAGCGCCGAGCAGTACGCCAACACCATCATCAGCTACAAGAACGGCTCACCGGTCTACCTGAAGGACGTGGCGCAAGTCACCAATGGTGTGGAGAACGACCAGCTGGCAGCGTGGGCCAACGGCAAGCCGGCCGTGCTGCTGGACATCCGCCGGCAGCCCGGTGCCAACATCGTCCAGACGGTGGCCAGCATCCGCAAGATCCTGCCGCAGCTGCGTTCGGTGTTGCCGGCCTCGGTGCATTTGGGCGTGTTCTCCGATCGTACCGTGACCATCCGCGCCTCAGTGCATGACGTGCAGTTCACGCTGCTTTTGAGCGTGCTGCTGGTGGTGGCGGTGATCTTCGTGTTCCTGCGTCGCGTGTGGGCCACGGTCATTCCCTCGGTGGCGGTACCGTTGTCGCTCTTGGGCACGTTCGGGGTGATGAGCTTCACCAACATGTCGCTCGACAATTTGTCGTTGATGGCCTTGACGGTGGCAACTGGCTTTGTCGTGGACGACGCGATCGTGATGATCGAGAACATCGTGCGCTTCATCGAGCATGGCCACAGTGGTCCCGAGGCGGCGGAGATCGGGGCCAGGGAAATCGGTTTCACGGTGGTGTCGTTGACGGTGTCGCTGATCGCCGTGTTCCTGCCGTTGCTGTTGATGCCGGGTGTCACCGGGCGTCTGTTCCACGAATTCGCATGGGTGCTGACGATCGCGGTGGCCATCTCGATGGCGGTGTCGCTGACGCTGACGCCGATGATGTGCGCCTATCTGCTCAAGCCCGACCAGCTGCCGACCGGCGATGATGCGCACGAGCGCTTGGCGGCCGAGGGCAAGCGCACGTGGTGGACGCGCACGGTCGACGTGTACGCCAGCAGCCTTGACTGGGTGTTCGAGCATCGCCTGTTCACCATTGGCGTGGCGGGCCTGGCGCTGGTGGTGACGGTGTGGCTGTACATCATCATTCCCAAGGGTCTGCTGCCCGAGCAGGACACCGGCCTCATCACCGGCGTGGTGCAGGCAGACGACAACATCGCCTTCCCTGCGATGGAGCAGCGCGTCAAGGCGGTGGCTGCGGCCATCCGCAAGGATCCGAACGTGGCCGGCGTGGCCTCGTTCATCGGTGCCGGCTCGATCAACCCGACCCTCAACCAGGGCCAGATCTCGATCGTGCTCAAGACGCGCAGTCAGCGCGGAGACCTCGATCAGGTCATGGCCAGCATCAACAAGGATGTGGCCGACATTCCGGGCATGGCGCTGTACTTGAAGCCGGTGCAGGACGTCACGCTCGACAACCGCGTGTCGGCCACCGAGTACCAGTACGCGATGAGCGACGTCAACGCCGACGAATTGTCCACCTATGCGGGCAAGATGACACAGGCGATGCGCCAGTTGCCGCAGTTGGCCGATGTCAGCAACAACCTGGCCGACAAGGGTCGCGCGTTGCATCTGACCATTGACCGCGTCAAGGCCAGCCGTCTGGGCGTGCCGGTGCAGACCATCGATGACACCTTGTACGACGCGTTCGGCCAGCGCCAGATCTCCACCATTTTCACCCAGCTCAACCAGTATCGCGTGGTGATGGAAGTGGCGCCGCAGTTCCGCAATCCGCAGGCGCTGATGGACCTGTTGCGCGTGCGCAGCAACGGCAGTGGCGCGTTGACCGGCTCCAATGCCACCAGCTTCGGCATGCTCAAATCGTCCAACTCGTCGACCGCGACCGGTATCGGCCAATCCAATACCGGCATCATCATGGGTGGTGGTGGTACGGTGCCGCTGTCGGTGCTGGCAACGGCGACGCAGACCAGTGCGCCGCTGGTGATCAGCCATCAGAACCAGTTGCCGGCGGTGACGATCGCGTTCAATCTCGCGCCGGGCTATTCGCTCTCGCAAGCGGTCGACGCGATCAACAAGCTCAACACGCAGATGAAGTTCCCGCCGCAGGTGCGCGCGCAGTTCATCGGCAAGGCGGCCGAGTTCACCGGCTCGATGGGCAACGAGGTGTTGCTGCTGCTGGCGGCGATCGTGGTGATCTACATCGTGCTTGGCGTGTTGTACGAAAGCTACATCCATCCGCTCACGATTCTGTCGACGCTGCCGCCGGCCGGCGTGGGCGCCTTGATCGCGCTGATGCTGTTCGGCATGAGCCTGTCGGTGGACGGCATCGTCGGCATCGTGCTGTTGATAGGCATCGTCAAGAAAAACGCGATCATGATGATCGACTTCGCCATCCAGGCGAAGAACGGCGGCATGAATGCGCACGACGCCATCCGGCGCGCCTGCCTGTTGCGTTTCCGACCGATCATGATGACCACCTTCGCAGCCCTGCTCGGTGCCTTGCCACTGGCGCTGGGCAATGGCATCGGTTCGGAATTGCGGCGGCCGCTGGGCATTTCCATCGTCGGCGGCCTGCTGCTGTCACAGCTGGTGACGCTGTACACCACGCCGGTGATCTACCTGTACATGGAACGCTTCTCCGACTGGGTGAATGCGTTGCGTCACGGGCAGCATCACGACGACAGCCAGCGGCTCGAACAGGCGCATGACGGTGCGCGTTCGTGAACATTTCCGCGCCTTTCATCCGCCGACCCATCGGCACGTCGTTGCTGGCGGCAGGGTTGCTGGTCATCGGTGCCATCTGCTACTCGTTGCTTGGCATCAGCGCGTTGCCGCAAATGTCGTTTCCGGCCATTTTCGTGCAGGCCAGCGAGTCGGGCGCCAGTGCCAGCACCATGGCCGACACCGTGGCGGCGCCGCTGGAACGTCATCTGGGCCAGGTGCCGGGGGTGCAGCGCATGTTCTCGAGCAGCTCCGAGGGCAGCACCTTCGTGTTCCTGATGTTTCACGACGGCGTGGACATCAACCACGCGGCCAACGAGGTGCAGGCGGCGCTCAATGCCGCGCAGCATGATCTGCCCACGGGCATTTCGCCGCCTTCCTACCGCAAGGCCAATCCCAACTCCGATCCGGTGCTGCAGATCGCGCTGACTTCGCAGACCCAGCCGCTGTCGCAGCTGTACGCGAGTGCCGACACGTTGCTGGTGCCGCGCCTGTCGCAGATTCCGGGCGTGGCTTCGGTGGACGTGTCGGGCAGTGCCACGCCCTCCATCCGCGTGGACGTGAACCTGCATGCGCTGAACGCCATGGGGTTGACGTCGAACCAGTTGCGCAATGCGTTGACGGCGGCCAATGTCACTTCGCCGCAGGGCTTCCTGTCCAATGGGCAGACCACCATGGCGGTCACGGCCAATGATCAGCTGCACACGGTCAGCGATTTTGCCAACCTGATCGTTGCCGTCGAAAACGGCCAGCCGGTGCGGCTCAAGGACGTGGCGCACGTGTACGAGGCGGCCGGCGACAGTTACCAGGCGGCCTTCTTCAACGGCAAGCCGTCGATCGGCATCGAGATCACCAAGCGACCCAACGCCAATGTCATCGCCGTGGTGGACAGCATCAAGGCGGAGTTGCCCAGGCTGCGCAATGTGCTGCCGCCGGGCACGCAGATGACGCCGTACTTTGACGGCACGCCGACCATTCGCGCCTCGATCAACGAAGTGCAGTTCATGCTGCTGATCAGCCTGTGCGTGGTGGCGTTCACCATTGCCTTCTTCCTGCGCCGCGTGGCGCCCACGGTGATCGCCACGATCGCCGTGCCACTGGCGCTGGCCGGTGCACTGACGGTGATGTACATCCTTGGCTACACGCTCGACAACATGTCGTTGCTGGCCTTGGTGATCGCCATCAGTTTCGTGGTCGACGATGCCATCGTGGTGATCGAGAACATCATCCGCCATGTCGATTCGGGCATGTCGCGCAAGCAGGCCACGCTGAATGGTGCGCGCGAGATCGGTTTCACCATCGTCTCGATCACCGCTTCGCTGGTGGCGGTGTTCATCCCGATGTTGTTCGCACCGGGCATGCTGGGTTCGTTCTTCCGCGAGTTCACGGTCACGCTGATGTCGGCGGTGGTGGTGTCGGCGGTAGTGTCGCTGACGCTGACGCCGTCGCTGTGCGGTCAGTTCCTGCGTCCGCCACGGACCGCGGACCGTTCACGGGTGGGACGTGCCGTGGAGAACTTCCATGCCTGGACGGCGCGGGTCTACCAGTCGGCACTGGACTGGTCGCTGCGCAACGCCATACTGATGGCGCTGACGCCACTGGCATTGATTTTCGTTGCCGTGTTCCTGTTCGGGCATGTGCATGCGGGGTTTTTCCCGCCGCAGGACACCGGCCTGATCCGTGGCCGAGTGAGCGCCGGTTCCACCTTGTCGTTTGCCGCCATGAAACAGCGCCAGGAGCAGGTCACGCGCATGTTGCTGGCCGACCCGGCGGTGGAATATGTCGGTTCGCAACTGGGTTCGCACCGCGGCAACGCCAGTGGCTCGTTCTCGATCCAGCTCAAGCCGCTCGGGCATGGCCGCCACCTGTCCACGCAACAGGTGCTCGAACGCTTGTCGCGCAAGGCCAACCGGTTCCCCGACATCAGCCTGCGCCTGCGCGCGCATCAGGACTTGCCCAGTGGTGGCCGCGGGCAGAATCAGGGCGGCGAATACCGGGTGGAATTGCAGGGCAACAGCTCGCAGCAGCTGGAGGCGTTCATTCCGACCCTGGTCGACCAGCTCAAGAAAAATCCGCTGCTGCGTGATGTCGGCGCCGATCAGGATCATGCGGGCTTGCAGCAGGATGTCGTGGTCGACCGCGCCAAGGCGAAGCGCTATGGCGTGAGCGTGGCGGCGGTCGATGATGCGCTCTACAACGCGTTCGGGCAGCGCCAGGTTGGCACGATCTATTCCGGCATCCATCAATACAGCGTGGTGATCAGCGCCATGCCGGACCAGTCGGCCACACCCGCCGCGCTCAACCATGTGTACGTCAAGACGAGCAAGGGCGGCATGATCCCGCTGTCGGCCGTGGCCATTCAGAAGTCGGGGCTGGCGCCGACCTCGGTCACGCACCGCGATCAGCTCACCACCATGAGCGTCAGTTTCAATCTGGCGCCGGGTGCAAGCCTTGGCCAGGCGATGATGACGATCCGACAGACCTTCAACACCATGCGCCTGCCGGCCGGCATTCGCGGCAACTTCGGCAACAACTTCGAGCGCTTCCGGCAGAGCCAGACGGCCATGCCGTTGCTGTTGCTGGGCGCGATTTTTGCCGTGTACGTGGTGCTTGGCATGTTGTACGAAAACCTGATCCATCCGATCACGATCCTGTCGACCTTGCCATCGGCCAGCGTCGGTGCGTTGCTGGCATTGCTGGTGACGAATACGGAGTTGTCGGTTGTGGCCGACATGGCATTGGTGTTGCTGATCGGACTGGTGATGAAGAACGCGATCCTGATGGTCGACTTTGCGCTGGCCCGCGAGCGACGGGGCCTGACGCCGTTCGAGGCCATCCGCGATGCCTGCATCGTGCGCTTCCGCCCGATCATGATGACCACCACGGTGGCGATCCTCTCGGCCTTGCCGCTGGCGATCGGCATGGGCACGGGATCGGCCTTGCGGCGACCGCTTGGTATCGCGCTGATCGGTGGCCTGATCGTGTCGCAGGCACTGACCTTGCTCAGCACGCCGGCACTGTTCCTGGTCTTCGCCCGCCTCTCGGGGCATTGGAAACAGCGTCGCGAGCAGCGTCGTGCAGCGCGTCAGCTGCGTCTGAAGACAAAATCCGCGTGAGCCCGCGGCACCCAGGCGGGCCGTGGGCTGGCGATCGCGGTACCATGGACAGCTTTCATGGTGCGATGCGTCGGGCAGGGACGGGCAGACATGGGTAAATGCAGGGTTCTGGTGGTGCATTACGCATCACCAAGCGGGCAGTTGAGCGAGGTGGTGCAGCATCTGGCCGCGCCACTGGACGAGGCCGCCGACATCGAGTGCAGGCATCTCGTGTTGCGGCCGCGTGATCCGTACCCGTTTCCGTGGCCGGTGTTGCGTTTTTTTGACACCTTTCCCGAAGCCATCTATCTGGATGCGCCGGAGCTCGAACCGCTGGCGCTGGATGCGGGCGCGCGTTTTGATCTGATCGTGCTGGCCTATCAGGTGTGGTTTTTGTCGCCGTCCTTGCCGACCGCGGCTTTTCTCAAGAATCCAGACGCGCGCGCCGTGCTGCATGACACGCCGGTGGTCACGCTGGTGGCTTGCCGCGACATGTGGTTGCTGGCACAGGAGCGCGTCAAGGAGCAATTGGCGGCGGCCGGCGCGCGGCATGTCGGTCACATCGCCCTGGTCGACGAAGCCGGCAGTGTCGGCAGCTTTCTGGCCACGCCGTTGTGGATGCTGACCGGCAAGCGCGGCCCGTTGCTGGGCGGCCTTACCCCGCGTGCCGGTGTGGCACCGGCGCAGATCAAGGCCAGCCGCCGTTTTGGCGAACGCATGGTGCAGGCGCTGGGCGATAATCGCCCGCTCGATGACACGTTGTTGCATGGCTTGCAAGCGGTGCGCGTCAACACGCGCCTGATTGCCACCGAAAAAGCGGCGCGGCGCAGTTTCCTGGCCTGGGGTGCCTTGCTGCGTACGCTGGGCCGGCGCGGCGCACTGATGCGCCAGCCGGTGGTGATGATCTACATCGTGTTTCTGGTGCTGCTGCTGGTGACGGTGTTGCCGATCAGTGCCTTGCTCAAAACACTGGCAGCACCCTTGTTGCGCAAACGCATTGCGACGCAGGTCGCGTATTACAGTCAGCCTTCAGGACAATAAAACCGAGCGATGACAAATCGAGCCTACATCACCAACCTTTCCGCCTTTCTGCCCAATGCGCCGGTCGCCAACGATGCGATGGAAGCCGTGCTCGGCAAAATCAATGGCCAACCGTCACGTGCGCGGCGCATCATCCTGCGTTCCAACGGCATCCAGACGCGACACTACGTCATCGATCCTGCTACCGGGCGGGCCACGCACACCAATGCACAACTCGCCGCCGCCGCCATTCGTGGTCTGGCCAACGATCGCTTCCATCTGGACAGCACCGACCTGATCGCCTGCGGCACCACGTTTGCCGATCAGCTGGTGCCCGGCCATGCCAACATGGTGCATGGCGAGCTCGACATTCCGCCGTGCGAGACGCTCAGCTCCGGCGGCGTGTGCATCAGCAGTACCTCGGCGATGAAATACGCCATGCTCGGCGTGGCGGCGGGCGAGTTCAAACATGCCGTGAGCGTGGGCTCGGAAACGCCCTCGGTGGTGATGCACGCGCGCAACTTCGAACCCGAAAGCGATGCGCAGATCGCCGCATTGGAAGGCAATGGCGCGTTGGCCTTCCAGAAGGATTTCATTCGCTGGATGCTGTCCGACGGCGCCGGTGCGGCCCTGATCGAGCCGACACCGGCGGCGACGGGCATTTCGTTGCGACTGGAATGGATTGCCGAACGCTCGTATGCCAACGAACAACCGGCTTGCATGTATGGCGGCGCGGAAAAGCGCGACGATGGCAGTCTCAAGGGCTGGCCTGTCTACGATCCGCTGCAGTGGGCACCACGTTCGGTGTTCACGCTCAAGCAGGACGTCAAGCAGCTCAACGAGCACGTCATGCATTACACGGTCGAGCGGCCGTTGCGCGAACTGGCGCGACTGAAGGATTTGAATCCGACCGACATCGACTGGTTCCTGCCGCATTACTCGTCGCATTATTTTCGCGAACGCGTGCATGCGCACATGCTCAAGGCCGGCTTCGAGATTCCGTTCGAGCGCTGGTTCACCAACTTGTACACGCGTGGCAACACCGGCGCGGCGTCGATCTACATCATGCTGGATGAGCTGTTTCACTCGGGGCGGTTGCAACCCGGCCAGAGGTTGTTGTGCTACGTGCCCGAGAGCGGTCGTTTCAGCACCGCGTGGATTCACCTGACGGTGTGCGGCCCGGACGGCCGTTGACGCCATGAAACGCGAGTCGGTGCCGCAGGACCACGCGCGAGCCTTCATGGGCCACAGCAAGATCCTGTACGCGGAAGATGCCAGCGGGCACTTGGATCGCGCGCCGAGCGATGGTTGGGAGGCCGAAGAAATCGTGCTTGATCAGGCCATTGCCGAGTATGCGCGGCAAGCGGCGGCAGCGCTGGCGGCGGCGCGCGCGGGCAGTGGATCGACGCTGGCTTTTCACATGTTCGACCAGCGCATGGATATGCTTTTGTTGGCGCAGAGCACCGGTTATCCGCGTTGGCGCGTGCGGCGGCATTTGCGTGTTGGCGTGTTTGCCCGATTGTCGCCGACGATCCGCGCGCGCTACGCCGAGGCTCTGGGCAAGACGCCGGCCGAACTTGATCGTGTGCCGGAGAGCGCATGACCGCCGCGACCGACGTCGAGATTACCTTCGATCACCAGCAATCGGCGCATTGCGAGAGCGGCGCCATCGCGGCCTTGCTGCGGCATGCAGGGCTGTCCATTTCCGAGCCGATGGCATTCGGCATTTCCGGCGCGTTGACCTACGCCTATCTGCCGTTCGTCAAGTTCGGCGGCCTGCCGCTGTTTGCCTATCGCATGCCGCCGGGGCGTTTGATTCGTGGTCTGACCCGCCGCCTTGGCATCAGCATGTGCATGGAAACCTTCAAGCAGCCCGAAGCCGGCATGCGGGCGCTGGATGCGCATCTGGCGGCTGGTCGCATCGTCGGTATCCAGACTTCGGCCTACTGGCTGACGTATTTTCCGCCGGACATGCGTTTTCATTTCAACGCGCATAATCTGGTGGTCTACGGCAAACGTGGTGACCAATACCTGATCGGCGATCCGGTCATCGACATACGCGTCGAATGCGCCGCCGACGACTTGCGCAAGGCGCGTTTCACGCGTGGCGTGATGGCCCCGCATGGACGGCTTTATTATCCGCAAACCGTGCCCGCGGAACCGGATTGGGCACGTGCGATTCGTAGTGCGATCCGCTACAACGCCGGCATGATGCTGCACACGCCGTTGCCATTGGTCGGTGTGCGTGGCATTCGTACCGTGGCGCGCAAGATTCGCCATCTCGATCCGACCAAGGCGCGTTACAACAAATTGCTGCTGGGCCACATCGTACGCATGCAGGAAGAAATCGGTACCGGCGGCGCGGGCTTCCGGTTTTTGTACGCGGGGTTTTTGCAGGAAGCCGCCGAGGTGCTTGGTCAGCCGGTATTGCGAGAGATTGCCGAGGAACTTACCGGCGCCGGCGACATCTGGCGCGAGTTCGCCCTGCATGCGGCGCGGATGTGCAAGGGCCGCATGCCGATGGATTTTGGACATCTGGCCGACCAGTTGCAGGCCTGCGCCGCGCGCGAACGACAGGTGTTCGCGCGTCTACGCGCCGCAACGAAGTAGGTAGTGGCGGTCGATCACCAGCGCCCGCGTGGCTGGCTCGCGCGTTTGCAAATCACCCAGCCAGGCGGCCGCGCCGCTGGCGTGGTACGGCAAGGCCGTCGGGCGCGCATTGGCGGCCTGCGCAAAACGTTGACGCAATACGTGCGCGAGATCGAGCGGCAGGCTGGTATCCAACCACACGGGGACGGCATCGGCTTCAAGCGCGTCCAGCTGCGCGACAAGGTTGTGTGCGCCGGTGTGGCGTTGCAAGTGGAAGATTGGCGCGGTTGCATCGGATGATGGGGTCGCCAGCAACCACCAGTGGCTGCCTTCGGCCAATGTCGCATCGGCTGCCACCTGCAGGCGTTGTCGCTGTGCGGCCAGCGGCAGCGGTGCTTCCTCGACGACGCCGACCAGGGCCTGTCGCACCACGCCGGCGGCCAGGTCCGCCAACGCCGTGGCCATGGCATCGGCCAGGGCATGATCGCCGCCGAGGAACTGGTTGGGGCCGTGCAGGCCGAGATTGGAGGCGACGTAAAAACCGGCGCTGCCGCCCAGGGTATGGATGAAGTCGAAGGGTCGCGGCAGCACATGGTTGGCCAGCAAATCCTGTTGCACGCGGATGTTGCTGGCCAGCGGCCCCAGCGCCGAGGCGAGGTACAGCCCGCAGTCGGTATCGAGCGTGCGCGTGCCGACGCAGCGGGCGGAACCAAGCAGGGCGAGCTGGATGAAACGATCCACGCGGCGCGGTGGCGTGCGGCAGGCGGCCTTGAGCGCGGCCGCGAGCACGGGCAGGCCATCGTCGTGCACGGCTTCGAGGTAGTGGCCACGAGCCAGACAATGCGCGTGCATCAGTCGACCTCCAGCACCAGCGAAGTGTTGTTGCCGCCAAAACCGAACTGGTTGAGCAGGTAGCTGCCGGGCCGGGCCGGCAAGACGCTCGTCAGCGGGTGCACGTCGAGCGCGGGGTCAGGCTGCGTGCCAGCGGGCGTGGCCGGGATGAATCCGTCACGCAAGGCGGCGGCAAACAGCGCCAGCTCGACCACGCCGCAGGCGCCCAGCGTGTGGCCCAACCATGGCTTGAGGGTGCACAGCGGCGGCAACTTCGGGAGGAACAGCGCATGCATGGCGCGCGCCTCGGCCGTGTCGTTGGCCGGTGTACCTGTGGCGTGGGCCTTGATGGCGCGCACGTCCGCGGCACGACAGCCGGCGCGCTGCAAGGCCTGTTGCTGCACTGCCGCCAGCACGCGACCCTCGGGATGGGCGCCGGTCACGCCGTGCAGATCGCTGTTGGTGGCGCCGTCGGCAAGATGCCAGGGTGAGTTGCCGCGTGCGCGTCCCATCACGATTGCGCCGATGCCTTCGCCGAGCACGATGCCGGCGCGGCGCGCATCGAACGGACGCACCGCATCGGCGAGCAGTTGCAGTGCCTGAAAGCCGCCCAAGCTGGTGCGGTTGGCCAGCTCCACGCCGAGCACCAGCACGTGCTGCGCGTGCCCGGCTGCGAGCAGGCGCTGCGCGGCCAGCAAGGCATTGGCGGCCGAGGTGCAGGCGGTGTGCCAGGAACGTGTCTGGGCGTCGCTGCCGGCGATTCTGGCGGCAAAGTCGGCCACGGAACCAAAGCCGGCATCGGGCATGGCCATCGCGTGCTCGGGACGGTGTCGCAAGGCGTGGGCATAGTGGTGTTCGGACTGCGCGATGGCAAAGCTGGATGAGCCGACGAAGATCGGCATCATGCGGCGTGTTGACGTCGACAAGCGCGCGGCATTCAATGCTGCCTCGATCACGGGGGGCAACAAGTGCGACAGTCGTGTGGGGTCGAACGGCTCGGCGCCATCGCTGATGCGGAAATACGCGCTGTCGAGAGGCTCGTCGAGGTCGGCCAGACGCACACGGCCGACCGATGGTGCGCCCGAGCGCAATGTGGCCAGGCTGTCTTCGAGCGTCGGCCCGAGCGCGCAGGCAAGCCCCAGACCCAGCAGGTGTGCGCGCGGTTCCATCACGGATCGATGCGGTCGGCCAGCGTACGCACGCTGCGCAGCGCGGCGCGCACGTCGCGACTGCCTTCGATGCGCGTGCCGTAGCGTTGTCGCACGGCCACGGCGATTTGCAGTGCGTCCAGCGAGTCCAGCCCGAGCTCGCTCGTGCTGCCGAGCAAGGTGGTGTCGTCGGCGATGTCTTCGGGTGCCAGGCCCTGGTCGCACTCTTCGATGATGAGCACCTTCAGGTCGTGCAGCAATTGCGTGCGGTCCATGCTCATTTTGCTCGTCGCCAGTGCATCCACAAGCCCGTCGCCAACAGACAAGTGAACGCGAATACAACCAGTTTTGCCGCCTCGTTCCAGGCCATGCCGATGCCGCCGCCGCGCAGAAAAATGTCGAGAAAGCCTTGCAGACCCCATTGCATCGGCGAGTAGTGGCTGAGGGTTTGCAGTGCGTGCGGCATGATGAAGACCGGCACCATGATGCCACCCACGGCCGCCATCAGCAGGTTGGCCACACCCGTGAAGATGGTGGCTTGCTCGCTGGTGGACACGAGGTTGGCGACCAGCAGCGCGTACGAGACCGCGGCCAGACTGGCAACGATGGCCATCAGCGCCAACGCACCCCAGGCATGCCCCAGCGTCAATTGGCCACCGCCCAGCAATGGCACAAGGTACACGCCAACCAACAGCATTAGCACGACCTGCACGAGGTTCAGCACGAGGTAGGGAATCAATTTGCCGATCAACAAAGTGGCTGGCTTGATGCCCATGCCCAGCAGTCGTGCATAGGTGCCTTGCTGGCGCTCGGCCACCCAGGTCGTGGACAACGGAATGGCGATGAAGAACATCGCGAACAGCAGCCAGGCCGGCACGTTCTGCTGCACCGACGATGGCAGCTTGCCGGCATGGCCGCGCCCGTACAGCGTGTGTGCGCTGAGCAATTTGTCGGCGGCGCCGGCCTTGATGGCGGTCGCGATCGCCGGCCCGCCGGCCCGCGTCAGGTACAACCGCGCAAGCGTGGCGCGCAGGCGCGCCTGGAACAGCTGATATACCGCCGGCGGCACATCGGGCGTGGCCACGATGTCGACCGGTTTGGGCATGGCAGTGGCAAGCGCGGCACCGAAACCGGCGGGGATGGTCACCAGAAACTGCACCTTGCCGGCGCGCACGCGTGCGGCCAGCTGGTCGGCGTCGGCGGATGCCGGCAAGACCCGGAAGCCGCGCAGCGAGCGCAGCTCGTGCAGCAGCTTGGCATTGGTCGCGCCGCTGTCGTGGCTGAGCAGGTAAAAGTCGATGTGCACACCGCTGCGTGCCGAAAACTGTCCCTGCAAGGCCAGTGACATCACAAGGATGAAGGCGGCCGGCATCAGGAACAGCAGCAGCAGCGCGTGCCAGTCGCGCAGCAGCAGCAGGGTCTCCTTGGCGGCCAGATGTCCGATGCGCGACATGTCAGTCCCTCAGCCCGCGTCCGGTCAGGGACAGGAACAGGGTTTCGAGGTTGCTTTGCCCGTATTGCAGGCGGGCGATGCCGACGCCGTGCGCACGCACGCAGGCGAGCAGCGCATCGAGCGCGTTGTGCGGCAATGCGCGCGCACGGATCACGCTGCCGTCGATGGTCAGTGGTGCGAGTTGCACGAGTGCATCGCGCAAGGCCGCGTCCGGCGGCGCATCAAGGTCCAGCATCAAGGTCGCGTTGCGGTTTTGCCGCAGCAAATCCTGCAGCTCGCCGCAGGCGATCAGCTGGCCCTGATCGAGCACGCCGATGCGCGTGCACAGCGCTTCGACTTCTTCCATGTAATGCGAGGTGTAGACCACGGTGGTACCGGCGGCGTTGACCGCGCGGATGCTGTCGAGGATGAAGCTGCGCGATTGCGGATCGATGCCGACCGTGGGTTCATCGAGCAGCAACAGCTCGGGCTCGTTGAGCAGGCCGATGGCGAGATTGAGCCGGCGCTTGAGGCCGCCGGACAGGCGCGCGGCGCGGATGTGGCGGAAATCTTCCAGCCCGGTGGCGGCGACGACGCGAGCGATGGCCGGTGGGTGCGATGTCGTATTCAGGCCATGCATGCCGGCGAAAAAACGCAGGTTTTCGGTCACGGAAAGGCGCGGGTAGAAGGCGTATTCCTGCGGCACCACGGCGATGCGTGGCGATGCGTGGCGCGCGTTGCCGATGTGCAGGTTGCCGGCGCTCGGTCGCATCAATCCCGTCAGCAGCGAGATCAGCGTGGTCTTGCCCGAACCGTTCGGCCCGAGCAGGCCGAACAGGCAGCCTGGTGGCACCTGCAGCGACAGTTCGTGCAAGGCATCACGGGCGGCGCCCGGGTAGCGGAAAGTCACTGCCTCGACATCAATCACGTTGCTGCGTGAACCCTGGCGCCTGAACGGTCGGGCACTGTACCACGGTGCGGTGGGCGAGCCGTGGGTGGCGATCAGCTGGCCAGTTCGGCCAGCACGTGGTCGAGGCCGACGGTCCAGTGCGGCAGGTCGATGCCGAAGGTGTTCCGCAGGCGCGTGGTGTCGAGCACCGACCAGGTCGGGCGCTGCGCGGGCAAAGGGTAGGCGCTGCTGGGGATGGCATTCACGGCGGGCGCGCGTGCGAGCAGGCCGCGGGTCACGGCACGTTGCATGATGGCGCGGGCAAAGCCGCACCACGTGGTATCGCCGTCGGCGACAAGGTGGAACGTGCCTTCGCGCACTGCGTGGCCCACCGCATCGGCGGCCTGCCATTGACGCAGCGCGGTTGCGGTCACTTCGGCGATCAGGTTGGCCGGCGTCGGCGTGCCGTGCTGGTCGTCGATCACGCCCAGCTGCTCGCGCTCGGCGCCCAGACGCAGCATGGTCTTCAAAAAATTGTGGCCGTGCGCGGCGTACACCCAGGCGGTGCGGAACAGCATGTGGTGGGCGCCGCTGGCGCGCAGGGCCTGCTCGCCGATCAGTTTGCTGGCGCCGTATGCACCCAGTGGCGCGGTGGCATCATCTTCGCGCCAGGGGCGGGTGCCGGTGCCGCCGAACACGTAGTCGGTGGAGTAATGCACCATCAACACATCGTGAGCGGCGGCCCAGCGGGCGATCACGCCGACGGCTTCGCCATTGATGCGGTGGGCGAGTTCCGGCTCGCTCTCGGCGCGGTCGACGGCGGTGTGCGCGGCGGCGTTGACGATGATGGTCGGTGCCACGCGCACAAGCAGCGCGGGCAACGTGTCCGGTTGTGCGAGGTCGGCGATCTCGCAGGCATCGCCATTCGCCAGTCGACCGTCGCGAGTGGCAATCACGAGCGGGTCCAGCGGCGCCAACGTGCGGTGCAGCTCGCGGCCGACCTGGCCGTTGCCACCGAGAATCAGGATGGTCATGGCGTGTAAGTCGGCAACCGCTCGGGCGCGATGTCGGTCAGGCACGGCGCCTTGGCGTCCTTGTCCGACAGTTGTGGCGCGCTGATCGGCCAGTCCACGCCGATGTCGCCGTCGTTCCAGCGCACGCCGGCATCGGCGGCGGGGTCGTACAGCGCGGTGCACTGGTAGGTGAAGGTGGCGTGGTCCGAGAGCACGCAAAAGCCGTGCGCGAAGCCTTCGGGAATCCAGAAGTGCCGGTGGTTGTCGGCGCTCAGCACGGCGGCGGCCCAGCGCCCGAACGTGGGCGAGCCACGGCGGATGTCCACCGCCACGTCGTAAACCTCGCCATCGAGCACGGATACCAGCTTGCCCTGCGGGTTGGGCCACTGGTAATGCAGGCCGCGCAGCACGCCCTTGACCGAGCGCGAGACGTTGGCTTGCACGAAGCGCGCGTCGATGCCCGATTCCGCGAAGCGCGCGGCGTTATAACTTTCGTAGAAGGAGCCGCGTTCGTCGCCGAACACGCGCGGTTCGAGGATGCACGCGCCGGGCAGATCGGTGTCGATGCGTTTCATGACACCACTCCGTCACGGACCAGGCGTTCGAGGTAGCGGCCGTAGCCGGTCTTGGCCAGCGGCTCGGCCAGCTTCAGCACGGCAGCGGCGTCGATCCAGCCGTTCAGGTAGGCGATTTCCTCGGGGCAGCAGACCTTCAGCCCCTGCCGGTTCTCGACGGTGGCGATGAAGTTGGACGCCTCGATCATCGAATCGTGCGTGCCGGTGTCCAGCCACGCGAAGCCGCGGCCGAGCTTTTCCAGCATCAGCGAGTGATCATCCAGATAGCAGCGGTTGAGGTCGGTGATTTCCAGCTCGCCGCGCGGCGACGGCTTGAGCGCGGCGGCGAAATCGCACACGCGTTCGTCGTAGAAATACAGCCCGGTGACGGCATGGCTGGATTTGGGCTGGGCCGGCTTTTCCTCCAGCCCGATCACACGGCCAGCGGCGTCGAACTCGGCCACGCCGTAGCGCTCCGGATCGGTGACGTAATAGCCGAACACGGTCGCACCGTGGGTGCGCGCCGAGGCGCGATGCAGGATCTCGGTCAGACCGCGGCCGTGGAACAGGTTGTCGCCAAGGATCAGGCAGCTGGGCTGTCCGGCGATGAATTCGCGGCCGATCAGGAACGCCTGTGCCAGGCCATCGGGCGAGGGCTGCACGGCGTAGTGGATGTCCAGCCCCCATTGCGAGCCGTCGCCGAGCAGGCGCTGGAACAGGGCCTGCTCGTGCGGGGTGTTGATGATCAGCACCTCGCGGATGCCGGCCAGCATCAAGGTGGCCAGCGGGTAGTAGATCATCGGCTTGTCGTACACCGGCAAGAGTTGCTTGCT
>DASVGO010000006.1:0-38598 GCA_036379495.1 Rhodanobacteraceae bacterium | reverse complement strand
GGGGCGGATGGTGCCAATGGCACCGCTGCAAACCCGGGTGCGGCCGGACAGGCGGGCGCTGCAGGCGGCCAAGGCGACAGCGGTGCTGCAGGCGGCGTCGGTGGCGTGGGCGCGAGTGTGACCGGTTTGCAGCTGACCAATTCGGGCTCGATCACCGGTGGCCAGGGCGGTACCGGTGGCACGGGTGGCCAAGGCGGCATGGGCGGCACCGGCGGCAACGGTGGTGCTGGCGGAACCGGAGCCGCGGGTGGTGCCGGTGGCAATGGCGGCGCCGGTGGTACCGGTGGCCAAGGCGGTAGCGGCGGCAGCGGTGGTGCCGGCGTCAGCGGCTCGGGCTTTGTGCTGGTCAACCAGGCCGGCGCCTCGATCACGGGCGGGTCCGCTGGTGCGACCGGTGCGACAGGTGCCATTGGTCAGCAAGGCATGGCTGGCAACGGCGGAACCGGCGGTGCCCAGGGTGGCGCGGGCGGCAACGGTGGCATCGGCATGGTCGGCGGCAACGGCGGAACCGGCGGCAGTGGTGGCGGTGCGGGCGGCAACGGCGGCAATGCCACGGCCGGCGGAGTCAATGGTGGCCAAGGTGGCGCCGGTGGTGCCGGTGATGCGACGAATCCGGATGGCGGCAATGGTGGCGCCGGTGGCAGCGCGGGTGCCCATGGCAATGGTGGTGCCGGAGGTGCCGGCGGCAATGCTGCGACGGTGACGATTGCCGGTGCGAGTGGCGGCAATGGCGGCGCTGGTGGTGCGGGTGGCGCAGGCGGCACGTATGGCAATGGTGGCGCCGGCGGTGTTGGCGGCTCGGGTTCATCCGGAGTGGCCGGCGTGTCGGGGCAAACCGGCGGTGACGGTGGCAACGGCGGCAACGGTGGCGTCGGTGGTGCGGGCGGTACTGTTTCCGGCAACGGTGGTGCCGGTGGCTTGGGCGGTAGTGCGGGCACTGGCGGTGACGGCGCCATGGGTACTGGCGGCGTGGTGGGCGTCAACGATGGTGCCGGTGGCGTCGGCGGAACGGGCGGCAATGGTGGTAATGGTGGCGGCGGTGGTCAGGGTGGTACCGCAGGCGCCTCTGGTCAAAACGGCAACGGTGGGGAGGGCGGCCTCGGTGGTGCTGCGGGCATGGGCGGCAATGGCGGCACGGGCGCGACTGGTACGTGGGGCTCATCCGGCTCGGCTGGCCAGGATGGTGCGGGCGGTGATGGCGGCGACGCTGGCAACTCGGGTCAGGCAGGGCTTGGAGGCG
The DNA here is from genome assembly GCA_036379495.1 of Rhodanobacteraceae bacterium. Lineage (GTDB taxonomy): Bacteria > Pseudomonadota > Gammaproteobacteria > Xanthomonadales > Rhodanobacteraceae > Oleiagrimonas. The sequence continues at coordinate 37,358 of DASVGO010000006.1, read as the reverse complement.
CGGGCGGTTTCGCAGGAACGGGCGGTACCGGTGGTTCGACAGGAGCCACGGGGACGGCCGGTAGTGCCGCACCGAGCGCGAGCGGCAACGGCGGCAATGGGGGCGCTGGTGCCAATGGCGACGCCACGCACTCGGATGGTGGTGTCGGCGGCACGGGTGGTAGCGGTGGTGTGTCCGGTAATGGCGGCAACGGTGGTGCCGGTGGCAACGGCATGACCGGGACTGCTGGCGGTAGTGCGACGAGTTCTGGCGGCAACGGTTCCGTTGGGTTGGCCGGCGGCAACGGCGGTGCTGGCGGCGCTGGCGGTGCGGGTGGACTGATCTTCGGCAATGGCGGCAACGGTGGCATTGGTGGAGCTGGAGGAACCGGTGGGACCGGAGGTGCCGGCGCGTCCGGAGCGCTCGGGACCAGTGCTGCTGCGGGAAGTGGTGGCAACGGTGGTGACGGCCAGGTTGGCGGCAATGGCGGTGCGGGTGGTGCCGGCGGCCTTGGTGGCAACGGCGGCGCCGCAGGCACTGCGACCCATGGCACAGCGGGGGTGCAGGGTGCTGGCGGCAACGGTGGTGCTGGCGGCGCAGGAGGCAATGCCGGCGCTGGCGGCGCTGGCGGCAATGGCGCTGGCGGTGGAGCCAACTCGTCTGCCGGCAATGGCGGCAACGGTGGCGATGGTGGCAGCGCGGGCATGGGTGGTGTCGGCGGTGCCGGCGGCGTCGGTGGAAATGGTCAGGCGCCAGGCGGCAGCGCCGGAAGGGTCGGTACGGGCGGCAATGGCGGCAATGGTGGCAGCGGTGGTGCTGGCGTGACGGGCACCGCACAGTTTGGCGGCACCGGCGGCAACGGTGGCGCTGGGGGTACGGTGGGCAACGGCGGCAACGGTGGTACCGGTGGCAATGGTGCGACGGGCATCGTTGGGGCCAATGGGGGAGTCGGTGGTGCGGGGGGCAACGGCGGCAATGGTGGCTTTGGTGGTTCCCAATTCGGCAATGGCGGCAACGGTGGCGCTGCCGGCAATGGGGGGGCTGGCGGCCAAGGCAGTGCAGGTGCCGGTGGCGTTGGTGGTGCCGGTGGCACGGGGGGTTATGGCGGCGGCAGTGTTGCCGGTTCCAGTGGCGTCGGCGGCATAGGGGGCGATGGCGGCGTGGGTGGCGCCGGCAGCACGGGCAATGGTGGCGTCGGCGGTGCCGGTGGTACCGGGGGGCACGGCGGAGACAATGCAACGGCTGTCGGCGGTGCCGGTGGCCCAGGTGGCGATGGTGGTACCGGCGGCGGCAGCACGTCTGCGGCTGGAGGTGCCGGCGGAACCGGTGGCACGGGTGGCCAGGGTGGCACGGGTGGCGACGTCACGGGTACCGCGGGGCAACCCGGCAGTGCCGGTGCGCTGGGCACGGGTGGCCAAGGGGGTGTTGGAGGCGCGGGTGGCGCTGGCGGTGCGGGTGGCAGCAGCAACTCAGGCAACACGCCTCTCAGCTTGAGCAACACCGGCTTTGGCAACACCGGTTCGTCCAATACGGGTTCAGGCAATACCGGCTCGGGCAATACCGGCTTCAGCAATACTGGCTCGGCCAATACCGGCTCCGGTAACACAGGTTCGTCCAACACAGGCGCCGGCAATACCGGAGGTGCATCCCTGGCGAACCTCGCTGTTCCGATGGCAGCTGGCGGCGTTGGCGTGGTGTCGACGGGCAATGCGTCGGTCACCAACGCTGGCACAATCGCCGGAGGCATGGGCGTGAATGGCCAGGCCGATGCGGTCGATTTCTCCGGCGGCGGCAATACGCTGACGCTGGAAAACGGTTATGCATTCGTCGGCAACATCGTCAGCACCAGTGGCACCACAAACGGTGGCGACACGCTGGCGCTCGGTGGCGACAGCACGGCCGATGGTGGTACCGGCGATGGCACGTTCGCCGTTTCCTACATCACTCCGCCGCCGGCGAACTTCACCGGCGCGTATCATTACTCCGGCTTCACCCATTACGCCAAGGTCGGCACCAGTACCTGGACGCTGACAGATACGACGCTCGCAACGACCTCGTGGTCCATCGACGCTGGTACCTTGGCGATATCCAGCAATGCAAACCTCGGTAACGCGGCGGGCATTGTGACGTTCAACGGCGGCACGCTGGAGAACACGGCCAGCTTCACCTTGACCCATGCCGTGACCCTGGCCGGCAACGGCACCATGCAGACCGATGCCGATCTGACCGCCAGTGGCGTGATCTCCGGCGCCGGAACACTGACCAAGACCGGCACGGGCACCTTGATCCTGACCGGCAACAACACCTATGCGGGCAACACGACGATCGAGGCTGGCACCGTGCAGGTGGGCGCTGGCGGCGCTACCGGATCCATCGGTAGCGGCTCTACCAACATCGCCACCGGCAGCGCGCTGGACTTTGACCGCACAGGCACGGTGACGTTTGGTGGCGCGATTTATGGCGGTGGCACGTTGCAGCAATCGGCGGCCGGCACGCTGATCTTGAACGCGAATAGCGGTGTGTTTGCAGGCAGCACCGAGGTCGCCGCGGGTACCTTGCTGGTGGGTGATGCCAGCCATGCCGGGGCAGCCTTGGGCGGCAGGGTGACCGTGGACAACGGCGCCACGCTGGGCGGTTTCGGCAGCGTGGGTGCAGCGAATCAGCAGGTGGAAATCAAGCAGGGCGGCATCCTGTCACCGGGCGCGGGCGCGAACAGCCTCGGCACGCTGACGATGGTGTACAACCTGACTCTCGACCAGGGCAGCGTGCTGGATTTTGATCTGGGTGCACCGGATGCAACCAATCCGCAGACGACACCGGGCCAGAGCGACCATGTCGATGTGGATGGCACGTTGACCTTCGACGGCGGTTCGACTCTGAACCTCGCCAATGCCGGCAGCATGGGCCCGGGGCTGTACAACCTTGCGAACTATTATGGTGCGCTGGCCATGGACAATTGCGGAATCGGCGGCAACGGCACGCAGTGCGTGGTCATCGGCGGCGTCCCGGCTGGCAATGCGGCGAGCGATTTCACGGTCGTCAACAACACGCAGGGCAAGCAGATCGACCTGTACAACACGGCAAGCCTGACGCTGAACCTGTGGGATCCGTCGGGCAACACCAGTCAGTTGGGCGGCAGTGGCACGTGGACGGTCACATCGTTGACGTGGACCGACCCGGCCGGCGATGGCCCGCTCAAGATGAAGCCTCAGCCCGGGTTCGCGATCTTCCAGGGCACGCCAGGCACGGTGACGGTGGACAACAGTGCGGGCACCGTCAGCGCCACGGGCCTGCAGTTTGCGGTGGACGGCTACACGCTCAAGGGCGACATGCTGAGCCTGGTCGGCACTACCAGTGGTGCCATCACCACGGCGCCCGTCATCAACGTCGGCGATGGCGCCAGCGCCAGCGCTGGCATGACGGCGACCATCGACAACGTGCTCACGGGCACGGCCGGTCTGACCAAGACCGACTTTGGCACCTTGGTGCTCGGTGGCGCCAACACTTTCAGCGGCAGCGTCGGCATCGACGGCGGCACGTTGTCGGTGGCCAGCGACGCCAACCTCGGCAACGCCGCCAACGCGATCAGCCTGAATGGAGGCACGCTGCAAAACACCGCCGCGTTCAGCACCACACGGGCCATCACCTTGACCGGTAACGACACGCTGCAAACCGATGCCGACCTGACCGCCGCGGGCGTGATCGCCGGCGTGGGCAACCTGACCAAGACCGGTGCGGGGGCGTTGATCATCAACAGCGCCAATGCCGGCTTCACTGGGGCCACCACCGTGCAGGCGGGCGCCTTGATCGTCGGCGACGACGGCTATCCGAACGCATCCCTGGGCGGCACGGTGACGGTCGCTTCCGGCGCCCTGCTGGGTGGCTTCGGCACGGTCGGCGGTATCAACCTGTCCGGCACGCTGGCCACCGGGCACTCGCTGGGCACCTTGCACACCACGGGCGATGTCACCTTCCAGAAGGGCTCGAACTGGCAGATCGACGCGGCCCCGGACGGCAGCAGTGACGCGCTTGATGTGGGCGGCAGCGTGCACATCCTGGGGGGCAGCGTGCTGGTGCTGGGGACCGACTCGGCGCAGGCCGACTGGAAGCCGAAGACCGATTACACCATCCTGACCGCCGGCGGCAGCATCGACGGCGCGTTTGCCTCGGTGTCGAGCAGTCTGGCCTTCCTCACGCCGGTGTTTGCCTATGGCACCCACGCGGTCACGCTGACGCTGGATCGCAACTCGATTGATTTCGATACGGTGGCCACGACACCGAACCAGAAAGCGACCGCCAAGGCCATCGAGAAGCAAGGCTACGGCCAGCCCGTCTACGATGACGTGGTGACGCAAACCGCCAGCGGCGCCCGCACCGCCTTCGACGCCCTGTCGGGCGAGCTCTACGCCAGTGCCCGCGGCGCGCGGTTGCTGCAAAGCAACCGGGTCGATCGGGCCATCAACGAGCGGCTGCTCAATGCCACCGATGGCCGGGGTGCCAACGCCAAGGCCATCGAAGGCACCAGCGCGACATTCTGGATGCACGGCTGGGGCGACTGGGGCTATCACGGCAGCAACGGCAACGCGGCGCACCTGAATAACGCCGGCAGTGGTTTGCTGGTGGGCATGGATGCACAGATGGGCCGTGCCCGCGTCGGTGGCCTGATCGGCTCGGGCCAGCAAAGCATCGACGTCCACGCGCGTGGCTCGTCGATGCACCAGCGCAGCACGTGGGTGGGCGTCTACGGCAGCCTTGCCGCCACGGCCACGTGGCGTCTGCGTGGTGGTGCGGTGTACGGTCACGATCGTCTGGACAGCACGCGTCACGTGGTCTTCCCCGGCACGCAGCAGACCGTCGGGGCAAGCCCGAGCGGCCACAGCCTGCAGGCGTACGTCGAAAGCGCGTGGCGGCTTGGCAGTGCCACGGCGGCGGCCGAGCCATATGTCGACCTGGCGTGGGCGCAGGTGAGCACCGGCAGTGCGACCGAAGCCGGCGGCATGGCGGCGCTGCACGTGGCCGGCGGCAGCGATGCGGCCAGCTTCGCCACGGCCGGCATTCGCGGCCTGTGGCAGTTCGGCAAGGCCGGTCGCACCGTGACCCTGCACGCCGGTGCTGGCTGGAGGCATGCGTTGGGCGACACGACCTTCACCAGCACGCAGTCGTTCGTCGGTCAGCCCGGCACTTTCACCGTCGGTGGTTTGCCGATCGACGCCAACGCGCTGGTCCTGAATGCCGGCATGAGCTGGGCGATGGGCGCCAACGTGCACTTGGGCTTCGGCTACGCCGGACAGCTGTCCAGTCACGCCAGCGACCAGGGCGCGCATCTGAAATTGACGGTGGATTTCTGAGGAAGGGGTCGACGAAGCCAATGGAATCCGTCTTGTCGTCGTGAGCATGTGAGGCACGGGCAGGTCGGGTGGCTGGCAGGCCATGGCCGCGTTATCATGGCCTGTCGATGTGCGAAAATCCCGACCCTTTCAGGCAGGCAGGCAGGTGGTTTTGTCGTTGGGTCCGGCCCTTCCTTTTTGGCGCATTTCCGCTAAAATGCCCCGTTCACTGCGCGCGAATTGACGCGTCATGGCCGCGTGCGCGGCAAATCGGAGTTCAAAGCTTATGGTACGAATTCGTCTGGCTCGTGGCGGCGCCAAGGGCCGTCCGTTCTATCACATCATCGTGGCTGACCAGCGCGCGCGTCGCGATGGCCGCAACATCGAGCGTCTGGGTTTCTACAACCCGGTGGCCTCGGGTGCCGAAAAGCGTCTGGTGCTGGATGTCGACAAGGTCAACGCCTGGGTCGGCAAAGGTGCGCAGATGAGCGACAAGGTGCGCGCATTGCTCAAGGAAGCGGGCAAGCAGCCGGCTGCCGAGGCTGCTGCCTGAGCATGACGGCTGCCGAGCGGCGCGTCCCGGTGGGGCGCATCGTCGGGGTATTTGGTGTGCTCGGCGAGGTCAAGCTGGAATCCTGGACCGAGCCGCGCGAGCGCATTTTCGAGTACCGGCCTTGGCGACTCTTGCGGGCGCCAGACACGGACATCGAGATCAAGGATGTGCGCGGCAGAAAGCAGGGCCGGGGGTTGGTGGCGCATCTGCCTGAGGTGGACGATCGGGATGCCGCGGCCGCACTGGTGGGCAGTGACATCACGGTGGCGCGCGAACTGTTGCCGGATCCTGCCAGCGGCACGTTTTACTGGACGGACCTGGAAGGCTTGCGGGTGGTGACCATGGCAGGCGTCGACCTTGGACGGGTCAGTCATCTGGTCGCGACCGGCGCCAACGACGTGCTGGTGGTGCGGGGCGATGGCAAGGAGCGTTTGCTGCCGTTCGTGATGGAGCGGTACATCAGGGAGGTGGATTTGCAGATTGGCTGCATCACGGTCGACTGGGATCCGGATTTTTGACGAAATCAAGGCGGCGTGGACCGCCGGTTGCAGACGAGGGAAGACATGCGCATCGATGTCGTGACGCTGTTTCCCGAGTTTATTACCCAATGCGCTGCGGTCGGCGTGGTGGGCAGGGCGGGACAACGCGGGTTGCTCGAGGTGCATGCTTGGAACCCGCGCGATTACGCCACCGACAATTACCGCACCGTGGATGCGCGCACCTTTGGTGGCGGTCCCGGCATGGTGATGATGATCGAGCCGCTGCGCGCCGCCCTGGCTGCTGCGCGGCAAGCGTCGGAAACGCCGATGCATGTGGTTTACCTCAGTCCGCAAGGAGTGCGGCTGACGCAGGACAAGGTCAAACAGCTGGCCGCCAGGCCACGAATTGCCTTGCTTTGCGGGCGTTACGAAGGAGTGGACGCACGCCTGTTGGCGCATGCGGTCGACGAGGAGATTTCCCTCGGCGATTACGTGTTGTCCGGCGGGGAGCTGGCCGCGGCGGTCGTGATTGATGCCGTCGGCCGCTTGCAGGACGGGGCTTTGAACGATGCCCGTTCGGCCGAGCAGGATTCGTTTTCCGACGGCCTGCTGGATTGTCCCCATTACACGCGTCCGGTGGACGATGTGCTGGGTACGGTACCGGCAGTGTTGCAGTCGGGTGACCATGCGGCGATTGCCCGCTGGCGCCTGAAGCAATCGTTGGGACGTACCTGGCTGCGGCGTCCGGATCTTCTGGCGCGGCGCGTGCTGGACAGGGAGTCGCGGTTGTTGCTTGACGAATTCCGCCGCGAATACCTCGCGGACAGAAAAAATTGAAAAGTGCGACTAGGGAATGTCGTGTTTGCTCCTCGCGGTCAGGGATGAGCGCAAACCTACAGGTGTGCCATGAACAAGATCATTGAGCAGTTCGAAACCGAGCAGATGACCCGTCAGCTGCCCGAGTTCAGCCCGGGCGACACGATCGTCGTCAACGTCAAGGTGAAGGAAGGCAATCGCGAGCGCGTTCAGGCGTTCGAGGGTGTTGTCATCGCCAAGCGCAATCGCGGCCTGCATTCGGCCTTCACCGTGCGCAAGATGTCGCACGGCACCGGTGTCGAGCGCGTATTCCAAGCTCACAGTCCGGCCATCGATTCGGTCGAAGTCAAGCGCAAGGGCAAGGTGCGTGGCGCCAAGCTGTACTACTTGCGTGGTCTGGAAGGCAAGGCTGCCCGCATTCAGGAAGACGTGGCCGCGGCCGCCGAAGCCAAGGCTGCGCGCAACGCCGCCGCCAAGGCCAAGCCGGCTGCCGCGCCTGAAGCACCGGCTGCCGACACGGCTGCTGCCGAATAAACCCTGCGGCCAATCTCGCAGATGCAACGGGCCGCGCAGGTTGTTCCTGCGTGGCCCGTTGGTGCGCGTGAAAGGTTGACCAAGGTCAGTCTCGCGCGGATGTGTTTGCGATGCGCGGCGCCGAGGTGGTCAGCCCTGGCACGCTTCAGGATGGATGCGTTTCGCGACCGGGGTCGGGTCAGCCAGTGAATGCCTCGGCATCGTAGCCGTCAGCCACACCCTTGCATGCCGTGGCTGCGGCATTGTGCGGATGCAGGCTTTCCTCGTGACTGACGTGTACCGCGAAGTCGGCAATGGCATCGTCGGCATCGAGGGCGCGCTGGATACGACGCGCGGCATCTTCGCAGAACATCAGATTGTGGCCGTTGGCCATGGCGAAAGCCTGTTCGTCTTCGCGCTTGACGGCGGTTTGCACGGGCGTGCCCAGCGCTTGTTCGACGCGGTCGATCAGGGCCAGGGTGTCGAAACCGAATGACGGGGCCGGACGCACGCGCAATCGCGCAACGCTGCGCTGCGCGTGCGGGGTGGCGGTCATGCCGCGTTCGCTGCCGAGCCAGGCAAGGATCGCGTCGCGATCCAGCGGCGTGCCCGATGCGAAGTCGCGCGCAAATTGCTCCTGTACCAACTGGCGCGACAACGCCGCCGAGGCCGGGCAGGTGGACGAGTAGACCACCTCGGTCGCGAATTCCACGCGAAAATCCTGCCCGCGCAGGCTGGCACGGACGGTGACCGGGTAGGCACGCCAGCCGCTGTTGCCGCTCTTGAGGGCCGGCCGTCGCACCATCTGTTCGAAGCGGATGACGACCTGCGCCTGATCCGACAGGGCGGCGTGCGTATCGAGAAAGCTGCGCAGCAGTTTGCGCACCAGGCAGGGTGTCAGCGGTTCGCTGGCCAGTGCCTCGTCGACGGCAAGGTACAGCCGCGACATGTGGATGCCGCGTGCATCGGGGCGTGCGAGGCTGACATGGGCATCGATGCGGGCATTGACGCGCTGGACCTGTCCGCCCGCATCGGCGATGAGGACCGGGGCCTGGATGTTGTCCATGCCGACCCATTCGAGCCGACCGGCCAGATGCGGATGGGCCTGGTCGGCGACGTCGGGCAGGTCGCGGGCGGTATTGCCGGTGGAAGACATGGGCGTGGCTGCGGGAAAGGGTCCCGCCGATGTGGGGATGGCCACAGTTTAATCAATCCGGGCGGCGCGCGCTGCCGACCATGCCAGACGGACGGCGGCGAAGCCGGTCTGACGGGTTTGTTCATGGCGCAATCGCGCCAGTGGCACCCTGGCCTGTACGGCGCGCCGGGCCCAGCGTTGTCCGAGACGGGCGTCCAGACCACGGAACAGGCTGAGTGGGCCGGGCAGCTGGCGGGCTTGGCGCCATTGGTCGAGCAGGTCGGACAGTTGGGCGCTGACAGCAGCTGTGCGCGCGGAGCCTGTCGTGGCCAGCGCATCGCGATCCAGGTGATGGCGCGCCATGCGGGCCATCGGCAGGGGCAGGCGCTCGGCGTGGGCGCTTTCGGCCAGCACGCTCAGGGCCTGCAGAAGGTAATCGAGACTGGCGATGCGGCTGGCGCGAGCAGGATCGGCCTGCGCGCCGAACAGGATATGGGTTTCCAGCGTGGCCAACGTACCGTGAAAGCGTTCGGTGTGTGCGAGCTGGGTGGCGAAATCGGTGGGTGTGGCTTCGCTCAGGCGAGTCAGCGCGGTCATGACCGGCGCCAGCCACAAGGCCGGGGCGACGGCGCGCACGGCGGGGTCGGTGAACAGCGCCTTGACCAGCGGATGGCGACCGCCGCTGGCCGCCGCGCCGCCCAATTCCTCGCCCCACCAGTTGAGCTTGGCGATGGCGACTTGCGGTTCGCTGATGCTGTAGGTCGCCGCGATCAGCTCGTATTCGAGTGCGCCGAAGGCCAGCACGGTGTCGTGCTGCGCGGCGGGCAGGAAGGGCAACGCCTGATGCCGTGCCGGGCGCGCGGCCAGCCACTTGTCGATGTAGGTGTGCAGGGTGGGGTCGGTCATGCCGGCAGGTCGAGCTGCAGCAGACGGGTCAGTTGGCTGGGCGTGTCGAGCACGATGTCGGCGCCCCAGGTGGCCGGATCGCTGCCACCCAGATAGCCCCAGGCGGCGGCGACCGTGGCCATGCCGGCGGTGCGGCCGGCCTGGATGTCGCGCGGATCATCACCCACGAACAAGCCATGGGTCGGGTCGATGCCAGCCAACTGGCAGGCATGCAGGACCGGTTCGGGATCAGGTTTGCGTTGCGGCAAGGTATCGCCGGCGACCACGCTGGCCGCGCGTGACCACCAGCCGATGGCCTTGAGCAGGGGCTCGGTCAGGAAGCCGGCCTTGTTGGTGACGATGCCCCAGGGGACGCCTGCGGTCTCCAGCGCATCCAGCAGGGGTTCCACACCATCGAAAGGTGTGGACATGGAGCCCATGACGCTCGCGTACAGCTCCAGAAAGCGTGGGGTGCGGGCAGTGATTGCGGCGCTGTCGGCGCTCGGCCAGGCAGCGCGCAACACGGCGCTGGCGCCGCGCGATACCACCTCGCGCACGGTGTCGTAAGGCGGCAGGATGATGCCGGTCTCGCCGGCATAGGCCTGCAGAGCGGCGTACAGGCCGGGGGCACTGTCGAGCAGGGTGCCATCCAGGTCGAACAGCACGCCTGAGGGTGGCAAAGGCAGTGAACTCATGCGGGTTTGCGCGCGTGCAGCAGATAGTTGATGGCCGTGTTGGGGGTCAGCCGTGCCGTGCGCGTGAGCGGGTTGTAGGCCATGCCGGTAACCTCGTTCAGCGCCAGATCGTTGCCGCGCAACCAGCGCGCCAATTCCGCCGGCTTGAGGAATTGGCGATAGTGATGAGTACCGCGCGGCAGCAGGCGCAACAGGTATTCGGCACCGACGATGGCCGCGCCGAAGGCGGCCGGGGTGCGGTTGAGCGTGGACATGAACAGGTGGCCGCCGGGTTTGACCAGCATGGCGAGGTCAGCGATGAGGGCCACGGGGTCGGGCACGTGTTCGATCAGTTCCATGCAACACACGGCATCGAAGGAGGCGGGCTCGGTCGCGGCCAGATCGCGCGAGGACTGCACGCGGTAATCGATGGCAAGGCCCGATTCGTGCAGGTGCAGCTCGGCCACATCGATGAGGGCCTGCCCCAGATCGATGCCGGTAACCTTGGCCCCGGCGCGAGCCAAGGCTTCGCTGAGCAGGCCACCACCGCAGCCGACATCGACCACGCGGGCATCGGCAAGGGTCATGCGGGAGGCCACGTATTCGGTACGCACGGGGTTGAGGTCGTGCAGTGGGCGCGATTCGCCATCGGGATCCCACCAGCGGGCAGCCAGTTCTTCGAAGCGGGCGATTTCGGCGGGATTGACGTTGCTGGCAGGCATGGGATTTCGCGCGGAGAGGTTCGCGCCATGATAGCGCAGGCGAGTCCATGTCCCGTGCTGATGGGTGGGGGTCACCCGATCAGCTGGCTGTCCATTCGTGAACGGTGACGACGGATGAGCCGGAGGTGTGCAGCGGGTCGCTGAAGGCGAGGGCTTCGGCGTTTGCGCGGTTGTCGGCGCGCAGCAGATAGGCGCCGCCTTTGCCGTCGGTGAACGGACCGGACAGGTCGAGTTGGTTGTTTGCGCGCAGGCTGGCGAGGAATGCGTGGTGGGTGTCGATGAGGCTGGCATCGAAGGCGGGCGTGCGCATCACGGTGACGAGGTAACGGAGCATGGGCGTCAGATCTTCGCGATGCGCTCGCGCCAGTGGCGGGCCTTGACCTTGATGGCGTCGGCGTCGATATGGATGAGGTGGCGATCGGCCAGCTGGCGCTTGCCTGCAATCCACACGTCGCTGACCTGGTGGCGACCGGTGGCGTAGACCAGTTGCGAGGTGACGTCATACAGCGGCAGACTTTCCAGCTCGTCCAGGCGAACGGCGGCGAGGTCGGCCTGCTTGCCCGGCTCGATCGAACCAATGCGTTCGTCCAGGCCCATGGCTTTGGCGCTGCCGATGGTGGCAGCATGCAGGGTGGCGGCGGCATCGAAGGCATCGGCGTGACCGGCCACGGCCTTGGCCAGCAGGGCGGTGGTGCGCATCTCGCCGAACATGTCAAGATCGTTGTTGGAAGCGCAGCCGTCGGTGCCAATGGCGACGTTGATGCCGGCGTGATGGATCTTGTCGACGGGGCAGAATCCCGAGGCCAGCTTGAGGTTGGACTCGGGGCAGTGCACCACCGACACGCCGCGCTCGGCACACAGCTCGATGTCGGCATCGCTGATGGCGGTCATGTGCACGGCGGTGAGGTGGTCGTTGACCAAGCCGAGCTTTTGCAGGCGTTGCATCGGCGTGAGACCGTGGTCACGCCTGCTGTCGGTCACTTCGCCGGCGGTTTCCAGCAGGTGCAAATGCACGGGAATGTCGAGCTGGTCGGAGAGCACGCGAATGCGCTCGAAACTGGCGTCGGACACGGTGTAGGGCGCATGCGGCGCAAACGACGTGGTCACGAGTGGCTCGCCACGCAAGTCATCGTGCACGGCCAGCGCCTTGTCGAAGTATTCGTCAGGAGTTTTGGCCCAGGTGCTGGGGAAGTCGATCACCGGCAGACCCACGCAGGCGCGGAAGCCCAAACGCTTGTACGTGGCCGCGATGGAGTCGGGAAAGAAATAGTTTTCGTTGGCGCAGGTGGTGCCGCCGCGCAGCATTTCGGCCACGGCCAGTTCGACGCCGTCGCGCACGAATTCCGGCCCCATCACGCGGCCTTCGATGGGCCAGATGTGCTCCTTCAACCAGGTCATCAGCGGCAGGTCGTCGGCCACGCCGCGCAGCAGCGCCATCGGGTTGTGCGTGTGCGCGTTGACGAGGCCGGGGATCAGCGCATGCTCGGGCAGGGCCACGGTCTGGCGTGGTGCATAGGCAGCATGCGCGTCCGGCGTCGGCAGGATGGCGACGATGCGGTCGCCGTTGACGATGACGGCGTGATCTTCGAGCACCACGCCGGCGGGCTGAACCGGGACAACCCAGCGGGCTTCGATGAGCAGGTCGACAGTTTGCGGCGCGGTGGTCATGTCGGGTTCCATGCAGAAGACAGGTAGTCAGTCTGGCTGGCCTGAAAGTGAGGGGCAAGGTCGACCCTTGCCCCTCGTCCCTCGCCCTTGAGGCAGGATTACTTGACGCGGCTGACGTATTCGCCCGAGCGCGTGTCGACCTTGATGACTTCGTCCTGGCCGACGAACAACGGCACACGCACCACGGCACCGGTTTCGAGTTTGGCCGGCTTGCCACCGCCACCGGAGGTGTCGCCGCGCACGCCGGGATCGGTCTCGGTGATCTGCAGCTCGACGAAATTGGGTGGCTGCACCGCGATCGGGCGACCGTTCCACAACGTCACGATGCAGTCTTCTTCGCCCTTCAGCCATTGCGCCGCCTCGCCCATGGCGGCCTGGTCAGCCTGGTGTTGCTCGTACGAGGTCGGGTCCATGAAGTGCCAGAATTCGCCGTCCGCGTACAGGAACTGCATGTCCGTATCCACGACGTCGGCGCCTTCGAACGACTCGCTGGATTTGAGCGTTTTTTCGGTGGTGCGACCGTTCAGCAGATTGCGGATCTTGATGCGGGTGAACGCCTGGCCCTTGCCGGGCTTGATGAAGTCGGCGTCGACGATGACGTAGGGGTCGCCGTCGATGAGGATCTTGATGCCGGGTTTGACGTCGTTCAATCCATAACTGGCCATGCGGGTACTCCGGAGCGAAAAGCCGCACGGGGCGCGGCTACAATGGACGGATGACCGGCATCGAGCCGGTGCGGAAACTTCCCATGATACCTGCAACTGCCGCGGTGGCGCACGAGGATGCGGATGCCGACTGGCGTCGGCTATGGCGCGAGGCCGTCATCGATGGCCGCGAGCTGCTGCATCTGCTCGAACTCGACCATCTGGCAGATCGCCTGCCTCCACATGACGCCGGTTTCGCTCTGCGTGTGCCGCGCGGATTCGTGGCGCGCATGCGCCGCGGCGATGCGACCGATCCGTTGTTGTTGCAGGTGTTGCCGCAGTTGGCCGAAACCGAGGTACATCCAGGTTTCAGTCTGGATGCGGTGGGCGACATGTCGGCGCGGGGTGCCCGAGGGGTGTTGCACAAATACGCGGGTCGGGCGTTGCTGATTGCCAGCGGCGCTTGTGCGGTCAATTGCCGCTACTGTTTCCGCCGGCATTTCCCGTATGGCGAGCAAATGGCCGCTGCCGGGCACTGGCGCGAGGCGCTGGATTACCTGCGCGATGACGCCGGCATCAGCGAGTTGATCCTGTCCGGTGGCGACCCTTTGTCGTTGTCGACGGCCAAGCTGGCCGAGTTGTCGGCAGGGCTTGCGCGGATCCCGCATGTGCGCCGCCTGCGCATCCATTCGCGTTTGCCGGTGGTGCTGCCCGAGCGCATCGATGCCGGGTTCGTCGACTGGCTCGCCAGCTTGCCGCAGCGCAAGGTGGTGGTGATCCACGCCAATCATGCCAACGAGCTGGATGCCGCAGTGATGGCGGCTTGCACCCGCCTGCGCGAAGCCGGCGTGATGCTGTTCAACCAATCGGTGTTGCTGCGCGGCATCAACGACAACGTCGACGCCCTGGCCAATCTTTCCGAGCGCCTGTTCGAATGCGGCGTGGTGCCGTATTACCTGCATCAGCTTGACCGCGTGCAGGGTGCGACGCACTTCGAAGTGACCGATGAGCAGGCACTGGCCTTGATGGGTGCATTGCGGGCACGCCTGCCGGGTTATCTCGTGCCGCAACTGGTGCGCGAGGTGGCGGGCGCGGACAGCAAGCTGCCGGTGACCGTCATTGCGTGAAGCAGTCGACAGTGTGTGCCGCGGTACTGGAAATGCCGGACCGGCTGGGGTACAACCACAAAGCGTTTTTTCATCCTCCACAGTGCAGCAATGAAAGCAGACAACGTCATCAAGATCCTGTTCATCGAGGATGCCGTCGAGGATGCCGAGCAGACCATCAGCCTGCTGCGCAATCATGGTGTGGCCGTGCGCCCCGCACGTGCCGCCAATCCTTCCGAATTGGAAGCGGCCTGCGCGGAACTGGTCCCCGAGGTGGTGCTGGTCAACCCGGATACGCGCGCGCTCAAGGTCGCCGATGTCGCCCATCATCTGGAAACCACCGGCAAGGATTATGCCCTCGTGGCGCTGGTCACGCGCATGGATGAGAACACCATCGCCGACCTGTTTGCCCAGGGCGTGCAAGGTTTGGCTTTGCGTTCGCGCCCCGAACAGCTGGTGCAGGTCGTACGCCGCGAATTCGATGCCTTGGGCATGCGGCGCGCCGTGCGGCGCCTCAAGCATGCCTTGCGCGAATCCGAACGGCGTTGTGATGCGCTGCTCGAATCCTCGCGCGAGCCGATTGCCTATGTGCATGAGGGCATGCACGTGCGTGCCAATCATGCGTATCTGGAAACCTTCGGTTACGAAAGTTTCGAAGACATCGAGGGCTTGTCTCTGCTGGACATGATCGCTCCCGACTATGCGGCCGATTTCAAGGTCTTGCTCAAGGGCCTGTCCAAGGGCGAAAAGCCGCCACAGCATGTCGAGATCAAGGCCTTGCGGGCCGATGGCGAAACCTTCGATGCGGTGATGGATTTTTCCGAGGCGACCTATGAAGGCGAGGCTTGCCAACAGATCGTGTTCCGACGTCAGGTGATGGACGAGGCAATCAAGGATCAACTGTTGCGTGATCCGGTGACCGGCCTGTTCCATCGCACCCATATGCTGGAACTGATTGACCGCGCGGTGGCTGCTGCTGCCGATGGTGCGACGGGCCAGGCTTTGCTGCTGGTCGAGGCCGACAACTGGAAGTCCGTGATCGGCGCCGTCGGCATGGCCAATGCCGACAATCTTGTGGCGGCCATGGCTGCGCGCGTGTCCGCGAGCCTGGGCAAGGATGCGGTCATGGGGCGCATGGGCGAGCGCACGCTCGGCATCCTGCTCGAACACCACGATGACGCCCAGGTGCGCGAGATGACGGAGCACTTGCTGACGCTGGCCCGCGACAGTGTGTTCGAGGCCGGTACGCATTCGGTGGCCTTGACGTTCGGTATCGGTGGCAGCCTGCTTGGCGAACGCAATGCCAGCACCCAGCTTTTGCTGGAACAGGCGGACCATGCCTTGCGCAGTGCACAGAATCGCGGGGTCGGCGCCAGCCAGATCCATGACCCGGCGGCGCGCGACAAGGCCGAAGCCGAGCGCGAGCGCCAATGGTTGGAGTTGGTGCAGAGAGCCTTGCAGAACGAAGGCTTCGTGCTTTATCAGCAGCAGGTCATCAGCCTGCAGGATGCCGAGGGTGATTTTTCCGAGGTGTTGCTGCGCATGGATGGTCCCAATGGCGAGGTCACGCCGGATTATTTTCTGCCGGTGGCGGCGCGGTACGGGTTGATGGCGGCTGTCGATCGGTGGGTCATCGAGCGGGCAGTCGCCATGCTGGCAAAACGGCGGCACGAAGCGCGACGCGTGGTGAGGTTCGTCAAGCTGGCGGCACAGTCGCTGGATGATCCCACGCTGGTGCCGTGGCTCAAGGAATTGATTCGAGCTGGCGGCGTCAAACCCGGCGCACTGGTGCTGGAGATGCCGGAAAGCAAGGTATTGACCAGTCTCAAGCCGGCGCAGGCCTTTGTTGAACAACTGGGACCTGCCGGCGTGACCTTCGCGTTGGAACAGTTTGGTTCGGGTCTCAATTCCTTCCAGTTGCTCAAGCATGTCCATGCCGATTATCTGAAGATCGACCGCAGCTTCATGGCTTCGCTCCCGCAGCATGAAGAGAATCGCACCCGCGTCGCCGACATTTGCGAGCAGGCACGCAAGCTGGGCAAGCAGACCGTGGCCGAATGGGTGGAAGATGCCGCCAGCACATCGATCCTGTTTTCCTGTGGTGTCGATTTTGTTCAGGGCAACTTCCTCAGCGAGCCCGAAAAGGTGGTCGTGCCAGGGCGGGTACAGGCGGCGTGATCGCTGCGATGCACGGCATGGGAACATAGGTGTCGGCCGGCCGCACGCTTCCACTCCGACAACCATGAAAATTGGAGGTGGCTTTGAGTCTGTGCCCGGGAGCAGGATGTTGTCTATTGTCCAAGTCGAAGTCGCCTGCTAGGATACGCGGCTCTTCGGGCGGTTAGCTCAGCGGTAGAGCACTACCTTGACATGGTAGGGGTCACAAGTTCGATCCTTGTACCGCCCACCAGCGTGAAAACAAAAGGGCCGGCAGCTTTGCCGGTCCTTTTTTGTCTGGTGCCGTCTACTTTTGGGAACAAAAGCACCGTGTTCGGAAGGAGTGGCACGGGCGAGGCCTGCTGCCGCGCGACCCTCGCGCGAAAATCCTGCGGGCGCATTGTTCCAACGTTCCCTCAATCCGTGTCGAATCGTTCCCACCAGTGATGCGGTGGTGGTTGCGGGGTAGCTGGCACCGGCAATTTGTCGGCGCCCAGCATCACCCGGTAAAGAACCAACCCATCCTCGGTCTTGAAGGCTTCGACTTTCTTGAAATACGGTGGTGCCGGCGTTGGCGAGAACCGTTCGTTGCCGTGGTCGCGGCGACCGCCAGGAAGGTATTGGCGATTGACGAGCACGTAGTCACCGGGTCGGATGCGCCCGTCGTGCAGTCGCTGATAAAGCGTTCGCGCCGAGCGCACATAGGGAAGCGGGGCTCCCAGTTCGTACAACTCCATGGCGCGCGGCCATTGATAGGTCACCAGTTTGCCGGGGTGGGCGCTGATGGTTGCCTTGAGCCGCGTGTAGGCAGGAGTGCCCAGCAGACGCGGCCCTTTGATGGGCAGGACGATGATGACAAGCACGGCGAAAATCGCGAGAAAGACCATGGCCCACCGCCACAGCCACGCATGCACCTTGCCGGGGCGCACGATGCGTGCAAAGCACATCGGTACGGCCAAGGCCAGCAGCGCGATGGCGGGGGCAGCCGGCAGGATGTATTTGCCTTGTTTGGAATGCGAGGCCGAAAAGAACACCAGTGTCCACAGCGCCCACACCAGCGGCAGCCGCCAGGCCTTCAGGCTCAGTCGCCGACAGGCGCACCAGATGCCGATCGGGAACAGGAACGCCAACGGGAACAGGTCATAGAAAATCGACTCGCAGTAATACCACCAGGGCTGCAGGTGGTCGAAGCCGACCAGAAAGCGGGTGAAGTTCTGGTAGATCACGACCGCGCGCACGAACTCCCAGCCGACGACAAAACCCGAGATGACGTACCACGGCAGGTTGAGCAGCAGCACCAGCCCGATGCCGCGCAACGGCGTGACCGCGACGATGCGTCGCCACAGACCTTTCATGCCGTCGTGCGCGCATGCGGTGTTCACCAGCATGTCGATGCCGATGACCGGCAGCGTGATGGCCATGCCGACCGGTCCCTTGGCCAAGGTGGCCAGGGCAATGCCCAGCCACAATTCCCAGTTGAAGCCGCGCCGGTTGCTGGCGTAGCCGGTCAGGGCAATCAGGGTGCCGAGGATCAGCACGCTGTCGGACTGGGCGATGAAGAAGGTGTAGAGAATGCCCGGCAAGGCGGCTGCCGTCAGGGGCAGAAGAAGTCGCGGCCATTCGGGAAACAGCTGGCGCTGCAGTCGTGGCAACCAGGCAATCCACAGCAGCAAGGCGATGTAGCCCGGCAAGCGGATCGCCGCGGGAATGGGCAGGCCGGCAAGGTGTCCGACCAGTCCGAACCAGAAATACAACGGCGGGTATTCGATGTAGGGCACGCCGTTCTTGATGGGAATCAGGTATTGCCCGCGCGCCGTCATTTCCCGAATGACTTCGGCAAAACGGGGTTCCATCGACGGGATTGGCGCATGATTGAACAGCGCGACGGCAAACACGATGCCGATCGCGACGATCAGCAAGGTCAGACCGTGCTTCGCGCTCCATGCCTGCATGGTGTTCCATGCCGAGACGGGTCGTGATGAGGTGAACGGTTGATTCAAGGCGAGGCTCCGCCGCCAACTTGCTGCACGGTATGTGTGGGGGAGCGAAACCGGCTGGTTGCCAGGGTTCCGGCGCGCCCCGGCATGCGACCGGACACGACATCCGCGATCGGCAAGGTCGCGATGTCAAGCATGGCCACGGCCTCGCCGACCGTCACCAACTCGGTGCCCAGCGCCTGCCAGCCGCGCAAGGCCTGCTCGAACTGTCCCAGCAATGGACCGCCTTCCAGTTCGGCGTGCAGGGTGAACACATGCAGCGGTCGGGGATCGTGCTGCACCATGTCGATGAGCCGGGCACCCACGTTGTCCGTCGTCACGCCGTCGCAGCCGATGAGCTCGTCCATGGTTGGCAGCGTCGTGGGAATCTGCGGACAGCCGATGCCGTCGACCAGCCGCGGGCGAAACGGTGGGCCGCCGCGCGTGTCGCTGGCCCAGCGCATGTTGGCCTGCGTTTCCAACGTCAGCACATGGTCGTTGATCTGCCAGCCTGCCGCGCCGCAACAGGTCGGTGCGGCGCCGAAGATGCTTTCGAATGCCTCCGTACCACGGCGCCAATCGCGCTCGGTCCACGTCGCATTCTTGCGTGCCACTGCATCCTGCCAGCGCACGTGATCCCAGGCATGCAGGCCGACTTCGAAGCCCGCGGCCTGTGCGGCACGCATCGGTTCCGATGCCTTGCGACCGATGTCGGGCCCCGGCAGGAGCGTGCCATAGGCCAGCGTTTTCAGTCCGTAGGTGGACGGCACCGAGGTGCGCAGCACCTTGGCCAGAAAACCCGGGCGCAGCAGGCGTCGCAAAGCCCGCCCGGTGTGGTCGGGGCCGACGGAAAACAGGAATGTCGCCGGAACGTGCAGGCGCTGGAACAGTGTCATCAGCGCGGGCACGCCTTCACGCGTGCCGCGCAAGGTGTCGACATCGACTTTCAGGGCTATGCGCATGGACGCTTTGCTCGCTGGCTTGCTTGATCCACGCAGTGATCAGGTGCCGTCACGGGAAACCAGTTGCCGGGCCGCCGCCACATCGCCACGGTAGGCCTCGAAGATCTGGCGCAGCGCCGACTCCATGCCGATCTCGGGCTGCCAGCCAAGCTCCTTGCGGGTGGGCGTGATGTCCGGGGTGCGGAACTCCACATCCTGATAGCCGGCGCCGTAATAGGCATCCGCGCTGATTTCGCGCACCTTCACCTGCGCCGCACCTTCCTGATACTCCGGAATTTCGCGGGCGATGGCGAGCATGCGTTCGGCCAGCTCGCGCACGGTGCACTGGTTGTCGGGATTGCCGATGTTGTAGATGCGGCCGCTGGCAACGCCGTCCTTGTTGGCGATGATGCGCAACAAGGCATCGACGCCGTCGCTGACGTAGGTGTAGGCACGACGGCGATGGCCGCCGTCGACCAGGTTGATGGTCTCGCCGCGCACGATCTGGCCGAGAAACTGCGTGACCACGCGCGAGCTGCCTTCCTTGGGCGTGTAGATGCTGTCAAGCCCAGGTCCGATCCAGTTGAACGGACGGAACAGGGTGAAATCCAGTCCGTCGCGTTCGCCGTAGGCCCAGATCACGCGATCCAGCAGCTGCTTGGAGCAGCTGTAGATCCAGCGTTGCTTCGGAATCGGCCCCTGCACCAGCACCGAGTTGTACGGGTCGAATTCCTTGTCCGGGCACATGCCGTACACCTCCGAGGTGGACGGAAAGATGACGCGCGTGTGGTGGCGAACGCATTGGCGGATGATCGGCAGGTTGGCTTCGAAATCCAGTTCGAACACGCGCAGCGGATCCTGCACGTAGGTCGCGGGCGTGGCGATGGCCACCAGCGGCAGAGCCACGTCGCATTTCCTGACGTGGTATTCCACCCATTCGCGATTGATGGTGATGTCGCCTTCGAAAAAGTGGAAGCGCGGGTCATCGACCCACTCGGCGACGCGGTCGGTTGCCATGTCCATGCCGAACACTTCCCAGTCGGTCTGGTCGAGAATGGCGCGCGTGAGGTGGTGGCCGATGAATCCGTTGACGCCAAGAATCAGGATCTTCTTCATGTTACTTGTCCAGTGGAATGACGCCACTGGCGGCGGCGTCAGGCAGGGAAGCGGCGGTCAGCGGCTGGCCGTCAAGAGTGGCTTGCAGCAATTGGAAGCGTTTGCCGTCGCGGCAGTCGACGTACAGCCGGTCGTTGTCCACATACAGCGATGGCTGTGAATGACACGCGTCCTGGGCCGCATAGTGGCTGCCGAGCAAGCCGAGTCGGCCATACAGCGTGTCCGTGAAGGCGCCTGGATACGGTGGCGCCACGGCGCGGACCAGATTGTGAATGGCCCAGGCATTGGCGGACCAGTCGACACGTCCGTCCTCGGGGCGTCGGCGACCGCGATAGTTGCCCGCGGCGAGATCCAGCGGCATGCGCGGCGCGGTGCCGGCGGCGAGTGCCGGTGCCAGACGCCACAGCAGACATTCGCCGGCCACGGTGATCTTCGTCATCACGTCGGCGGCCGTGTCGTTGGGCAAGATCGGCACGGCTTGCTGGCCGACCAGGTCGCCGGCGTCCGGCTTGGCAGTCATGTAGTGCAGGCTGGCGCCGGTTTCGCTTTCGCCGGCCAGCACCGCCCAGTTGACCGGCGCGCGGCCACGGTAGCGTGGCAGCAGCGACCCGTGCAGATTGAGCGCGCCGCGTGGTGCCAGTGCCAGCAGTTCCGCGGGAATCATGTATCGGTAATAGAACGAAAAGATGAAATCCGGCGCGAGCTCGGTGATGCGGGAGGCAACGTGTGGCAGCTCGGCCTGCTCCGGCGTGGCCACCTCGATGCCGTTGCGGCGGGCGCAAGCGGTGACACTCGCAAACCACACGCCTTCGTTCGGATCATCCTCGTGCGTGAAGACCAGCGGGATGTCGTAGCCACATGCAAGCAGTACTTCCAGTGCGCGCACGCCCACGTTGTGGTACGCGAACACGATGGCGCGCGGCGCGCGTGTGCGGGGATCAGGAGTCATGTCGTGGCTCCGTACTTGCCGTGATGCGTGGCGAGGCGGCATCGGTCGTGCCGCCAAGGACCGCGCGAATGACGAATCGCGGTCGTTGTTGCACCTGCTGGTAAATGCGGCCGATGTATTCGCCGAGGATGCCGATGCCGATCAGGATGACGCCGATGAAGAAGAACATGATGGCGAACAGCGTGAACACGCCGCCGACATCGGGACCGTGCAGCAAGCGGGCCAGCATGATCCACACGAACAAGGCCAGCGAGGCGAGGGCAATCACGATGCCGCCAAACGAGAAGGCCTGCAGCGGGACGACGGAGAACCCCGTGACCAGATCGAAGTTGAGGTGGATCAGGCTGAACAAGGAATATTTCGATTCGCCGGCGTGTCGCGGGCTGTGCGCGACGTGGATTTCGGTCGGTCGCGATGCATACAAATAAGCCAGTGCCGGAATGAACGTGTTGATGCTGCCGGTGTGGTTGATGGCCTCGACAATGCCGCGCGAATAGGCGCGCAACATGCAGCCCTGATCGGTCATCTGAATGTGCGTGATGCGCTCGCGTACGCGATTCATGGCTTTGGACGCCCATTTGCGCCAGGCCGGGTCGCGTCGGGATTGTCGAATGGTGCCGACGTAATCATGGCCTTCGTCCATGGCCCGCAACAGTGCCACGATCTCCTCCGGTGGATTTTGCAGGTCCGCGTCGAGCGTGACGATGCGCTCGCCGCGCAGCGTCGAGAAGCCGGCGAGGATGGCGGCGTGTTGACCGAAATTCGATTGCAGCAACACCACCCGCGTCACGTCCGGGCGACGCTGGTATTGCTCGCGCAGGAGTGCAGGGCTGGCATCGCGGCTGCCATCGTCGACAAACACCACTTCATAGGACATGGCCAGTGCATCGAGTGCCGGGTACAGGCGTGCGAAAAGCTCGGCGAGGCCGGACTCTTCGTTGTAGACCGGAATCACGACGGACAGCGCGATGGATGCGGCCTCAGCCATGCAGCACCGTTCGCAGTGCGTGCGCCACGCGGTCGACGTCGCTTTCGGTCATCTCCGGGAACAGGGGCAGGGTCAGCGTTTGCTTGCCAATCCGGTCCGCATTCGGAAAATCCTCGGCGCGCGCGCCCAGACGCTTGCATACACTCAACTGGTGCAACGCCGGATAGTGCACGCCCGTGCCGATGCCATGCGCTTGCAGGGCATCGCGCAGCGACTTGCGGTCGGTGTGCAGCGCCTCGTGGTCTATGCACACGGCGAACATGTGCCAAGCGTGTCCTCCGTCGCCGCGTGCCGGCAAGGCAATGTGTTCGATTCCGGTGAGGGCGTCGAAGTAATGCATGGCCAGCGCCCGACGTTTGGCATTGCGTGCGTCTAGCGTTGCCAGTTGATCGCGCCCGATGCGCGCGGACACGTCACTGAGGTTGTACTTGTTGGATGGCTCGATGATGTCGTAACTGCCATCCGGCAACTTCACCTGACCGTGGAAACGCAGCACGCGCAAGCGTTCCAGCACCTTCGCGTCGGTCGTGACGACGGCGCCGCCTTCGATGGTGGTGAGGTTCTTGTTGGCGTGGAAGCTGAAGCAGACGATGTCGCCGAAGCTGCCGATCAGTCGGCCTTTGTCGCGCGTGCCAATGGCGTGCGCGGCATCTTCGACAATGCGCAATCCGTGCTTCCTGGCCAGCGCGTTGATCGGGTCCATGTCGACGGCAAGGCCGGCGTAGTGCACCGGCATGATTGCGCGCGTGCGCGGGCTCAAGACCGCTTCGACGCGGGCGGCATCCAGATTGCGCGTGGCAAAGTCCACGTCCACCAGCACCGGCGTGGCACCGATCTGGAACACCACGTTCATCGTGGCTGCGAACGTCATGTCGGGGACGATCACCTCGTCACCCGGCCCGATGTCGAGTGCGCGCAGGCATTGCTCCAGCGCTCCCGTGGCATGGCAGTAACCCAGTGCCGCACGACCGCCGCCGACATAGGCCGCCAACTCGGCTTCAAAACCGGCGACTTGCGGACCCGTGGTGATCCAGCCCGAGCGCAATACGTCGGCCACGCCGGCGATGGTGTCCTCGCCGATGGCGGGGCGCACGAAGGGCAGAAAATCTTCACTCATGTCAATTCACTCTCGTGCCGGAACGCGTTACCAGGATGACGCCGACGATGATGATGCAGATGCCGAGCCAACGCGTGGCATTCATCCGCTCGCCGAGATACAGCCATGCCGCGATGGCCGTCACGATGTAGCCGATCGAAAGCATCGGATAGGCCACGCTCACCGCCGCGCGGGACAAGGCCAGCAGCCACACGACCACGCTCAGCACGTAGCAGGCCAGCCCGCCCAGGATGTACGGACTCATGGCCAGCGAGAAACCGGCCTTCACCAGGGTCGGCAGATTCAGGTGAATGATGCCAAGAGGGCGCACGCCCATCTTCAGCAAAAGCTGCGCCGTGGCGTTCAGCAGCACGCCGATCAGAATGAGTACGAAAGTCAGCCAGGTCATCGCCATGCCTCGGGTACGAATGCTACCCAGCGTGGATTGTGCGCCACGATCCGGTAATGGATGCCCAGTTGATGGATGGCCGGCATCGATGTGCGCGGGGCAAAGGCAAGCCCCCTGGCGTGCTCGCGCCACACCTTGGCGAAGGCGTCGAGAGTGGGCAGATAGCGTCCCCTCAGCGGCTTGCGTGCATGTGTGATGCCGAACTGCAACTCACCCTGATAAGCCACCAATGTCATCGTCCGACCCAGGTAAAACGGCAAGGTTTGCTGATACCCATCCACAGAGTAGACCGGTACATTAGGCAAATTGTACATGGCGGCAGATTGTGCCAGTGCCTTGGTCGAAAAATTGGGGGCGAGAGCGGCGCCGCCGAGCATGATCAGGCGTGTACAGATCAGCCAAGCGGCGGATATGCCGATGACCGTCGACAGTCGCCAGCGTCGAAACACGCAACTGGCAAGTCCGGCAACCAGCAAAATGGCCCCGCCTGCGATGCACCATGGGGCATATGCGCGAGCTGCAGCCATGTCTGCCGGCGATGTCCAAGACCAAGACGAAGCCGTCAGACTTGCAACCATCAGGACCAGGCCGAGGACGATGGAAAGCACCCATGCAGGCCATGGTATACGTCGGGATTCGGCGAGCACGCCTGCAACCAGGACCACCAATGTCGGAATGATCGGCAAAATATACGATGGCAACTTGGAGTGTGATACCGAAAAAAACACGAAGACAAGCACTACCCACAGCCACAGGAACGTCGCTGGCTGGAAGGGGCTGCGGCGGACCACATCACGTGCGCCTGCGCAAAACGCGCGGGCCGTGGATTCCAGCCATGGCAGCATCGCCAGAATCAGGATCGGCAGGAAGTACCACCAGGCACCTGGGCGGTGCGAGATCGGCGTGAGGAAGCGCAGGAATTCCTGCACCATGAAGAACTGCCACAGGAAATCGTGATTTTGGATGGACACGGCGATGAACCAAGGCAGTGTCATGGCAAAAAACAGGACCAGTCCGCGCAGTGGGTAGAGACGGTGCAGCAATCGCCAATCGCGTTTGAGGACGACGTACAGCACCAGTGTTGCGCCGGGCAGGAGCAGGCCGATCAGGCCCTTGGACAGCACCGCCAGTGCCGCCCCCGCATACGCCACCAGCACCCAGCCCAGCGCGGCTCGCGACCGTGGCGGGGCACGCAAGCCGAGCGCGAGCCCGAAGATAGCCAGTGACAAGGCAAGCGAGAGCCCGCCATCCAGATCGTTGGTATGGCCGAAGACCCCGAAGTAGAAACTGCCAGCCAAAACAGCGCCGGCGATCCACCCACTGCGCCGCCCGTACAGCCTGGAAGCAGCGAAAATGGCCAGCAGGATGGTCAGGAAGCCGGTCAGTGCCGACCACAGGCGCGCGCACCAGTCATGGATTCCGAAGATCTTGTAGGTAGCTGCCGTCGCCCAGTATTGCAAGGGCGGTTTCTCGAAATATCGGAAGCTGTCAAGGCGTGGCGTTACCCAGTTGCCGGTGACCACCATTTCACGTGCGATTTCCGCGTAACGGCCTTCATCCGTCTTGAACAATGGCCGATAGCCCAAGCCGACGAACCATACCACTGCGAGCATGGCAAGACAGCTCAGCACGAGCCAGCGTGGTGTATGTGCTGCGCGTTGATTGTTTCCGGGCACTGGCGATGTGCCGGTCATGGCAGGTGCCTCGGGAACTGGTGCCGCAGAGATATTCCTGGCTGCAAAAGCGTCAGCGCGTTCCATATCGTCATCGGTTCTTGGTCCGCGAAATCACGATGAGTCGGCGAATCGTCAAAATCTGTCCACGCGTAGTCACGTTTTCGCCTCGAAGGTCTCTACCGCCCAGACTGCTGGATCCGGCCAGCGCAGGTTCGCAGGCATGTTCTGGTAGCATGCGGTCATCGGCGGAACGGGTGAATGGTCTGCATGGATCGTGGCGACCGACGACAAGCCGCGTCAGACGTATGAAAGCTGAACTCTTGCTCTCCAGCCGGGCGATGGAACGGCGGCGGTTGTGCTCGGTATGAGTACGTGCCACGTCGGTCGATCCGGGACGCTTGCTGGTGAACTTGGCTTGGAACCCCTGTCACACTTGCGGCCAAGGTTAGGCGATCATGCTTAGGGTTTGCTTAGGCTGCCTTGCGAGCAGGGTGAGGTGGTCCCATTTGTTTGGACGATCTTCGGTTGTGGCAGGTGGTTGGCCTTGTTCGCGCCACATCCTGCAACTTCGCCTGGGGTGTGATTGGCAGCTCGTGCGTGATGTTTCCTGTGAAGCGGCCATCGGGCCCGTGGAGGCCTCCTGCCCACTGATCCATCTGCCCGAATTCCAGAAGCCATCTCAGGTAGCCATTTAAAGAAGCCCTAAGTTTTCTGTGCGATGCTGCAAACTGCCTTTACGTTCGTGTCAGCTCATCCCTGGTCGCGTGGGGTGGTTGCGATGGCATGACCTCTAGCCGAGCTACCTGTTTTTACCTCTGATTACCTTGCCGAATGCTGCGTATCCTTGACCGTTATATCTTCCGCGAGGTGGCCGTGAGCGCGCTGGCCGTGACCTTCGTGTTGCTGGTCGTACTCGCTGGTGACGTATTTGCACGCGTGTTGCAACAGGTGGCCGAGGGAAGTTACCCCGCCGGGGTGATGTTCGAGATTCTTGGTTTGAAGTTGTTGGGCGCCTCGTCGATTGTTGTGCCGATGGCCTTGTTTCTGGGTGAGTTGTGGGCCCTGGGAAGGTTGTATCAGGACCGCGAGATGGATGTTCTCGCCGCATCCGGGATGGGGCCGCGTGGACTGATTTGGCCAGTGACACTTCTTGCGGTGATCTGCGCATTGCTGGCGGGCATGCTGTCGCTGTGGTTGCGTCCTTGGTCCGAGGATATGACCGCGAGATTGATCACCAGCGCCAACCAGTCCGTGGTCGCCGCAGGTCTGCAGGCTGGCCGGTTCACGGAGTTGCCTGGAGGCGGCATCATTTATGCGGATGGGGTAAGTCGTCGCGGTACCCATGTGCAAAATGTGTTCATGGCACGGCAGTACCTTGGTCAGAAGGGCGCGCCGCCGGTGCTCAGGGTTGTCACGGCCAAGCAAGGCCAGTTGCAGCTGGATGCCGACGGTGCCGGGCGTGTCTTGGCACTGACCGACGGCTGGCAGTACCAGATCCCGCTTGGGGCCAAGGACTGGGATCGCATGCACTATCGAGGGAATGATGTTGCCTTGAACGATGTTTCTCAAGGCGCAAACAGTGAGGCCGAAGGCGATGCTTCCGTCAATGGCACCATCGCGTTGTGGCACAAGACCGATTCGCGCTCACGCGCCAGGCTGGTCTGGCGCATGACCGCACCGGTTGCCGTGCTGGTCCTGGCGCTGTTGGCATTGCCGTTGGCCCGACAGGGCCCACGTGAATCAAGGTATGGGCGGTTGCTGATTGGCGTGTTGGGGTTTTTTCTGTATTTCAGCGTACTGACATTGGCCGATTCATTGATTGGTCGAGGATTCAGGTTTGGTCTGGTCTTGATCTGGCTGGTACAACTTGTGGTTCCGACTGTCTGCATCGGGTTCGTGTGGCGCCACTATGCGTCGCGCAGGAAATCTGTCATCAAGACTCGATGAAGTTGTCCGGACAGGGCAGGTCCGCCAGTTGCCGTGCGATGTTGGCATCGGCACGCCAGACTCCTTCGCAGATGTTTTCTTCGGGTTTGTCGGTGTGCAACCCTAACCCTTTGTTCAAGGGCTGCTGGTGCCCTCAGTTACACCACGTCAAGGGACACAACTGCCGGTCAGTGCGTCCGGTGGGCGGGCTTGGCTGTCAATGCCTCCAGCCGAAGCTGTCGGGTGAATCATCGGGATGCACGAACCAATGCAGCATTCCCGGCACGAGGCAGCCTTGGCCGTGCGTGTAGGCAGTGACTTTGCGGTTGCGCGCTTGCACCTCGGCTTGGTAGCAGTCGCCCAGCGAGTTGCTGTAGCGGAAGTTCTGCACGCTGCTCTGGTGACGACTGCTGTAGGACGTGCGCACGCCGCGCTCGAAGGTCAGTTCGCCGGCACCGACATGGGTGTTGCTCATGCTCGACAGAAAGGGCGACAGGCCGGCTTGTTGCTGGACGATGCGGCGTGCGAAGCGTTGCCTGATTTCCACGCCGCGGTGTCGGATCGTGCCGTGGCCGGGATGGCTCAAGGTGCGGGCTTCGAGCGTATAGTCGATGTGCTTGTGCAGGTTGCGCGTGGGCACGCCGTGGGCGGTGGCGGTGCTGGTGCTGTCCACGCGCGCGGATTGCCAGCTGAAGTGTCGGCGATGGTGCTTCGGGGCGTGACCAAAGTGCTGGCTGTTGTCAAAATCGATCGCGGTTTCCACGCGCGTGTGGATGCGACCGTGTGAGGTATCCACATAGCCTTCGATGACGTAGCGCATGCTGGCGCGCGTGAAGATGCCACCATGCACGCCGTCGGCATCGGCCTTGAGATTGTCGGTCACGATTGGCGTGGGCAGGGCCGTGGCCAGGGTGTTGCGCGTAACTGCACCAGAAAGTTGCGTGGCGTGGCGGTCCTGATAAACCAGCAGCGCAGCGGCGATCGAGAAGAAGTGCGGTGTGCCGAGCATGCGAATGGCCACTGTGTGCGGTTTGCCATCGTCAAGCAGGCCGGCGAAGGGCGACAGGTTGACGCGGTAGGGCACGAAGTCGAGGGCCTCCGGACCGGGCGTGGGCTGCCACAGGAACGGGTCCAGACCGCCGGTGAACACCCATGGCGTGACCGGTGCCAGACCGGCGGGCGTGTCGTCGATGGTGATTTCGACCTCGCGGAAACTGCCGCCGCCGCAGGTGCGCGGGCGGTCCAGCGAGCCGTTGCTGCGCGGCCGGCCGACGCGCCGGATGGTTGCCTCGGGCAGGCACACGTAATAGAACTCGTCGTGCGCCTGCGGTTCGGCAAACAGGTCGAGATAGACACGCGTCGTGTTGCGTGGAAACACGAGGCTCTTGGCAAGCCGGTTGCTGTCCTTGTCGAGCTTGGCCGGCATGCTGCCCTTGCCGTTCATGGCATAGATATGATCGGGCACGCGCGGCGCCGGGTAGGCGGCATCAGCGGGATAAAACAGCAGTCTGGCACTGGCGCGGATGGGGCTGGAGAACACCTTGCCCAGCCAGTTGTTGATGCGGATTTGTCCGTTGCCGGGCGCACGCAGCAGGCTGCTGTAGTCGGAGAGGTCGCGCTCGATGGTCCAACTGCGCGCAACGCCGGGCGAAGGTTCTTCGGTGGTGCCGAAATACAGGTTCACGCCGTTCAACCAGATCGACGCGGTTCGGTCGTACTGATGACCAGCGGCGACGGCGAAGTGCACTTCCAGCACGACCTTGGCCCACGGGCCGGGACAGTGGGCCGGCGGTGCGTAGCGGAAGGTGTGCGGTGTGGCATCCATGCGCGCGTCGTTGCCGGTTTTGCCGAAGCGCTGCTTGGTCAGCAAGGGCACGACGCACGGCTGCGTGCCGGGGCGCGGCAAAGCCGGGTCGGCGGTAGCGACGTTGCGCGAGCCGATGGTGACAGGCGCCGGCGTGGTCGTTGCCGCGTGAGTGCCGGCGCTGGCTGTGCCGCTGATGGCGAGCAGGCCGGCGAAGACCATCGGGATGTAGCTCATGTTGCCCCACTCCTGGACGACGCGTGCATGACCGCTGTCCCTTTTATGGGCGCGCGCCACGCCTGTCAACCGGGGTGTGGCGACGGTCGATCAGGTCGCGTCCTGCAGTTGCCATGCGATGTTGCCGCCGGCGCGCAACGGCACGCCGGGGACGCCGCCGAAGTCGACCTCGTCGGGCACGCGCCAGGCGGTGCGGGCCAGCGTGATGGTACCGGTGTTGCGCGGCAGGCCGTAGAAGTCGGCCCCATGGAAACTGGCGAAGGCTTCCAGCTGGTCCAGCGCGGCGGCGGCCTCGAAAGCCTCGGCGTAGAACTCGATGGCAGCGTGGGCGGAATAGATGCCGGCGCAACCGCAATCGCTTTCCTTGGCGTGGCGCGGGTGCGGCGCGCTGTCGGTGCC
This sequence comes from Rhodanobacteraceae bacterium, assembly GCA_036379495.1. Lineage (GTDB taxonomy): Bacteria > Pseudomonadota > Gammaproteobacteria > Xanthomonadales > Rhodanobacteraceae > Oleiagrimonas. The sequence goes on along the minus strand of DASVGO010000006.1, from coordinate 7,183 downwards.
GAGGAAAAAATGTGCATCGCCGCTGGTGGCGGCCGCGACCAGCGCCGCGCGATGCTTTTCGCGCTTGAGCACCGGCAGACAGTAATGATGCGGGCGCAGGCCGCCGGCAAAGATCGCGTTGCGGTTCATCAGCAGATGTTGCGGCGTGATGGTGGCGCCGACATGTGCCGGAGCCTCGCGCACGAAGGCGGCGCCCTCGGCGGTGGTGATGTGTTCGAGCACCATGCGCAGCGCGGGAAAATCGCGTCGCAAGGCCAGCAGGTGACGCTCGATGAACACCGCTTCGCGGTCGAACACGTCGACGGCCGGATCGGTGACCTCGCCGTGCATGCACAACACCAGGCCGTGCTTTTGCATGGCGTCGAGCACGGGGTAGACGCGCGCCAGATCGGTGACGCCATTGGCCGAGTTGGTGGTGGCGCCGGCGGGGTAATACTTGACCGCGTGCACGAAGCCGCTGGCGGCGGCCTCGGCGATGTCGGCCGGGGTGGTCGCCTCGGTCAAGTACAGCGTCATCAGCGGCTGAAAGTTTGAGTCTGGCGGCAAGGCGGCGAGGATGCGCTCGCGATAGGCGCGCGCCTGCGCCACGCTTGCCACCGGTGGCTTCAGATTGGGCATGACGATGGCGCGACCGAAGCGGCGTGCCGTGTCCGGCAGCACCGCGGCCAGCAGCGCGCCATCGCGCAGGTGCAGGTGCCAGTCGTCGGGACGGGTGAGAGTGATGCGGGTTGCGCTCATCCGCCCAGTTTAGCTGCTTGCCCGCTCAGCTGGTCGGGAACGCGCGTTCCAGCCACGCCGGCACCGGAATATCCTTGCCACGCAGGAAGGCCGGGTTGAACAGCTTGCGCTGGTAGCGCGTGCCGGCATCGGCGAGCAGGGTGACGATGGTGTGGCCGGGGCCGAGCTCGCGCGCCAGGCGGATGGCACCGGCGAGGTTGACGCCGCTGGAACCGCCCACGTTCAGGCCTTCGTTGATCAACAGGTCATGCAGCAGCGGTACCGATTCGGTGTCCGGGATCGACCACGCATGATCGATGGGCGCGTCCTTGAAATTGGCGGTGATGCGGCTTGAGCCGATGCCTTCGCTGATGGAGTTGCCCTCGGCCTTGAGCTCGCCATGGTTGATGAAATGCGCCAGCGCGGAGCCGGCTGGATCGGCCAGCGCGGTGCGTACCTTGGGGTTGCGTGCCTTCAGGGCTCGCGCGATGCCGGCCAGGCTGCCACCGGTGCCGGCCGAGCACACGAAGCCGTCGATGTAGCCACCCACGTCGTTCCATATTTCGGGGCCGGTGACGTTTTCATGCACGGCACGGTTGGCGGTGTTGTCGAACTGATTGGCAAACCATGCGCTGCCCGGGTTTTCGGCATTCATGGCGTCGCGCAGGCGTTCGGCCTGATGCACGTAATGATTGGGATCGGCGAACTTGGCCGCCGGCACCAGACGCACGTCGGCGCCGGTCAGACGCAGCGCGTCGATTTTTTCCGCGCTTTGCGTCTCGGGCATCACGATGATGGTGCGATAGCCGCGGCTGGCGCCGACCAGGGCCAGGCCGATGCCGGTGTTGCCGGCGGTGCCTTCGATCAGCGTGGTGCCATGGCGCACCAGTCCGCGCTTTTCGGCATCGTCAAGCAGGCCCAGCGCGGTGCGGTCCTTGATCGAGCCGCCGGGGTTCAGGAATTCGGCCTTGCCGAGGATTTCGCAGCCGGTGGCGGCGCTGGCCTGACGCAGACGAAACAGGGGCGTGTGGCCGACGGCGGCGGCGAAATCGCGATAGATGGACATGGCGGGTGATTTCCTGAAACGGGCGATGATGCTGCAAAAAGTGACACCCCGACTTGATGCAAGGCAAGCCGGGGTGCCCAGACAACGCGGTGACGCGATGACTTACGCGGCAGGCACGAAGCGCAGGTAGTTGGTCACCTTGTGCACCTGGCCCGGGTACTTGGCCTCGACTTCGGCGTCCGACAGCTTCGGCGAGACGACAACCTTGTCACCGGGCTGCCAGTCGACCGGGATCGACACGCCCTGCTTGTCCGACTGCTGCAGCGCGTCCAGCGCACGCAGGATCTCGTCGACATTGCGGCCGATCGAAGGCGGGTAGGTCAGGATGATGCGCACCTTCTGGTTCGGGTCGATCAGGAACACCGAACGCACCGTGACCAACGCATCGGCTTCGGGATGGAACATGCCGTAGGTCTTGGCCACGGCCAGGTCCGGGTCGGCCAGGATCGGGAACGGCACTTCGGTGCCGCCGACCGAGGCGATGTCCTTGGCCCAGCCGTGGTGCGACTCGACCGAGTCCACCGACAGGCCGACCAGCTGCGCGTTGCGCTGCTCGAACTCCTTGCTGCGCCGCGCGAACTGCGCGAACTCGGTGGTGCAGATCGGGGTGAAATCCTTGGGGTGCGAGAACAGTACCTTCCACTTGCCGGGGGCGTAGTCGTGGAACGTGATGGCGCCCTGGGTCGATTCCAGGGTGAAGGCGGGGGCGACTTGCCCAAGTTGCAGACTCATGATGTCAATCCTCTTGATGGAACGCGTGAAAACAAACGGAACGTGGGGTCGATCAGGCGGCGGGCGCGAGCGCCTCGTCGCCATGGATACATCGGCCGAACCAGGCCAGACGGGTTGCCAGGGCGGCCACTTCGCCCACGATCAGAAGGGCCGGTGACTGGATGCGGTGCTGGCGCGCCAGCGTGGTCAGCTCGTCGAGACGGCCGGTCAGCGTGCGCTGGTTGGCGCGGCTGCCGTTCTCGATCAGGGCAAACGGGGTGTCGGGCGCGCGGCCGTGGGCGATCAGCTGGCGTGGCAGGTCATCAAGCTGCGACACTGCCATGTACACGGCCAAGGTCTGCTGCCGATTGGCCAGCGCCTGCAGGTCGCGCACGCTCAGGGCCTGCGTGCGGTGCGTGGTGGTGATATGCAGCGAGGAGGCATGGCCGCGATGGGTCAGCGGCACGCCGGCATGCGCGGCGCAGGCAATGGCAGCGGTGATGCCGGGTACCACGTCGTAGGCGATGCCGTGGTCGGCAAGAAACTCCAGTTCCTCGCCGCCGCGACCGAACACCAGCGGGTCGCCGCCTTTGAGGCGCACTACGTGGCGACCGGCCTGCGCGTGCTCCAGCAGCAATCGGTGGATGCGCGCCTGGGTGGATTCGTGGTCGCCGCCGACACGCTTGCCGACGTCGATCAGGTGGGCATCACGGCGAGCCAGTTGCAGGATGGCCGGGTCGACCAGCCGGTCGTGCACGATCACGTCGGCGTGTTCGAGTGCGCGCAGCGCCTTGAGCGTGAGCAGGCCGGGATCACCGGGGCCGGCGCCGACCAGGCTGACATGGCCGCGCGCCACCGGCGTGGGACGATCCAACTGGTCGAGCAAGGCGTGTTCGGCCGCCTCGGGCCGGGCCTGACGCAAGGCTGTCGCCACCGGGCCTTCCGGCAGGGCGTCGTAGAACCGACGGCGTGCGTGCACGTCGGGCAGGGCGCGGCGGATGCGCGCGCGGTGTCTGGCGGTCAGTTCGGCCAACGGCCCGAGGATCGGGTCCAGGTGGGCTTCGAACTGCGCGCGGACGTGACGGGCCAGCGCCGGGGCCTTGCCGCCGGAAGAGATCGCCACCGTCAGCGGGCCGCGCTGCAAGCGGGCCGGCACATGAAAGCGCGACAGCTCGGCATCGTCGACCACGTTGACGAAAATGCGCCGGGCCTCGGCATGGCGTGCGATTTCGGCGTTGAGGGCGGCATCGTTGGTGGCGGCCACCACCAGCCACACGCCATCCAGCCAGACCGGGCGGAAGGCGCCGGCGACGTGCGCGATGCGACTGTTTTGGGCCAGCCGGGCCAGCGAAACGGTCAGTTGCGGCGCCGCCACCCGCACGCGGGCGCCGGCTTCGAGCAGGTGTTCCACCTTGCGCGCCGCCACGACGCCACCGCCCACCACCAGCACGGTGCAATCGGTCAAATTGGCGAACAAGGGGTACAGCGACATGGCGGCAATTACCGGCAGCAAAGGGTGTCGCCCCGCGGAGGGGCGACGTCTGGCAACCATAGTGACGCGGGCGGTGGCTGTGAAATGATCGCTCGCTTTTCCCATATGCCCGGGCTGCATGGGTTTCACATGCTTGCAAATGAAACCATTGAAATGGACGGCTAAATGGCCAAACGGACGCTGGACGCGCACTGGAAATACTGTTATGTTCGCATTGCATATCCGGCATGGTGCCGGATGTTCCCGAGGAGAAACCCCATGAAACGTCTCATTACCACCGTGACCACGCTCAATTCCATGTATTGCTGGCATACCTCCTTTACGCCTTCGGCCGCACACGCTCACCAACCACCTCGGGAACGGACATCATGACCCTGACACAGCTGCGCTACATCGTTTCGATCGCCGATTCCGGCCTCAACATCACCCTCGCCGCCGAGCGCATCCACGCCACGCAACCTGGCGTCAGCAAGCAGCTCAAGCAGCTCGAAGGCGAACTCGGTTTCCAGCTTTTCGCGCGCAAGGGCAAGAGCCTCAGCGCCATCACGCCCGCCGGCCAGCAAGTCATCGCCCGCGCCCGTGTCATCCTGGAACAATCCCGCTCCATCCGTTCGCTGGCCGCCAATCTGCGCGGCGATGTGCACGGTGAGCTGGTTCTCCTCACTACCCATACCCAGGCGCGCTTCGTGCTGCCCTCGGCCATCGCCAACTTCCGTCAGCGGCATCCGCTGGTGAGCCTGCATCTGCGCCCGCATGGCGATGCCCAGGTGCAGAGCCTGTTCGCCAACGGTCAAGCCGATCTGGCCATCATCAGCAGCTCCGGCCCGGTGCCGTTGGGCGGGTTGGCCGTGCCGTTGTACAGCTGGCAGCGCACCGTCGTGGTGCCGCGCAAGCATCCGCTGGCGGCGCTCAACCGCAAGCTGCGACTGGGTGATCTGGCCGGCGAACCGCTGGTCAGCTACGACTCCTCGATCCGCGCCGAGTCGTCGTTGCGGCAGGCGTTTCTCAACGCCGGGCTGCAGCCGCGTTTTGCGTGCACGTCCAGCGATGCCGATCTCATCAAGACCTATGTGCGCGCCGGCCTCGGCGTGGGCATCCTGGCCGAGATGGCGATCCGTCCGGAAGACAGCCGCGATCTGGCCGTGCTCGATGCCAGCCATCTGCTGCCGGCCTGCACCACGTGGCTGGTGCTGCGCCGCGATCGCATCCTGCGCAGCTACACGTTGGATCTGGTCGCGCAGCTGGCGCCGCATCTGGACCGTCGCGATCTGCAGGCGGCCTTGAATGGCGATGCCGATCCGACCTGGCCCAAGGCGCCCACGTGGCAGACGCTGCATGCGGAACTGCCCAGCGTCGTCGCCGCGTAATACGGCGGGTGCGGCAAGAAAAGCGCGAGTCGGTCATCCGGCTCGCGTTTTTTTGTGGGCGCTTTTTGTCACAGTCGTCTCTTGTCAGGAGATAGCGTCCCGCAGGGGCGGATGAGAGCGCGCCCAGGCCGTGAAAGGGTGTCGCACCGCGGTCATGCAGTCCGCAAGGTCGCACCCTCATCCGGCGCTTTGCGCCACCTTCTCCCAGTGGGAGAAGGGAGTTTGCGTGCGATGGGTGGCATCAAACCTCCAGATGCAACCCGCACTCGCGCTTGAGTCCGAAAAACCGCGTTTCCTCGTCGGTCATGCCCGGGTGCCAGCGGCGCGTGGTGTGGGTGTCGCCGATGGACACGTAGCCCTGATCCCACAACGGGTGATAGGGCAGGTTGTGCTGGGTGAGGTAGCGGCCAATGTCGCGATCGGACCAGTCGGCGATCGGATGGATTTTCCAGCGCCCGTGGCGGCGCTCGGCAAAGCGCGTGTGTGTGCGGCTTTGTGACTGGTCGCGGCGCAGGCCGGCGAACCAGGTGGCGGCACCCAATTCTTCCAGCGCCGCCTGCATCGGCTCGACCTTGACCAGCCGGTTGTACTCGGTCAGGCCGTCCGCACCTTGTTCCCACAACTTGCCATGACGCGCCTCCAGCCAGGTCGGGCTCAAGGTCGGGCGGGCGATGATGAGGTTGAGATTGAGCCGTTCGGTCAGCTGGTCGATGAAGCGGTAGGTCTCGGGAAACAGGTACCCGGTGTCGATCACGATCACCGGGATGTCCGGTCGGCGTTGGCTGACCATGTGCAGCATCACCGCCGATTGCGCGCCAAAGCTGGAGGACAGCACATGCGGTCCGGGCAGGTTGGCGAGTGCCCAATCGACACGCGCGCCGGCATCCAGAATGGCCAGCGACTGGGCCACGTCGGCGGCTTCGTCGGGGACGGCGACAAGAACGGGCTGGTTCATCAGGTGTACTCCAAAGCAGGGCGGCGGGCCGGTGGGGTGACGACGCCGGTGCGCGCGGTGAAATCGCCGAAGCCTTCGCCGGGCTGGCGCTCGCCGGCGTAGCGGCCGAACAGTTCATCCAGCGCGGCGAGGATGTGGTCCTCGTCGGTGTTTTCCAGATACACGGCATTCAAGCGTTCGCCGGCGGCGTCGGCACCCAGACGCAGGTCGTAGCGACCGACGGCCCGACCGACCAGTGCGATCTCGCCCAGATACGGGCGCGAGCAGCCGTTGGGGCAGCCGGAGATGCGGAAATGGATGGGCTCCTCGCGCAGGCCGTGCTTTTCCACCAGGCCTTCCAGCAGGCCCATCAGGCGCGGCATGTAACGCTCGGATTCGGCCATCGCCAGGCCGCAGGTCGGCAGGGCCACGCACGAGATGGCGTGTTGGCGGATGCCGCTGGCGGTCTGGTATTCGTCCAGCTGGTGCTTTTCCACCAGCGCGTCGATGGTGGCGCGATCGACGGCATCCACATTGGCGATGATGACGTTCTGGTTGCACGTCATGCGCAGCTCGCCTTTGTGGATGCGCGCGATTTCGCGCATGCCGGTGCGGCGTGTTTGTTTGTCGTCGTCGAGCAGGCGGCCAGAATGGATCAGCAGCGTCAGGTGCCACTTGCCGTTGTCGCCGGCGGTCCAGCCGAAGCGGTCGCCGTTGTGGTCAAAATGATACGCGCGCGGTGGTCCGAGTTTGAACGACAAGCGTGACTGCAGCTCGTCGCGATACCAGGCAAGGCCGCGATCGTCGATGGTGTACTTGAGCCGCGCGTGCTTGCGTTCGCCGCGGTCGCCGAAATCGCGCTGCACGGTGATCGACTGCCAGCAGGTTTCGAGCAG
>DASVGO010000005.1:0-23808 GCA_036379495.1 Rhodanobacteraceae bacterium | reverse complement strand
GGCGGGCGTCGAAGATGGAACGCAGGCTTGCCTCAATCGAGATCGAGGAAGCTGCGCAGTTGCTCCGAACGCGATGGGTGACGCAACTTGCGCAACGCCTTGGCTTCGATCTGACGGATGCGCTCGCGGGTGACGTCGAATTGCTTGCCGACTTCCTCGAGGGTGTGGTCGGTGTTCATGTCGATGCCGAAGCGCATGCGCAAAACCTTGGCTTCGCGTGGCGTGAGGCCGGCGAGTACTTCGCGCACGGTTTCCATCAGGCCTGTTTCGGTGGCATTCTCGACCGGCGAGTCGATGTTGCCGTCCTCGATGAAGTCGCCCAGATGCGAATCCTCGTCATCGCCGATCGGGGTCTCCATCGAGATGGGCTCCTTGGCGATCTTGAGCACCTTGCGCACCTTGTCCTCGGGCATGTCCATTTCCTTGGCCAGCTCTTCCGGGGTCGCCTCGCGGCCATAGGTTTGCAGCATGTGGCGGCTGATGCGGTTGAGCTTGTTGATCGTTTCGATCATGTGCACCGGAATGCGGATGGTGCGCGCCTGATCGGCGATCGAGCGGGTGATGGCTTGGCGGATCCACCATGTTGCATAGGTCGAGAACTTGTAGCCGCGGCGGTATTCGAACTTGTCCACGGCCTTCATCAGGCCGATGTTGCCTTCCTGGATGAGGTCGAGGAACTGCAGGCCGCGGTTGGTGTACTTCTTGGCGATCGAAATCACGAGGCGCAGGTTGGCCTCGACCATTTCCTTCTTGGCGCGACGGGCCTTGGCCTCGCCAATGGACATGACGCGATTGATTTCCTTGATATCGACCAGCGGCAGGTGCAGGGTTCTGGCCACGGCGGCAAGCTTGAGCTGTTCTTCCTCGATCTGCTCGCGGTGGTCGCGCAGGTTGGGCGTCCATTTCTGGCGCTTGCGCGCAAGGTCGGCCACCCATTCGACGCTGCCTTCGTTGGACGGGAAGGCCTTGAGGAATTCCGAGCGCGGCATCTTCACCTGGCGCACCATGATGTCCATGATGACGCGCTCGTGGCGACGCACGTCGGACACCACGTCGCGCACCTTGCGCACGAAGCCGTCGATCAGGGCGGAAGGCAGTTTCAGCGACAGGAAAGTCTCTGCCATTTCGTCCCGCAGTTTGACGATTTTCTTGTCGTTGATGTCGCCCTTGACGATGGCCTTCTGGAACTTGGCGTAGGCCTCGCGCATGACGTCCATGCGCCGGCGCACTTCCTCGGGATCAGGGCCGCCACTGCTGCTGGCTTCCTCGTCCTCGGACGTGTCGTCGTCGCTGTCGTCATCGCCGTCGCTTTCGCCGGCTTCCTCGTCTTCCCATTCGCCGTTGGCCTTGGCCTCGGCTTCGGCGGCGGCCTTCTCGTCGGCTTCGGCGATGAGGTCGTTGAAGCCGGCCACGATCTCGCTCATGCGGCGCTTGCCGTCGAGGTGGCGATCGTATTCCTCGAGCATCAGCTCGATCGACCACGGGAAACGGGCCAGCGCCTCGTGGACTTGTCCCAGGCCTTCCTCGATGCGCTTGGCGATGGCGATTTCGCCCTCGCGGGTGAGCAATTCCACCGTGCCCATTTCGCGCATGTACATGCGCACCGGGTCGGTGGTGCGGCCCACTTCGGCGTCCACGGCCGAAAGCAGCGCGACGGCTTCTTCGGTGGCGGTCTCGTCATCATCGCCACTGGGCGCGTCCGGGCTGATGGTGTCCGAATCGGGGGCCGACTCGAGCACCTCGATGCCCATGCCGTTGATCATCGAGATGATGTCTTCTATCTGCTCGGTGTCCACGACATCGTCGGGCAGGTGATCGTTGACCTCGCTGTAGGTCAGGTAGCCCTGCTCGCGGCCCTTGGTGATGAGCTGCTTGATTTCGGACTGCTGCTGGGGTGTAGGCGTGTTTTCCATGGATAACCGGGCGATGGACGCGAGAACCGTTCAGTATAACGAAATGGCGACTTTTTAACCAGACCTCAAGGTCATGTCAAACGGTTTGTGGACAGCAAAAAGCGTGCCATGACAAGCGATTGCGTGAACATGGGCGGTTTGGGTCAGTCGACCCGGATCCAGAACGTGACCGGGCCGTCGTTGCACAAGCTGACCCTCATATGGGCACCGAAGCGGCCGTTTTCCACCCCGGGATGAGCGGCGCGTGCCAGCGCCAGCAGATGCTCGTACAGGCGCCGTCCATGTTCCGGGCTGGCGGCGGAGGTGAAGCTAGGGCGCATGCCTTTGCGCGTATCGGCGGCGAGCGTGAATTGCGGCACCAGCAGCAGGCCACCACCGGTGTCGATCAGCGAGCGATTCATGCGGCCATCGGCATCGGCGAACACGCGGTAGCCGAGCAGGCGTTCGAGCAGGCGTTGCGCCTGCTTTTCGGTATCGGCCGGCTCCACCGCAACCAGTGCCAGCAAGCCCGGCCCGATGGCGCCGACGCGTGCGCCGTCGACGTGGACGCAGGCTTCGGTGACGCGCTGGATCAGGCTGATCATGGATCGTGGCCAGGTGGCAAATGACGGGGCAAGCATAGTCGCATGGGCGAGTCCGGAAGGCCGGCGTGGCACGCCGGTCACCCGGTTGCAGGATGCCGCCGTCGGTGTGCAACGGCTATGCTTCGGTCTGGTTGTCCGGATGGTGGATGGATGCGTGCCGATGTTGCCCTGCTGTATGGCGTGATGCGTGTGCTGGCCCGGCTGCCGCTGCGGGTGGTGCATGGTGCCGGTGCGGTGGCTGGCTGGCTGTCGTGGCGTGTGGGCAGCCGGGCGGCGCGTCAGGCGCGCGTGAACATTGGCCTGGCCCGGCCGACGCTGGGTGATCACGAGGTTGATGCGCTGGTGCGGCAGGCCATGTTGGCGGCGGGACGGTCGATGGTCGAGATGGCATGGATCTGGGGCCGTGGTGCACGGCGTGCCTTGGCTTGCGTGCGCGAGGTGCATGGTCTGGAGCTGTTCGAGGTGGCGCTGGCCGATGCACGTGGCTTGATCATCGCGGCGCCGCATCTGGGGTGCTGGGAGTTGCTCAATTACTGGCTGTGCGCGCACACGCCGATGGCGATCTTGTACCGGCCGCCGCATGTGCAGGCGCTCGAATCGTTGCTGCGCCGGGTACGTGGCGATCTGGCGCCAGAGCAGGTGCGTGCCGAAGGCGCGGGGGTGCGCACCTTGTACAAGCGGCTGGCGTCGGGCGCCACGGTGGGCGTGCTGCCGGATCAGAAACCGCGCGCCGGCGAAGGCCGCATCGTGCCGTTCTTCGGTCGTGATGCCCTGACCATGGTGCTGCTGCCGCGCCTGGCCGCACGTACCGGCGCCACGGTGCTGTTTGCCTTCGCCGAACGGCTGCCGCGCGGGGGCGGTTATCGCGTGCATTTTCTGCCCGCGCCGGAAGGCGTGGCCGACGCCGATCTCGACCGTGCGTGCATGGCCTTGAACCATGGTGTCGAGGCATGCGTGGAACGGGCTTTCCCGCAGTATCAGTGGAGCTACCGGCGGTTTTCGGGGCACGGGCTGCAAAACCCCTATCGTCGGTAGACGAGCCTATGTGTCCAGACGGCGCAGGAAGACGCGCATTTCCTTTGCGGCCTGGATGTCGCCGCGGGATGTGGCCACATCCATGCCGTGACGCCAGGCATCCGCGGCAGCGGCTGGATCATCGCTGGCCAGCAGCGCCTTGCCCAACAGTTTCCAAGCTGCCGAGTAGTCGGCATTGAAGACCAGTGCGCGCCGACATTCGGCCACCGCATCCGCGGCCAGACCTTCTTCAAGCAACGCCTGGGCCAGCGAAAAGCGCAGCAGGGCGCCATCGCGCGGTCCGTCGCATTGGCTGTGCAACCGGGCGATGAGGTCGGCATTCACGGCTGCGCGCGGTAACGCCCGGGATGGTTTGGATCGATGATGCGGGTCGGCTGCGCAGGCTCGGGCGGTGTGCGTCCTGCCTCGATGTCGGCCAGATCCTGCGCCGGCCAAGTCACCGTCCATGAGGAACGGAACGGCTGGATCAGGATCGCGTAGCGGCGGGCTTGGGGCATCAGCTTGTCGGGATGGGTGACGATCAACGCACGGGGATGGGCCTGTGCGAAATGTTCGATGCTGGCCGGGCTTTCCAGCAATGTGATTGGATGCCTGAGGCGTGCGGCGAAGTGAAACTGGCCATCATAGCTGCCGACGTAGCCAAGTGCCTGGCCGTTGGCCTGCGCCTGACCCAGCAGTTGCGTCGTGGGCTCGAGGTTGTAGCGCGGCCACCAGGCCAGCGTGAACAGCGTGTTCATGGCCAGCGCGCCGATCAGGCCGGCAACTGCCAGACGGCGCATCTCGCCGCGGCCACGCAGCCACAGCATCAGCCCGAGCAACACGAACACGATGCTCACGTAGCGCCCGTCGGGCGCAATGGTGTCGGCCCAGTGGCCGTGGATGCGGCCCGCGGCAACCAGCCACGGCAGCACGAACAGCACGATGCCCAAGGCGATGCTGCCGGCGCCCACCAGCCATGTGCCCAGCCAACCGGTCCGGGCCAGTTGTGCATGGCGCTCGCGCAACACCGCGATGGCGCCGGCCACCAGCAGCATGGTGCCGGCGAATTCCGGCAGCGGGTAATAGGCCTGCTTGCCGCTGATCAACGACAAGGTCACCAGCACCGGCAGCAACCAGCACAGGCAGAACCGCAAACCCGACTCCAGCGGTCGGCGCAGCGTGGCCAGGGCGGCCCAGGCACGCGGCCAGAAGAAGAACGGAAACAGGATGATCGGCAGTTCCGACAGGTACCACCACCACGGACGGGCATGGCTTTGCAGCGGCTTGGCGTGCTTGACCTCGCTGGACACGCGCGCGGCCGTCTGCGTGAACAACAGGCGGTGACGATAAGCCGGCCCGCCCAAGTCGATCGCCGGCAGCACCCACGCCGCCAGCATCGCCAGGCCCAGCAGCAAGGCCAGCACGCCGCGCCCGTACCAGCGCCCGCGGTGCGTGCGCGCGTAATCGCTCCACAATGGGCCGAGCAGCCACGGGAAGATCACGTGGATCAGCATCACCGGACCCTTGGTCAGAAGACCCAGGCCGATGCAGATGCCGAACAGCAGCCAGCGCGGTTCGGCGCGTCCGGGCTTGGGCGTCAGGCACAGCAGGGCCGCCAGCGCCCATACCGCCAGCAGCACGTCGTACATGATCTGCAGGTCGAACAGGAACCCGTAACCCAGCGCCAGCAGCATCCACGGTGTGGCCTTGGCGACCCACGGGCGGTCCGGAAACAGGCGCCGCGCCAGCAGCATGGCGAGGATGAGTTCGGCGGCGCCGAAACCCACTTCCAGCACCCGCGGCCACACATCGTTGACCCCGAACACGAACCAGCCGGCGTGGATCATCCAGAACAGCAGCGGTGCCTTTTCCGAATACGGCATGCCGTTCAGGTGCGGCACGATCCATTGTCCATGCACCCACATGTCCCACGCCACCGCCAGCGTGCGCGTGGAATACAGTGGCATCGGGCCGTGCGAGAAAATGGCGATCAGCGCCACCACAAGCCATAGCGGCAGCCACGGCCAGAGCGCGCGCAGGGTGTCAGACTGGAAACGGGGTCGGAAAGTCATGGGGTCTCGACGGCGTGAAACCGACCAAGTCTAACGGCTCACATGACATGGCTGCATCGATTCAGCGGCCCCAGTAGCCGATGCGGCGACGGATCTTCAGCTTGCGCCACAGGTTGGCGGGCTTGCGCTTGCGGTTTTTGCCGCCGGTCGCGATGAAGGTGTCGATGGCCGCAAGAATGCGTTCGCCGGACTGACCGTCGTGATAGGGATGGATGGCGTTGGCGTAGTCACGGATGGCGGTCATCAGTTCCGGCGGGCGTGACAGCGCGCGGACGATGGCCGGCTCGAAGTCGGCTGCGTCGTGGATGTCGATCAGCTGCGGGCCGGGGCGCCGGTTGTTGAACGTGACCACGGGTTTGCCGGTCAGCAGGAACTCGTTGAGCGCGGAACTGGTGTCCGAGCACATCATGTCGACCTGGCTGAAAAGCTCGAGGATGTTGTCGTTGGTGGCGAACGTGAGGTGCTCGTTTTGCAGCGCCTGGAAGCGTGCCACGGTGTCGGCGTTCATCTTGGGATGGAACGTGACGATCCAGTGCCAGCGCCCGTCGCGCGACAGGCGCTTGACCTCGTCATGCAGCGTGTCGGCGGCGCTCCATGAGGGCGAGAACGTCGAGTGGTACAAGATGACGGGCGTCGTGCGCACCGGCTCGGGCTGACCGTTCAGCGTGTGCATGAACGGATCGAGCTTGGGCCAGCCCGTCTCGGTGACGCTGAAATGGCCCAGCTGGTCGGCCAGCGCCTGGAACTGCGCGGTGTCGCGCGGTCCGGTCGTGCAGTACAGATCGAAGAAGCCGCGGATGTAGATGTGGCGCGGCTTGCCGGCATCAAAGCCATGAAAGGTCTCGGCCTTCACCCCGGGAAAGAAGTGCGGCACGGCGTTGCTGGGCGTGATGACGGCGATGGGATTCCACGCGCGCACCTCGGCCGTGGATTTCAACCAGCGCTCGCCCGCGACCAGATCCTCTCCGCCCGGTCCGTCGAAAAACCACGCCGCCTCGCCGCCGCGCGCGCGAATGGCTTCCTGCACCGGGCGCAGGATGGCCAGGGCGTAGCGTTCGGAGCCGTACAGCAGGTAATGCGTCATGGTCAACGGTCGATGTGGTGGCGGGTGAGTGCCGCCGCGGCGCGCGCGACGGACTCGGGCTGGCGGCGCATTTCGTAGTAGCGCATGCGCTTGTACAAGGCGTAGTTGGCGGCGGTCTGCGCGATCACGAAGCCGCGCCAGCCATCCAGGCAGGCCAGACGGAACACGTAATCCTTGACGAAGGCCAGTGGGTAGACGAACGGCGTCTGCCACATGCGCGGCGGCTTGTTCCTGTCATTCCAGTCACGGCACTTCAGTTCGGCGTAGCGCAAGACCTTGATCTGCTTGTGCACCAGGGTCGGATTGTTGGCGTGGTTGAACGGTGCTTTGAACGTCGGCGCGCGGCCTTCGAAACGCAGTGATTCATGCACACGCGCATCGGACCAGCGGGCGCGCTGGCAGTGATACAGCCGCGCCAGTTTTTCGCCCACGCTGGGGCGGTAAAAGCGCATCGGTGCGCCCATGTAGATGGTGCGACGGCGCAGGATGGCGGCGGGCGCATTGCTGGCCATGAGCGCCGGCAGCTCGCGTTCAAGTTCGGCGGCGAGCTCGGGCGACAGCCATTCGTCGGCATCCAGCATCAGGATCCAGTCGTGCGCGCAGTGCGTGCCGGCCATGTTGCGCTGCGGTCCGAAACCCAGCCAGTCCTGATGCACGACACGTGCGCCATGGGCCCGGGCGATGGCCACGGTCGCATCGTCACTGCCCGAATCGACCACCAGTTTCTCGGCCGCAAACGGCACACTGTCCAGACAGCGCGCGATCACGTCGGCTTCGTTGTGGGTGATGACCACGAGGGTCAGGGGCAGTGTCGACATGACGTGATTCTAGCCGACGGCGATCGACTATGATCGGCGCATGCCAGCCACCGCCAAGCCAACACCCGACGCCGCGCCGACCACGTTTGCGGTTGTCATCAGCAGCTACAACTACCGCGATTACGTGATCGAGGCGATCGAGAGCGTGCTCGCCCAGACGCGTGCTGCCAGCCAGCTCGTGGTGGTCGATGACGGTTCCACGGATGGTTCGGATGCATTGCTGCGCGAGCGCTATGCCGATGATGCGCGGATCACGCTGGTGCTGGGGTCGAACGGCGGGCAATTGCATGCGCTGCAGCGTGGCATGGCGTCCGTCACGGCGGACGTGGTTTGCTTCATGGATTCCGATGATCGCTGGAAGCCCGATTATCTGGCCAAGGTTGGCGCAATCTACGATGCGCGCACGGATGTCGATTTCGTGTTTTCCGACATGCAGTGTTTCGACCAGCGTCAGCATGTGATCGCCTTCCATCCGCGCGCGATCGACCTGGGCTACACGGCGCTGGCCACGTTCGTGTTGACGGTCTGGTACGGCGTGCCGACCTCGGCCGTGTCGATGCGCACGGCGTGGGCGCGGCGGGTGCTGGACCTGCCCGACGCCTTTCGGGAGGACTGGCGCACCTCGCCGGACAATTGCCTGGTATACGGCGCCAGCGTGCTGGGCGCGCGCAAGTATTTCCTGCCCACCGGCAGCGTCGAATACCGCATCCATGGCAAGAATGCGTGGTCGTCGCGGCGCAGCCCGGAACAGGGTTATCACAATTTCATCAAGACGCGCCGCCTGATCGCGCATTACGCGCGCGTGGCCGGCATCGACGACACTTCGTGCGACATCAAGGCGTGCAAGCTCGAATATCGCACCAAGCCGGCGCCGCCATGGTCCGAGACCAAACGCTACGCGCGGCTCATCATGATGCAGCGCGTGTGGCCGGCGTGGAAAAAGTGGGAACGCGCGGTCAGCGTGCTCATGCATGGCTGGAAATCGCGGCGTGCGTGAGCGGCTGGAGCGAGCGGGAAACATGCGCATCAGTGTCGTCGTCATCACCTACAACTGGCCGCAAGCGTTGGACGCGGTGCTGCGCGGCTTGGCCGCGCAAACCGAGCTGCCGTACGAGGTGATCGTCACCGACGATGGTTCCGGCGTGGCCACGCGCGAGTTGCTGCAAGCGCAGGCGAGGGATTACCCGACGCGGTTGGTGCATCTGTGGCAGCCCGATGATGGCGCGCGCATGAGTCGCGCACGCAATCGCGGCATCGCGGCCGCACGCGGCGACTACATCGTGCTGCTGGATGGCGACATGGTGCCCGAGCGTCATTTCATGGCCGATCATCGGGCTTTTGCGCAAACCGGCTGCTTCGTGCAGGGGTCGCGACTGCTGCCGGGCGAAGCGGCCACGGAGCACATGTTCGCCACCGGCGAGTATCGACCACACGTTTTCAGTCGCGGGCTCGAACGCCGCCGGCACGCGCTGCGGCTGCCGTGGCTGGCGCGCGCGTGGGCCCGCCCGACGGTCAGCCGGCGCGGCATCAAAAGCTGCAACATGGCGCTCTGGCGCGATGACCTGATCGCGCTCAACGGTTTCAACGAGGCCATGACCGGCTGGGGTCGCGAGGATGCCGAGCTGGCCGTGCGCGCGTTCAATCAAGGCCTGCGGCGACGCGACCTGCGCTTTGCCGGGCTGGCCACGCACCTGTGGCACCGCAGTCGCAAGTACCGCGGGCGCAGCATCAACGACGACATTCTCGATGCCACGGTGGCGCAGCACCAGTCGCGTTGCGAACAGGGACTCGACGCGCATCTGGCCGAATTTGCCGCGCCGCCGCCGGATCTGCGCGACGCGCCCTGATCACGTCAGCCGCGGAACAGGGATCGGGTTTGGTTCACACGGGCAATCGGGCAGCCGGGATGGCGCAAAGCCGTAGTCCGGATGGTGCGTTCAATCTCGGTGAATCGGCACATCGGCGTGGCCACAGCGGCAAAACCGCAGATGGCCACGCGGAGGCGTCTCATTTTCCGGAGGATGCGGCAGGTGCGGGCACGGTTTGCAGCGGTCCGACAGTCACCACGCCGATGAATCCGCTGAAATAGCGGCTGGCGGATGCCTGCACCAGTTGGGTCTGTGCCTGAAGGCTGATCCCGGCACATTGATCGCCACCTGTCGACCCATGCAATAGCTGCATGGCAACCCAGCGTTGCGCGCCGTAAAGGCAGAGTTGTCCGCTGGCGTTGTCGTTGCTCCGTTCCCAGTGCCGCAGATGGTGCCAGGCGCGAGCGGCCGCCACCTTGTCGCCAAAAGTTGGCAGCATGCGTTGATACAAGGTTTTTGCTTGATCGCGTTGCGCCGGGGTGGACCATTTGAGGGCCGCTTGCGTCACCTCGCCAATCCGCACATCGTTGTTGCGCTGGTTGGCCAGTTCAAGCCATGCAATGCCGAGTGCCGGATTGGGCGCGACGTGACGACCGCCGTAGTAAATCAGGCCCAAGGTGTATTGGGCGTTTTTGTTGCCCCAGCCTGCGGCAAGCCGGAAAAACTCCAGCGCGGTGTGGTAATGCCCTTTTTTCCAGTCGCGCAAGCCAAGGCAATAATTGGTTTTACCAGGCAGTGGTGCATAAAAGAGGCTGTCGAGGCAGATGTCGGGAATTTTCAAGCCGTGGCCTGAAGCCTTGCCGGGAGCGGTGGCAAAAGCCGACGATGTTGCAAACACGATCGTTGTTGCGGTCAGGCTGAACCACAAGGCTGGATATTTCCAAACGTGCATGTTCATGAATCTGCTCCCTGTGACGATGCTGTCGCCATTGCACAAGCCGTCTCGCGACGGTTTGCCGCAAGCGTGATGTTTTCGAGGCAGGTAACTGCGCAAGCTGCACGCGATACAAGCAAACGCTGCATGACAAGACGCTCCTTCATTCTGGATGAAAGTGACCGCGTCGGCATCAACACAAGTCAGTGTTGCATCATGTGGTAATGCAGAGGTGTCGATTTGTCAACTGTGCGAGGTTGTGATTTGAATGACCCACCGCACGGGTGGATGGTTCAATTCAAGCGGGGTGGGTTTTTGCAATGGCCGCGAAAAACATGCCGTCCAGTTCGTCCTCGCCGGGCAGGATTTGCCAGCCGGGGCCGGCGGCGTGGCCGGCCGGGAGCTTGATCGGCGTGGCCTTGGCGTTCTTGTGCGTGTCCAGGAAATGTTTCACCACTGCCTCGTTCTCGGCGCGCAGCAGGGAACAGGTGATGTAGAGCAGTCGCCCGCCCGGTGCCAGCAGCGGCCACAGGGCCTTGAGCATGCGTTTCTGGGTGGCGACGAGGGCGCGGATGTCGCTGGCGCGGCGATGCAGGCGCACGTCGGCACGGCGGCGGATGACGCCGGTGGCCGAGCACGGGGCGTCGATCAGGATGCGCTCGAACGGCTGACCGTCCCACCAGGTGGCCGGAGCGGTGGCATCGCCCTCGATGACCGTGGCGCGCAGCCCCAGCCGGTCGAGATTGTCGCGGATGCGCTGGCTGCGCGCAGCACTGGCCTCCAGGGCCACGAGTTCGACATCGGCGCGTTCGAGCAGGTGGCAGGCCTTGCCGCCGGGCGCGGCGCAGGCGTCGAGCACGCGCTGGCCGGCTGTCGCGTTGGCGAGGTCGGCAGCGACTTGCGCGGCGCCGTCCTGCACCGCAAACAGGCCGTCGTTGAAACCGGGCAGGTGGGTGATGTCGGTGCTGCGTTCGAGCATCAGTGCGTCGGGCAGCCAGACGTGCGCCTCGCTGCCGTAGCCGGCTTGGGCACAGGCGCTGGCGAGGGCCTCGCGAGTGCCACGGCGCCGATTGACGCGCAGGGTCAGTGGCGGCTCGATGTTGTTGGCAACGAGCACGCTTTCGGCTTGCCGCGGCCAGTCGGTCTGGATGGCTTGCACCAGCCAGGCGGGCAGGGCGTGGCGGGTGACGGGGTCGCTGTCGAGCTTGGCGACCAGTTCGTCGCGTTCGCGCAGCCAGCGCCGCAGCACGGCGTTGACCAGGTTGGCCAGGCGTGGACGCTGCAAGGCGCGCACGGCCTCGACGGTGGCGGCGACGGCGGCATAGGCGGGCAGCTTCAACACTTCGACCTGCACCAGTCCGATCACCATCAGTGCATGCACGTCCGGATGTCGGCGCCGGACCGGCCGTTCCAGCAGCGAGTTCAGTGCCACGTCGTAGCGCAGCCACCAGCGTGCGCTTTCGTGCAGCAGGGCGCTGAGCATGGCGCGGTCGCGTGAGTCGGCCAGACGCGGCGCACTGCGGGTCAGCACCTCGCGCAGGGAGGCGCCGTTGATGGCCACTTCGGCCAGCGCTTGCGCCGCCAGAGCGCGGACGTCGGAGGTTTTGGCGGGCACGGGTTGCATGCGTACGGACGCTTCCTTGAAAGTTTCGGGCCGTCCGGTTTCGGGGGCAGGCCAAACGATGAAGGCGGTGGTGGCGGGTTGCAAGGGCCACCGGTTGGGTTGTGGCGAGTGTGGACGGGTCAGGAGGAACGCAGATCCGGCCTTGCATTGAGGTAATCGGCGGCGCTGACGCGGCGTTTGCCGGCGCGCTGCAGCTCGGTCACGCGCAGGGCGCCTTCGCCGCACGCGATGTCTATGCCGGCGTGGTTGGCGGCCAGAACGCGGCCGGGTTCGGCGTCGGGGTGGCCGGTGATGGCCTCGGCCTGCCAGATGCGCACGATCTCGCCGACCAGCGCCAGATCGGCCACCGGCCACGGGTTGAAGGCGCGGATGCGGCGGGCCAGCGCGGTGGCCGGCTCGGCAAGGTCAAGATGGGCTTCGGCCTTGTCCAGCTTGTGTGCGTAGGTCGCGCTGTCGACCGGTTGCGGGATGGCTGCCGGCAGCGTGTCGGCGAGGACGTGCATCAGGCCGTCGGCCAGCACGTCGGCGCCCAGGACGGACAGACGGTCGTGCAGGCTGCCGCCGGTGTCGAGGTCATGGATCGGCGTGTGTTGCGCGAGCAGCACGGGGCCGGTGTCGAGGCCGGCCTCCATCTGCATCAGGCACACGCCGGTTTCGGTGTCACCCGCGGCGATGGCGCGCTGGATGGGCGCTGCGCCACGCCAACGCGGCAACAGACTGGCATGGACATTCCAGCAGCCAAGGTACGGCAGGTCGAGCACGGCTTGTGGCAGGATCAGGCCGTAGGCGACCACGACCAGCAAATCGGGCTGATGCGCGGCCAGCAGGGCTTGCGCCTGTGCGGTCTTGAGCGTGGCGGGTTGTTCCACGCGGATGCCGAGGGCCATGGCGGCCTGCTTGACCGGGCTGGCCGCGAGCTGGCGACCACGGCCAGCCGGGCGGTCGGGTTGCGTGAACACCGCGGCCAGTTGCACGCCATCGCGATGGCAGGCATGCAGGCAGGGCACGGCAAACTCGGGCGTTCCGGCGAACACCACGCGCAGCGGCACCGGCATCGGTCAACCCGCCTTGCGGCGTTGCTTTTCCATGCGCTTGAGCAGCATGGCGCGTTTCAGGGGCGACAGGTAGTCGACGAAAACCTTGCCGTCGAGGTGGTCCAGCTCGTGCTGGATGCACACCGCTTCGATTCCGTCCACCTCGCGTGTCGTCGTGTGGCCGTCGGTGTCCTCGCATTCCACGTGGATCCAGCCGGCGCGCGTGACGCTGGCGTAGACGCCCGGAAACGACAGGCAGCCTTCCTCGAAAACCTGTTCGCCGCGTTTTTCCAGAATGCGCGGGTTGACCAATACTTGTGGCGTGTCCAGATTTTCGGACACGTCCATGACGAACACGCGCTGAGCCACGCCGACCTGGGTGGCGGCCAGCCCGATGCCTTGGGCTGCGTACATGGTTTCCAGCATGTCGGCAGCCAGACGTGCCAATTCCGGCCCGAAGGCGTCCACGGGCGCGGCCTCGGCGCGCAGGCGGGGATCGGGAAATTCGAGGATGGTCAATGTGGCCATGGGTGGGTCGTTGGTGTGTGTGCAGCGCGGAACAGGAGCGGTCTGGCCATCAAATTGCGGGCAATTTGGCGAAAACCAAGCCGCGGCCCCACTAGGATAGTCATTGTAAGGCTTCGGCGCGACGACGGCGAGTTGCCGGCCGGGGCCTTTTCGTGCGGCCCCGTGTCTGCCTATACTCGCCAAAATCCTTGGGGAACAGAGGGATTAGCACATCATGTTCAAGAAAACACTCGCTTTGGTGGCTGGCCTGGCCATTGCGCTGTCTGCGTATGCCGCCACCACGCACCTCAAGCCGGGGCATCCCGACCATTACGTGGTCAAGAAGGGCGATACGCTGTGGAGCATCTCCGCGCGCTTTCTGACCAGGCCGTGGTACTGGCCGGAGATCTGGCAGGCCAATCCGCAGGTCCACAATCCGCATCTGATCTATCCGGGCGACGTGCTCAATCTCGGCTATGACCACCAGGGTCAGCCGATGCTCACGCTTGAGCCGTCGGTGCACACCGACAAGACGCCGATCCCGGCCATTCCGTTGGCACAGGTTCAGACCTTCCTCAAGAACTTCCGCGTGGTCGACGAGGACACGCTGGAAAACAGCCCGTACGTGATGGCGTTCCAGGAAAACCATCTGCGCGGCATTCCCGGCCAGTTCGTTTACGTGCGTCAGGCCGATGATCTCAAACCCGGGCAGAAATTCGCCATCGTGCGGCCCAGCCATGTGTTCCGCCAATACGGCAGCGCCGGCAACGATGGTTCGGACATTGCCGACCATGATCTGGAAAGCAATGTCATGCTGGTGCCCGGCCCGTGGCGGGAAAATTTCCGCAACGACGGCCATTACGGCAGCGGCGACGAACTGGGCATCGGCGTCGAGGTGATCGGTCATGCCGAGGTGCTGCGCACTGGCGATCCGGCCACGTTGCTCATCACCGGCTCCAAAATGGGAATCAACAAGGGTGATCGTCTGCTGCCGGTCGACAGCCATCCGTACGATGCCTATTTCTATCCGCATGCGCCCAAGGCGGTGTCCGACAACGATCGCGTGATCGCGATTCCCGATTCGTTCTACGCGGCCGGCAAGCGTGAGGTGGTGGCCCTGTCGGTGGGCGCGGCCGATGGTGTGGACAATGGCACCACGTTCGCCGTTTTCCAGCCCGGCGACACCGTGCGTGATGCTGTGGCCGGCAACTCCATGCGCACCATTGGCGATCATGTCACCTTGCCCGACGAGTACATCGGCCACGTGATGGTGTTCCGCACCTTCAAGCACGTCAGCTATGGCCTGATCATGGACGGCATCCGTCCGGTGAAGGTGGGCGACAAGCTTGAAATGCCGCAGCAATAGGCCGCCACGCACGCCGGTGCACGGCATTCGCCTACACGACGGCGCGGTTTCGACCGCGCCGTTTGCGTGTGTGGCGTGTCTACACTGCCTGACATGCCCGACCGCGACGACCAGCACGCCTGGCTGACCTTGCTGCACACCCCCGGCGTGGGTGCGGTGACCGTGCGCGCGTGGCTGGAACAGGCGGGCGACATCCAGGCGGCGGTGGCGCTGGCTCGACGCGAGCGATCACTGGCGCCGGAGGCGCAGGCGTGGCTGCGCTCGCCCGATGTCGATCGGCTGGCACGGGACGATGCGTGGCTGGCCGCTCCCGGCCATCGCCTGCTGTGCTGTACCGAGACGGATTTTCCGCCGCAGCTGGACGCGATTACCGGCGCGCCGGCGGCGTTGTTCGTGGACGGTGATGCGGCCTTGCTGCTGCGGCCGCAGCTGGCCATCGTCGGTGCCCGTGGCGCCACGCCCTCGGGCCTTGCCAACGCACGGCTGTTTGCCCGCGAACTGGCGGTGACCGGCCTGGTCATCACCAGTGGTCTGGCCACCGGCATCGATGGGGCCGCGCACGCCGGCGCACTCGACACCGGCGCCACCGTGGCGGTGATGGGCACCGGTCCGGACCGGATCTACCCGCGCCGTCACCGTGAGCTGGCCGCCCGCATCGTGCAGTCGGGCGCCCTGGTCAGCGAATTCGTGCCGGGTACCGATCCACGTGCCAGCCACTTTCCACGGCGCAACCGCATCATTGCGGGATTGGCGCTGGGCACGCTGGTGATCGAGGCCGGCGTGCGTTCGGGGTCGCTGATTACCGCACGCCTGGCCAACGAACAGGGGCGCGAAGTGTTTGCCGTGCCGGGCTCCATCCACAACTCGCTGGCACGCGGCTGTCATCGGCTGATCCGCGAGGGCGCGTGTCTGGTCGAAACGGTCGACGAGATTCTTGTGGCCCTGCGGCCCATGGCACAGGCGCTGGGTCATGACCTGGGCCGGCGTCTGGCCGAGACCGGCGCGCCCGCCGCGGCCGAGCCTGTCGACGATCCGATGAGTGCGCGCCTGCTTGCAGCCCTGGGCCATGACGAGCCGCTGGCTCTGGATACCCTGTGCGAGCGCAGCGGTTTGTCCATGCACGAGGTATCCTCGCGGCTGTTGCAATGGGAACTTGACGGCCGCGTGGCCAGCCAATCGGGCGGGCGCTACCTGCGCGTGGCGAAACCTCTGGCGTAAGATGCAGTCCACATTTGTCACGGCCCGGACTTGACAGCAGGGCAGGCCATGTGATCCCACTATATATAGAAACGCGCCTGCCCCCACCGCCAGGCATTCCCTCCAGTGTCCGGAAATCCGCCGCATGGCCAAGAACCTGCTTATCGTCGAATCGCCCGCCAAGGCCAAGACCATCAACAAATACCTTGGCACCGACTTCAAGGTGCTCGCGTCTTACGGCCACGTGCGAGATTTGAAACCGAAGGAAGGCGCAGTCGACACCGAGCACGGTTTCGCGATGGCCTACGAGCCGATCGAGCGCAACAAGCGCCACGTCGATGACATCGTGAAAGAGGCCAGGCTTGCCAGCAGCATCTATCTCGCCACCGACTTGGATCGCGAAGGCGAGGCGATCAGCTGGCACGTCAGCGAAATTCTCAAGGCCAAGGGCCTGCTCAAGGACAAGGACGTGCATCGCGTGGTGTTCAGCGAGATCACGCCGCGCGCCATCAAGGCCGCCGTGGCCAACCCGCGTGAGCTGTCCTATGACCTGGTGGATGCCCAGCAGGCCCGCCGGGCACTCGACTACCTGGTCGGCTTCAACCTCTCGCCGGTGTTGTGGCGCAAAGTGCAGCGTGGCCTGTCCGCCGGTCGCGTGCAGTCACCGGCACTGCGCATGATCGTCGAGCGCGAGGAAGAGATCGAGGCGTTCAAGGCACGCGAATACTGGACCATCGAGGCGGACCTGGCGCATGCCGCCGGCGCCTTCCGTGCGCGTCTGACGCGCCTGCACGGCAAAAAATTCGAGCAGTTCGACCTCACCGACGAGGCGGCCGCCACGGCCGCGCGTCAGGCCCTGGTTGCGGCCGCCAGCGGGCGCCTCACGGTGGGCGAGGTCACGCGCAAGCAGCGCAAGCGGCGACCGGCGCCACCATTCACCACCTCGACCTTGCAACAGGAGGCCGCGCGCAAGCTCGGCTTTTCCACCAGTCGCACCATGCGCATCGCGCAGGGCTTGTACGAGGGCGTGGCGCTGGGCAGCGAAGGCAACGTCGGCCTCATCACCTACATGCGTACCGACGCGGTGGCGTTGTCGCAGGAAGCCGTGGCCGAGCTGCGCGAACTGATCGGTCGCGACTACGGTGCCAAGGCCTTGCCCGAGGCGCCGCAGGTCTACACGTCCAGGAGCAAGAACGCGCAGGAGGCCCACGAGGCCGTGCGTCCCACCTCGGCCATGCGCCGGCCGCGTGATGTGGCGTCATTTCTCAACGACGATCAGCGCAAACTCTACGAGCTGATCTGGAAGCGCGCCGTGGCCTGCCAGATGATCCACGCCACGCTCGACACGGTGTCGGTGGATTTTCCGCTTGATGATGCAGCCTTTCGCGCCACCGGCACCACCGTGGTCGATCCGGGCTTTCTTGCCGTCTACGAGGAAGGTCAGGACGCGCGCAACAAGGACGATGACGAGGATGCCAATCGCCGCCTGCCGGCGCTGGCGCAGGGCGACGTGGTGCCGCTGACCGACATTCTCGCCGACCAGCACTTCACCGAGCCGCCGCCGCGCTACTCCGAGGCCAGTCTGGTCAAGGCGCTGGAGGAATACGGCATTGGCCGGCCGTCCACCTACGCCTCGATCATCCAGGTGCTGCAGAACCGCGAATACGTCTATCTCGACAACCGTCGTTTCAAGCCCTCGGACGTGGGGCGCGCGGTCAGCAAGTTTCTGGCCCAGCACTTCACCCAGTATGTCGATTACGACTTCACCGCGCATCTGGAGGACGATCTGGATGCTGTCAGCCGCGGCGAGCGCAAGTGGGTGCCGCTGCTGGAAGAGTTCTGGAAGCCGTTCAAGGCCCAAGTCGATGACAAGCTCGAAACCGTCGAACGCAGCGAGGCCACCGGCGCGCGCGTGCTGGGCGATGACCCGGCTACCGGCAAACCGGTGTCGGTGCGCCTGGGCCGGTTCGGGCCGTACGTGGCGTTGGGCGACAAGGACAGCGATGAAAAGCTCACCTTCGCCAGCCTGCGCCCGGGTCAATCCATGCACACGGTGACGCTGGAAGAAGCGCTGGAACTGTTCAAACTGCCGCGTGTGCTGGGCACCTGCGACGATGGCGAAGAGCTCACCGTCGGCATCGGCCGCTTCGGGCCGTTCATCAAGAAAGGCTCGACCTACGCCTCGTTGAAAAAAGAGGATGACCCGTACACCATCGAGCTGCCGCGCGCACAGGAGCTGATGCGCGAAAAACTGGAATTTCTCGCCAACCGCATCATTCGCGATTTCGGCGACGGCATCGAGATACTCAACGGGCGCTACGGGCCGTACATCACCGACGGCAACAAGAACGCGCGCATTCCGAAAGACCGCGAGCCAACCTCGCTGACGCTCGAGGAATGCACGGAGCTGCTGGCCGCGGCACCCGAGCGCAAACGACGCGGCGCAGCCAAGAAGACTGCGGCCAAGGCGACCAAGAAGGCCGCAAAAAAAGCCACCAAGAAGACGGCTGCGAAAAAAACTGCCGCGAAGAAGGCGACCGCCAAAAAGGTCACCAAAAAGGCGACGACGCGCCAGCGCAGCACGGCGACTGCTCCGGTGGATGAGTGAGTGGCTGACGCAACCAGCGCGCTGCACGGCCTGCCAGCCAATGGCTTGCGGCGCTATGCTGGACGCTTTGTCAACGCGGGCGGGCCTGTGAGCAACGGAAAATTTGCCAGTTGTCTGGTCGGCGGGCTGTTGGCCTGCGTGGCTTTTGGCGTGGTCGTGGGTTGGGGTCTGTCCGGCGTGATCGGGCCAGTCTGGTCGCATGGCTTGGGCTTGGCCTGTGCCGCGACGACGGGCGGTGCGCTGGGCATGTGGCTCAAGCGCACGGGGGACGGCAGCATGCGGCAGCGGAGCCGGAGCCGATGAGCATGTTTGCCTCGATCGATGAAGCCGCCGCCGCGGTGCGCGCCGGTGGCGTGATCGCCTATCCCACCGAGGGCGTGTATGGCCTGGGCTGCGATCCGGCCAATCGCGCGGCCTTCGAACGGATTTTTGCGCTCAAGCAGCGCCCGGCAACGCAGGGTGTGTTGTTGCTGGCGACCGATTTCGGGCAGATCGAGTCGTACATTGATCTGGCTGCCGTGCCGGCGTCCGTGCTCGAAGAAGTGCGTGCTTCCTGGCCCGGCCCGCACACCTGGATTTTTCCGCGCAGCGCACGCGTGCCCGAGTGGGTGGCCGGCGGACATGCAGGCATTGCCCTGCGCGTGACGGACCATGCCCCGGCGGCCGCGTTGTGTCGTGCCTGTGGCATGGCCATCGTGTCGACCAGCGCCAACCCGCACGGCAAGCCACCGGCCATGGATGCGGCGACGGTGGCGCGTTATTTCCCGACGGGCCTGGATGCCATCGCCGATGCGCCGCTGGGTGGACTCGCCAAGCCCACCTCCATTCGCGATGCATTGACCGGCGCTATCATCCGGGCTTGACCAGGATTGTTGGCCGCAAGATGACCACCTCACCGATCTCGCCCTCCGCTGCTCATCCGGGATGGTCATTGCCGCTGCTGGCGGCGTCGGATCCGGCACGCATCGTTGCATGGCGTGCCGGCCGCCCCGTGGCGGTGGCCGAGTTTCTGCACCACGTGCACGAGGTCGCGCGGCATCTGCCATCGGCGCGCCATGTCGTCAATTTGTGCGAAGACCGCTATGCCTTCGTGGTGGCTTTCTGCGCTGCCCTGGTCGCTGGCCACACCAACTTGCTGCCGCCATCGCGTGCACCGCAGGCCGTGGCCGAGGTGCTGGCGGCGCATCCGGGCAGCTACACGCTGGGCGATCAGGCTGCCGCGTCGACAACCAGCGTGCATGTGCGCATGCCGCCGCTGACGGCCGGGTCCACTGCGGATGCGTTGCCGGCGTTGTCGATGATTGCCGCCGATCACGTGGCCGCGATCGGCTACACCTCCGGCTCGACCGGCCGGCCCCAGGCCAACCCCAAGACCTGGGGCAGTTTTGTCGCCAGCACCGCCGGCAACCTCGGCATGCTGCGCGAGCATCTGGCCGAGCCGTTCCATGTACTGGCCACGGTGCCGCCGCAGCACATGTACGGCATGGAGATGTCGGTACTGCTGCCGCTGTTGGGCGCGATCGGCGTGCATGCCGGACGTCCGTTGCTGCCTGCCGACGTGGCGCAGGCACTGGCCGAGTTGCCGGCGCCGCGCGTGTTGGTGAGTACGCCCGTGCACCTGCGCGCCCTGGTCAAATCCGGCCAGTCGTTGCCGCCGCTGGCCGCCATGGTGTCGGCCACCGCGCCCTTGCCGCAAGAGCTCGCGCGCGTGGCCGAGGGACACTTTGGCGCGCCCTTGCTTGAGGTGTTCGGCTCCACCGAAACCTGCGTCATCGCCACGCGCCGCAGTGCCTGTGAAACGGACTGGACCACCTACCCCGGCGTGCGCGTGCAGCCGCAGCCCGGCGGCACGCAAATCCATGCGCCACAACTGGCCACGCCGGTGTTGCTGGCCGACGTCGTCGAACCGACCGCGACCGGGTTCCGCCTGTGCGGGCGTGGCAGCGACATGCTCGACATGGCCGGCAAGCGGGCCTCGCTGGCCGATCTCAACCAGCGTCTGCTGGCCATCGATGGCGTCGAGGATGGCGTGATCTTCCAGCTCGAAGCGGCCGACGCGCTGGACGTGCACCGTCTGGCTGCACTGGTGGTCGCCCCGCACTTGGGCGAGGCCGACATCCGTGCCGCACTGGCGCGCGAGGTTGACGCGGTGTTCCTGCCGCGGCCCCTGCGCAAGGTCGAGCGCCTGCCACGCAACGCCACCGGCAAGCTGCCGCGCGCGGCCTTGCTGGCGTTGTTGTAGGCCGGCCCTGCCGCTGCCGGTTTTGCCGCGTGGCCGTTTGCGGCATCATGGGCGCCCCATTGCGCGGGCAATGGTCAATCTGACGGAGTTGGCATGAAGGTTCTGGTGGTGGGCGGTGGCGGCCGCGAGCACGCGTTGGCGTGGAAGCTGGCACGTTCGCTGCGCGTGGACGAGGTGTTGGTGGCGCCGGGCAATGCCGGCACGGCCACCGAGCCGGGCATCGTCAACGTGGACGTGGCAGCCACGGACATCGACGGACTGCTGGCGCTGGCGCGCGAGCGGCAGGTGGATCTGACCGTGATCGGCCCCGAGGCGCCGCTGGTGGCTGGCATCGTGGATCGTTTCCGTGCCGCAGGCCTGCGTTGCTTCGGGCCGCGCAAGGTGGCCGCGCAGCTGGAGGGCTCCAAGCGTTTCGCCAAGGATTTTCTGGCTCGCCACAATATCCCCACCGCGCGCTACGCCACTTTCACCGAGCTCAATCCGGCTCTGGCCTGGGTGCGCAAACATGGTGCGCCGATCGTCATCAAGGCCGATGGCCTGGCCGCCGGCAAAGGCGTGGTGGTGGCCTTGACGCTGGCCGATGCCGAGCAGGCGTTACACGACATGCTGGGCGCGCATGCGTTCGGCGATGCCTCGGCCAGCCTCGTCATCGAGGAATTCCTGGCAGGCGAAGAAGCCAGCTACATCGTCATCTCCGACGGGCACACGGCGTTGCCGATGGCGTCCAGTCAGGATCACAAACGTCGCGACGAGGGCGATCTTGGCCCCAACACCGGCGGCATGGGCGCGTACTCGCCGGCACCGGTGTTGACGCCCGCGGTCGAGCGGCGGGTGCTTGAGGAGATTGTCCATCCAACCTTGGCCGGCATGGCCGCCGAGGGCGCGCCGTTCATCGGCTTTTTGTACGTCGGCCTGATGATCGACAAGGATGGCGCGCCGCGCGTGGTCGAATTCAACGTGCGCTTTGGCGATCCGGAAACCCAGCCGATCATGCTGCGCCTGCGCTCGGACCTGGTCGATCTGATCGACGCGGCGCTGGATGGCCGGTTGGATCAAGTCAAGGCCGATTGGGATCCGCGCCCGTCCATGGGCGTGGTCATCGCCGCAGGCGGCTACCCCGGTGCCGTGCGCAAGGGGTTGCCGATCAGCGGGCTGGAAGCGCGTGCGGGCATCAAGGTGTTCCACGCCGGCACCGCGATGGACGACGACGGTCGCGTGGTCACGGCCGGCGGGCGCGTGTTGTGCGTGTGCGCGTTGGGCGATGATCTGGCGCAGGCGCGAGAGCGGGTCTATGCGGTGGCGCACGACATCCATTTCGATGGCGCGTTCTACCGCCGCGATATCGGCCACCGCGCTCTGCATCGGCGCGGTTGAAGATCGTTCGGCGGGTGAGGCACTCAGCAACCGGCGAAGCGATCAGCCAGCGCGTCGGTGGCGGCGACAAGCTTGTCCACGATGGCCGGCTCCGAGGCGGCGTGGCCTGACAACACGATGTGCAGCTCGGCTTCGGGCCAGGCCTGGGCCAGGTCCCAGGCGTTTTTCACCGGACAGATGAGGTCGTAGCGGCCGTGCACGATGATGCCGGGGATGGCGCGGATGCGATCGATGTCGCGCAGCAGTTGGTCGGGTTCGAGAAAGCATTGGTGGCGAAAGTAGTGCGCTTCGCAACACGCCATCGAGACGGCCACTTCGGGTTCGCCGAAATCGGCCACCGTGGCGGGGCTTTCTTCCAGCGTCAAACCGCCGGCTTCCCACATGCTCCAAGCGCGCGCGGCAGCGAGCCGCACGTCGGCATCTTCGCTGGTCAGGCGTGCCCAGTAGGCTTCCAGCATGTTGCCGCGTTCGGCCGCGGGGATGAATTCGGCATAGGCTTGCCATTTTTCCGGCAGCAGTTGCGAGGCGCCGCCCGGCTCGACGTACCACACCAGCTCTTCGGACCGTGCGAGGTAGATGCCGCGCAACACCAGCGCCAGACAGCGCCCGGGATGGGTTTCGGCATAGGCCAGCGCCAACGTCGAGCCCCACGAGCCGCCGAACACCACCCAGCGCTCGATGCCCAGATGCCGGCGCAGCGTTTCGATGTCGGCGACGAGATGCGCCGTGGTGTTGTCGGTCAGGTCGGCAAATGGCGTGGAGCGGCCGGCGCCGCGCTGGTCGAACAACACGATGCGGTAACGCGCCGGATCGAAGAATTGACGGTGATACGGCGCCAGTCCCGCGCCCGGCCCGCCGTGCAGAAACACCACCGGAAGGCCGTCCGGGTTGCCGCATTGCTCCACGTGCAGCGTGTGGCGTGCATCGACGGCAAGGCGTTCGGTGGCGAAAGGTTCGATCGGCGGATAGAGTGTGTGCATGGTCGCGTGGGGTGTCAGGTACATGTCTCCGGATGAGGCGTGAAGCTTGCCCGAGCTTGGGGGTGCCGGAAAATGTACCCGACACCCGCGCAAGGGTGGACGTTCAAGCCAGATCCAGGGTGCTGGTGAGATCGCCCGGCTTGACGCCGCTGTGCTTTTGCATCGCCTCGTCGCGCATCACGATGCCGGGCAAGGGATTCAGGCCGAAGCGTCGGTTCAGGAAACGCTGGATCGAACCGGTGTCGCAAATCGTGTGATCGACGTGACCTTTTTTGGCGTGCGGCGAGATGACGATTGCCGGAATGCGCGTGCCCGGCCCCCAGCGATCGGCCTTGGGTGGCGCCACGTGATCCCACCAGCCGCCGTTCTCGTCCACGGTGATGATGACCATGGTGTGTGACCATTGCGGACTCTTTTTCAGTGCTTCGATGACGTGCCGGATGTGCACGTCGGCCAGCGTGAGGTCGGAGTAGCCGGCGTGCATGTTGAAGTTGCCTTGCGGTTTGTAGAAGGCCACTTGCGGCAGTGTGCCGGCTTCGATGGCGGCGATGAACTTGTTGGTGGCCGCGGTGTTGCCGGTGCCGCCGTCGAGCAGGTGTTCGGCACGTGCGGCCGTGCCCGGCGCGAAGTGCTTGAAGTAGTTCAGTGG
>DASVGO010000004.1:0-7042 GCA_036379495.1 Rhodanobacteraceae bacterium | reverse complement strand
ACGACGATCAATGGCGCGCAGCGTACACGCAATGCACGCCCACGCAAATCCACATCAACCCGCTGCGCGGCTTTGCGGATGGCGCACTTCGCCATGCCCGTGCAACACGAAACGCTCGATGGTGAGCGCTTCCAAACCCATAGGACCATAGGCGTGCAGACGCGTGGTGGAGATGCCGATCTCGGCGCCCAGTCCCAGCTCGCCGCCATCGCTGAAACGCGATGATGCATTGACCATGACCACCGCCGAACGCAAGGCGTGCACGAAGCGGTCGGCCGTGGCCGCATCCTCGGTGGCGATCACCTCGGTGTGATCGGAGCCGAACTGGCGGATATGCGCGATGGCGGCATCGACGTCATCGACCACGCGCACGGCCAGGATCAGCGACAGGTATTCGGTGGCGTAGTCCGCGTCGGTTGCCGTCTTCATGTCGTCCACGAGGGCGCGCGCGCGCGCATCGCCGCGCAGCTCCACGCCGCGTGCGCGCAAGGCTTCGGCCACGCGCGGCAAAAAGGCATCGGCCACGTCCTTGTGCACCAGCAAAGTTTCCAGCGCGTTGCAGGCGGCCGGACGCGAGCATTTGCCATCGACGGCCAGATCCACCGCCTTGGCCAGATCCGCCGCCTTGTCCACGTACAAGTGGCACACGCCCTTGTAATGCTTGATGACGGGCACGCGCGCGTTTTCGGTGACAAAGCGGATCAAGCCCTCGCCACCGCGCGGAATGACCAGGTCGACGATGTCCGCCAACTGGATCAGCTCAAGAATGGACTCGTGGCGCAAATCATCCAGCAGCACCACGGCGTCTTCGGGCAAACCGGCTTCGCGCAACGCCTTGTGCAAGCATGCGGCAATCGCGCGATTGGAGCGCACGGCATTGGAGCCGCCACGCAGGATCACGCCATTGCCGGCCTTCAGGCACAACGCGGCGGCATCGGCGGTGACGTTGGGGCGTGCCTCGTAAATCATCGCGATCACGCCCAGCGGAATGCGCACGCGCTCGATGGCAAAGCCCTGGGCAGCGATGTCGCGGCGCGTCACCTGGCCGACTGGATCGGGCAAGCTGGCCACATGGCGCAAGGCGTCGGCCACGCCCTTGAGGCGCACGGCATCGAGCGCCAGACGATCGAGCATGGCCGCGCCGACGCCCTTGTCGCGCGCCGTGCGCACGTCCTCGGCATTGGCCGCAAGCACCGTTTCGGCGTCATCTTCCAGCGCGGCAGCCATGGCCATGAGCAACGTGTTTTTCGCGGCCGTACCCAGCTCGGCAACGCTCGTCGCTGCCTGTCGGCAACGTAGGGCAAGGTCACGGATGGCATCAGTCATGCGCAGCTGCTCCGGCGGTTGTGGGGGTTGGGCGCGACGTCAGCGTGGCCAGGTCGTCGCGGTGCACCACGACATCGCCGTAGCTGTAGCCAAGGCGCGCCGCGATCTCGCGCGTATGACAGCCGCAGATGCGTTTGATTTCGGCGGCGCCATATTGGGTCAGTCCGCGTGCAATGCCGCGCCCGGTGTCGTTGCTGATGATCTCGACCATGTCGCCACGCTGGAAACCGCCCTCGGCGCCGGTCACACCGGTGGGCAACAAGGAAGCACCACCTTCGCTGAGCGCACGCGCCGCGCCGGCATCGACACGAATGGCACCGGGCACCGCCGGCATGTGACGCAACCAGTATTTGCGCGCGTGCAACTTGGTTCGGGTGCTGCGCAGGCGCGTACCGCGCACCTTGCCATGCGCCAGCAAACGCGCCACATCGCCATTGCGGCCGTTGAAGATGATGGTGTCGATGCCCGCAACGGCGGCCTTCTGCGCGGCTTCGAGCTTGGTGCGCATGCCGCCGGTACCGTGCGAGCTGCCGGCACTGCCGGCCATGGCCATCACCGCGTCGGTCAGATCGGCCACGTCATCGACGGGCTGCGCATCGGCCTGTGTGCGCGGGTTGGCGGTGTACAGGCCATCGATGTCGGTCGCGATCAACAACAGGTCGGCATTGATCAGCGCCGCCATCAGCGCCGCCAGATTGTCGTTGTCGCCCAAGGTGTGTTCGCCAACGGCAACCGTGTCGTTCTCGTTGACCACCGGCAGCACGCCGTGGCGCAGCAGCTCTTCCAACGTGGCACGCGCGTTCAGATAGCGGCGGCGATCGCGCATGTCGTCACGGGTCAGCAGCACCTGCGCCAACGGGCGATCGAACAGGCGCTGCCACAACGCGAGGGTCTGGGTTTGTCCGAGCGCCGCCATGGCCTGACGCGCGGCATGGCTGACGTCGATGTCACGCTGGCCGACCAGCAACATGCGCCCTGCGGCCACCGCGCCGGAGGACACCAGCACCACCTCGCGCCCTTCGGCATGACTGGCGGCGATGAACTGGGCCAGGCCCAACACGTGTTGCGTGCCAAGCCGGCCGTCGGTGCCGGCCAGCAAGCTGGAGCCCACTTTCAGCACCACGCGCCGCCATGCCGGCAGGGCTTGCTCGCGAAAGACGCGCGTTGCGCTCATGCGGCTCCCGTGTCGGATGCCGCGCACGCCGCCAGCCGTGCGCGCAGCACATCCAGCCGCAATTGCGCGCCGCCGCCGGGCGACACGCGTTCGGCCAGACTGCGCTCGGGCGTGCGCCCCTCGCCTGCCGAAGCCAGCGTTTCCGCTGCCGCGCGATACGCCTCGCGAAACGGCACGCCTGCCGCCGCCTGCTCGACCGCCACGTCGGTGGCGTACATCGCCGGCTCGATGGCCGCGCGCATCGCCGCCTCGTTCCAGGTGAAGCGCGCCAGCAGATCGGGCAACAAGGCCAAGGCCGCCAGGCCACGATGAAAGCCGTGCCACACCGAACCCTTGCTGGCCTGCAAATCACGCTGATAGCCCGACGGCAGCGACAACAATTGCTCGATTTCCACACGCGCGGCGGCCACACTGGCGTAGCTGGCGCGCAGCAATTCGATCACGTCGGGGTTGCGCTTGTTGGGCATGATCGAACTGCCGGTGGTGTACTCGGACGGCAGGCTGACGAAGCCGAATTCGCCGGTGGTGAACAGCGACAAATCCCAGGCCAGCCGGCGCAAATCGAGCAACGCCGAGGCCAGCGCATCCAGCGCGGCCAACTCGAACTTGCCACGCGACAGTTGCGCGTAGGTGGCGCTCACCTGCAGACGCGCAAAGCCGAGTTTTTGCGTCGTGTAATCGCGATCCAACGGCAAATTGACACCGTAACCCGCGGCACTGCCGAGCGGATTGGCGTCGATCCAGTCCAGGGTCTGACGCGCGCGCACGGCGTTGTCGATGAAGCCCTCGGCAAAACCGGCAAACCACATGGCCGTGGACGACACCACCGCACGCTGCAAATGCGTGTAGCCCGGCATCGGCAGCGATTCATGCGCGGCGCGATCCAGGCACACCTCGGCGATGCTCCGGCACAAATCGGCCACTTCGGCCAACTGGTCTTTCAGCCACAGGCGCATGGCGACCAGGATCTGGTCGTTGCGGCTGCGCCCGGCGTGCACGCGCCGGCCGGTGTCACCCAGACGTTCGGTCAGGCGCGCCTCGATCGCACTGTGGCAATCTTCGTAACGCTCATCTAGCACGAACTCGCCCGCCTCGATGTCGTCCGCGAGCTTGTCCAATTCGCGCACCAGCGCCGCGCGCTCCTCGGCGCTGACCACGCCGATGCGCTCCAGGCCCTCGACATGTGCCTTGCTGGCAGTGATGTCGTGCAGGATGAATTCGCGGTCCAGCAACACGTCATCGCCGGCGGTGAACTGCATGATGCGTGGATCGATGCGAATGCCCTTTTTTTGCCACAGCGGCTGGCTCATGCGGGTGTCTCCTGCTGGCTTGGCACGTCACGCGGAATCGCGGTGAGCTCGTCCAGCCCGAGCACGCGATTGAGGTTTTGCATGGCCTGCGTGGCCGCGCCTTTCAAAAGATTGTCGAGTGTGGCCACGACCACGACGCGCTTGCCATCGGTCGACAACGTGAAGCCTCCGACCACGGCGTGGTGACGATGTGCCACACGACTGACCCACGGTGCGTCTTCCTGCACCTGCACCAAGGGTTCATTGCCGTAAGCCGCATGAAAACGCCGCAACACATCCTCGCGTTTGAGCGCACGGGACAAATACAGGTTGGTGGTGACGGTCAGCCCGCGAAAATGCGGTGCCACATGCGGCATGAATTCGACCGGAATGCCCAGATGAAAACTCGCCTCGCGTTCGTGGCCATGCCCCGTCAGTGCATACGGCATCAGGTTGCCGCGCAATTTTTCGGGATCATTCTTGTCCGACGGCGTGGTGCCGGCGCCGGAGTAACCGGACACGCCGAAGCACACCGGCGGCGCCGCCAGCAGATCCTTCAGTGGCGCAATGGAAAGCTCCATCGCGGTCGCGTAACAACCGGGATTGCTGATGTGCTTTTCGCCACGCCACGCATTACGCGTCAGTTCCGGCAGGCCGTAATACCAATCTTGATCAAAGCGATGATCGGCGGAAATGTCGACGATGATGGTGTCAGGCCGGGCCGCATTGATCGCATCGACAAACGCTGCACTCTTGCCGTTGGGCAGGGCCAGCATGACGATGTCGGCTTGCTTGTCCGCCACCGCCGCCGCATTCAGCGCCGCATAGGTCAGCTCGCCGGTGTACGCGTCGTTGTGCGCACTGACCTTCTGGCCATCCAGTTCGCGCGATGACACGAACACCAGCTCCAGCGCCGGATGCGCCACGATCAGCTTGATGAGCTCGGCGCCGGTGTGGCCGCGCGCACCGACGATGCCGATGGTCTTCTTGGTGCTCATGACTGCAGGTTCCGTTCCAACTTGAAATTCAGGTGCCGCCGCACGGCCGGCCATTCAGAGGCGATGATGGAAAACACCACGGTGTCGCGATAGCTGCCATCGGCGAGAATGCGATCGTTGCGCAACAAGCCTTCCTGTTTGGCGCCCAGGCGGGCGATGGCGGCACGGCTGGCGTGGTTCATCCAGTGCGTGCGCAGTTCCACGCGGATGCAGCCCATGGTTTCGAAAGCATGCCGCAGCAGCATGGCCTTGCATTCGGTGTTGACGCCGGTGCGTTGCACAGATTGCGCATACCAGGTGCCGCCGATTTCGACATGCCGATTGGACGCATCGACATGCATGTAGCGCGTGCATCCCACAATCTCGTCCGTGGCCATCGAGCGCACGGCAAACGGCAAGGCCGCACCATCGGCTTGCTCGGCGAGCACATGGTCCACGTAATCGGCCATCGCTTGCGGGCGCGGCACGGAGGTGTACCAAAGCTCCCACAGCTTGCCATCGGCACAGGCGCGCGCCAGGGCATCCACATGGTCATGAGTCAGCGGTTCCAGCGTGGCATGCTGTCCGCACAACGTTACCGGGGCAAGAAATTCGCTCATGACAGTCGTCCGATCAGGGTGGGCGCGTGGTCTTCGCAGTACTTCACGCAATGCGCGATGGTGTCGAAATTGCCATCCAGTCCATACCAGAACACCTTCCAGCGCGGCTGTTTGAGGCAACCATCCGATTGCGCGTAGTAGAAAATGTTGACCTGGTTGCCGTGCCGCGAACGCCAGAACAGTGCCGGATTTTCCGCACGCATGACCTGCCACACGGCGCGCCCGAGGCCCTCGCCCTGCGCATCATCCAGAACCGCGAATTTGTCGAGATACGGCAAGCCGTCGTGCTCAGTGAGAATCATGGCGGCACGGTAGTTTTCGCTCGCGTAGACGCGATATGGTTGCGTAATGTCGAAATAATCGGGCACCAGCGCGCGCCCGAAACTGGACTCGACCAGCTCGCGCATGCGAGCCATATCGACGCCCTCCCACGAGTCAAACCGCAGCACCTTTTCACCACGCCGCACCAGCGTGCCCGAGCCCTTGTGCGTGAACAACTCCTTGGCCAACTCCGCCGGCCGCGTGATCGACACCGACGAAGTCAGCGGCAAATCCGCCAGCAAGTTGGCAATCTGTTCCAGCTTCAGGCGCATGCCGCCATGGATCCACGGCTGCTGCATGAGATGGTCGTATTCGGTCGACAAGTTGATGGAGTCGATGACCTTGCCTTCGCCATCGAGCAGTCCGCCGGTGCCGGTCAGGAACACGATCTTGTAGGGCTTGAGCGCGCGCACCAGCTCGTTGGCCGCGATGTCCGCATTGACGTTGAGGATCTGACCCTCGTCGGTTTCACCGACGCTGGCGATGACGGGAATGGAATTGGCGCGCAGGCTGGCGTCGATGGCCGCCAGGTTGATGCCGGCGACCTTGCCGACCATGCCGTAGGTGGCGCGATCGAGATAGTCCGCCATGAACACGCCCGATGGCACCGCCGTGGCGCGCGTGTCCATATTCTGCAGCGCCTCGACCAGCTTCAGGTTTTGCTGCATGAACACGCGTCGCACGATGCCCATGGCCTTGGGCGAGGTGACGCGCAGACCGCCGATGGTTTGCTTGTCGATGCCGGCCGCAGCCAGCTCCTCGTCCAACTGCGGCCCCGCGCCATGCAGCACGATCGGGGTCAAGCCGACTTGCTGCAAAAACGTCAGCGACGAGGCCAGATCGGCCAGCTCGTCGCGCAGCACCGCGCCCCCTACCTTGACCACGGCAAAACGTTTGGCATCCAGCGCGGAAAACCGTTTCAGGTATTGCTGGATTTCCTTGGCGCTGCCCATCGAGGAGAGCAAGCGCACGATGGTGCGACGCATATTGTATTTAGGCGATTCCACGATTCACGATCTCGAAAATGGTTGCCGCGTAATGTTGCAATTGATCCAGTGCCACCCACTCGTCGGCGGCGTGGGCTTGCGCGATGTCGCCCGGGCCGTAGACGAACGTGGTGTAGCCGGCGGCCGAAAACAGCGCCGCCTCGGTCCAGAAATCGACGGCCGGCCCGACCGGGATGCCCAGCTGCTCGGCCAGCGCCTGCGCGGCCTGTCGGCGTACATCGGCGCGTGTCGGATCACCCGCCGGCAACGCCGGACCGCGGAAGGTTTCAGCAAACTCGGCAGGCGGCACCACGGCCAGCGCCTTGAAGCTTGCCAGCAAGTCGTCGGC
>DASVGO010000003.1:0-3109 GCA_036379495.1 Rhodanobacteraceae bacterium | reverse complement strand
CGAGCATGCCTTCGGTATCAGCCCGGCGGCGGTCATTGCCGCCGTTCACGACCATCGCG
The DNA here is from genome assembly GCA_036379495.1 of Rhodanobacteraceae bacterium. Classification (GTDB taxonomy): domain Bacteria; phylum Pseudomonadota; class Gammaproteobacteria; order Xanthomonadales; family Rhodanobacteraceae; genus Oleiagrimonas. The sequence goes on along the minus strand of DASVGO010000003.1, from coordinate 3,050 downwards.
CCTCGTTGACGCATCCGCCGAAGACAGTCGATGAGTTGCTGGACGGGTACTTGAAACAGGGACTGGTGACGACGGTCGGCCTCCTGCGGCCGTACACCGCGCAACTCTGACTGTCGCGACGCCGCGGATGTGCGTAGAGCGTGGTGCACACGCCGAACCGCGTGCTCACGAAGACAGGCAAAGCTGGCGGTTTGGGCAATCTGTAGGCAACGGATACAAAAAGACCACCGCGAAGGTGGCTTTTTGGCTTGCATCCATTGGTCGGGGAGACAGGATTTGAACCTGCGACTTCTACGTCCCGAACGTAGCGCTCTACCAGGCTGAGCTACACCCCGACGGGAGGCCGGCATGATAATGGCGGCGAAGCGCCTTGGCAACGTCTTTGACATCTCTTTACGCATCGGCCACCGGTTACACTAGCGGTTTGTTGTCTTTGCCGCAGAGGTTTTCATGGCGTCGTCCCTTGCCCGCACCATGCCCGGCACGCTGGAATTGCTGCCGCTTGAGCAGGTGGGTTTCCAGCGCATGCTGGCCACCATCCGTCGCAACTACGAGCGTTTCGGCTTTTTGCCGATCGAGACGCCGGCCATCGAATTCACCGACGTGCTGCTGACCAAGTCGGGTGGCGAGACCGAGCGTCAGGTGTATTTCGTGCAGTCGACCGGGGCGCTGGATAAAACCGAGAGCAAGGCCGGGGGTTTGCCCGAGCACGCGCTGCGTTTCGACCTGACGGTGCCGCTGGCGCGCTATGTGGCCGAGCATGAGCGCGAACTGGGCTTTCCGTTCCGGCGCTACCAGATGCAACGGGTGTATCGCGGCGAGAGGGCACAACGCGGGCGTTTCCGCGAGTTTTATCAGTGTGATATCGACGTGATCGGCAAGGACAGCCTGTCGATTCGTTACGACGCCGAAATTCCGGCCGTGATCCATGCCGTGTTCAAGGAGCTGGCGATCGGGCCGTTCACCATCCAGATGAACCACCGCAAGTTGATGCGCGGGTTTTTCGAGGGGCAGGGCATTGCCGATGCCGAGCAGCAGATGCTGGTGCTGCGCGAGGTCGACAAGCTGGACAAGCGCGGCGCCGACTACGTGCGCGAGACCTTGACCGGCGAGGCTTTTGGCCTGTCGCGCGAGGTGGCCGACACGATTCTGGCCTTTGTCGAGGTGCGTTCGACCTCGCTGGCCGATGCGCTGGCCAAACTCGATGCGCTGGGTAGTGGCAGCGAGACGTTCGAGCAGGGCCGGGCCGAGCTCAAGGAAGTGCTCACGCTCATTCATGCCTTCGGCGTGCCCGAGTCGGCCTTCGCGTTGAACCTGTCCATCGCGCGCGGCCTGGATTACTACACCGGCATGGTTTACGAGACCACGCTTGATGAGCATCCGGGCATCGGTTCGATCTGCTCGGGCGGGCGCTACGACAACCTCGCCAGCCAGTACACCAAGTCGCAGTTGCCGGGCGTGGGCATTTCCATCGGCGCCACGCGTTTGTATTGGCAGTTGCGCGAGGCTGGCCTGCTCAAGGAGGCCGGCGTGAGTACCATCCAGGCGCTGGTCACGCAGATGGACGAGGGCAAGCTGCCGGCATGCCTCGCGCTGGCCAGCGAATTGCGCGGGGCTGGCATTGCCACCGAAATCGCACTGGAAGGCGGCAAGCTCGGCAAGCAATTCAAGCATGCCGATCGCGCCGGCATCCGTTTCGTGCTGGTGCTGGGTGATGACGAAATCGCCAAGGGCACGGTGACGGTCAAGGACATGCGCCGCAACGAACAATTCGAGGTCAGCCGCGCCGAGCTGGCCCGCACCTTGCGTGTCGAGCTGGAACAAGCCGCCGCGATGCCGGAGAAACACGCATGAGTCCTGCGAACAAAGAACCCGTCGTCCTCGATGGCGATCATCTGACGCGTGCGCAGGTCGTGCGCGTGGCGCGCGGTGCCAACGTCATGCTCGATGGTGCCAAGTTGCAGCGCGTGCAGCGCACGGCCGATTTTCTCGCCGAAAAAGTCAACTGCGGCGAGCCGGTCTATGGCATCACCACGGGTTTCGGCAGCAATGCCGACAAGCTGCTGGGCGCGCATCGCGTGCGTGATGAACTGCCGGGCCATCAGCACGATCCGGCGCAGCCGACGCTGATGGAAGAGTTGCAGCACAACCTCATCATCACGCATGCCGTGTGCGTGGGCGAGCCGTTCCCGCTGGAAGTGGTACGCGCGATGATGGTGATCCGCATCAATACCTTGATGCGCGGCCACTCGGGCATTCGCGCCGTGACCTTGAAGGCGCTGGCAGATTTGCTCAACAAGGGCGTGATTCCAGTCATCCCGTGCAAAGGCTCGGTCGGCGCCAGTGGCGATCTGGCACCGTTGTCGCATCTGGCCATCGTGCTTTTGGGCGGCGGCGAGGCGTTTTATCAAGGCGAGCGCCTGCCGGGTGCGCAGGCGCTCGAACGTGCCGGGCTGACGGCCGTGCGCCTGTCGTTCAAGGAAGGCCTGGCGCTCAACAACGGCACCACGCAGATGCTGGCCACCGCGGTGCTGGCCCTGGAGCGCATGCGCATGCTGCTGGCCACGGCCGATGTGGCCGCGGCGATGACGCTGGATGCCTTTGCCGGCCGCAGCGGCGCCTTGCGTGAAGAGGTTCACGCCTTGCGTCCGCACCCGGGGCAGGTCGAAACGGCGCGCCATGTGCGCGAGCTGACAGCCGACTCCACCCTGGTCGACATTCCGTATCACCTGGTGCCGCATTTCAAGGCGTGGACGGCCAGCGCGTGGCACACGCCCGCCGCGCAGGCACAGCGTTTCGACATTGGCTGGAACTGGGTGCCGGTCAGCCAGCGGCATGGCCGCGAGGCGTTTTACCAGCGCTTTCTGCCGTTCCGTGGCGGCAAGAAGCATCAGCCGCAGGATGCCTACTGCCTGCGTTGCATGCCGCAGGTGCATGGAGCGGTGCGTGATGCCGTCGAGCAGGCGTGCCGTGTCATCGACATCGAATTGAACGCGGTCACCGACAATCCGTTGGTGTTCCCGGACGCGAAAAATCCGCGTTACATCGAG
>DASVGO010000002.1:0-54279 GCA_036379495.1 Rhodanobacteraceae bacterium | reverse complement strand
CGCACCAAGCCGCACGTCAACGTTGGCACGATTGGTCACGTGGACCACGGCAAGACGACACTGACGGCGGCACTGACGAAGGTGGGGGCCGAGCGTTTCGGTGGCGAGTTCAAGGATTACAGTGCGATCGACGCGGCGCCGGAAGAGCGCGCGCGCGGCATCACGATCTCCACCGCCCACGTGGAATACGAGTCCCCGACGCGCCACTACGCGCACGTGGACTGCCCGGGGCATGCCGACTACGTGAAGAACATGATCACGGGTGCGGCGCAGATGGACGGCGCGATCCTGGTGTGCTCGGCCGCGGACGGTCCGATGCCGCAGACGCGCGAGCACATCCTGCTGAGCCGTCAGGTAGGCGTGCCGTACATCGTGGTCTACCTGAACAAGGCGGACATGGTGGACGACGCCGAGCTGATGGAGCTGGTGGAGATGGAAGTGCGCGAGCTTCTGTCGAAGTACGACTTTCCGGGCGACGACACGCCGATCATCAAGGGTTCGGCGCTGAAGGCGCTGGAAGGCGACCAGAGCGAGATCGGCGTGCCGTCGATCATCCAGCTGGTGGACGCGCTGGACACGTTCATCCCGGAGCCGCAGCGCGACATCGACAAGCCGTTCCTGATGCCGGTCGAGGACGTGTTCTCGATCTCGGGCCGCGGCACGGTGGTGACTGGTCGCATCGAGCGCGGCATCATCAAGGTTGGCGACGAAGTCGAGCTGGTGGGCATTCGCGACACGACGAAGACGACGGTGACGGGCGTGGAAATGTTCCGCAAGCTGCTCGATCAGGGCCAGGCGGGCGACAATGCGGGTCTGCTGCTGCGCGGCACCAAGCGTGACGACGTCGAGCGCGGTCAGGTCATTTCCAAGCCGGGCACGATCACGCCGCACACGGACTTCGAGGCGGAGGTGTACTGCCTGAGCAAGGAAGAGGGTGGTCGTCACACCCCGTTCTTCAAGGGCTACCGTCCGCAGTTCTACTTCCGCACGACGGATGTGACGGGAGCGGTGGAGCTGCCAGAAGGCGTGGAGATGGTGATGCCGGGGGACAACGTGAAGATGAAGGTCACGCTGATCCACCCGATCGCGATGGAAGAAGGTCTGCGCTTTGCCATTCGTGAAGGCGGTCGTACCGTCGGCGCGGGTGTGGTGGCCAAGATCAACAAATAAGGTTATTGCGGCGCGTGGCGCCGCAATAACTCCCACCGTTGATGCGGCATGGCTTTGCCATGTCGCATAACGCCGGGGCAAGGCACGAGTTCGCGAGAAGCGGGCTTTTTGACAACAACAATGTTCTTTGAAGGTGCACGGTTATGGCGAACCAGAAAATTCGCATCAGGCTCAAGGCCTACGATCATCGCTTGATCGATCGTTCCGCCAGCGAAATCGTCGAAACGGCCAAGCGCACCGGCGCTACCGTTCTCGGTCCGATTCCGCTGCCGACCAAGATCGAGCGTTACACCATTTTGACTTCGCCCCACGTCGACAAGGATGCCCGCGACCAGTACGAGACCCGCACGCACAAGCGTGTGCTCGACATCGTGGACCCCAACGACAAGACCGTGGACGCGCTCATGAAACTTGACCTGGCCGCCGGTGTCGACGTCCAGATCAAGCTCGGCTGAGCAAAGGCAGGATACGAAGATGAGTATCGGACTGGTAGGCCGCAAATGCGGCATGAGCCGAATCTTCACCGAAGATGGCCGCTCGATTCCGGTGACGCTGATTGAAGCGACGCCGAACCGCGTGACCCAGGTGAAGACCGACGAAAACGATGGCTACAACGCGGTGCAGGTGACGGCGGGAACGCGTCGCGCGTCCTTGTTGATCAAGCCGGAAAAAGGCCATTACGCCAAGGCCAAGGTCGAACCGGGCCGTGGTTTGTGGGAGTTCCGTCTGGCTGATGGCGAGACTGGCAAGTACGAAGTGGGCGGCGAGATCAAGGTCGATGACCTGTTCACGGCCGGCCAGATCGTCGATGTTGCCGGTTTCTCCAAGGGCAAGGGTTTCCAGGGCACCATCAAGCGCTGGAACTTCAAGATGGGTGACGCCACCCACGGCAATTCGCTGTCGCATCGTGCGCCGGGTTCCATCGGTCAGCGTCAGACTCCGGGCCGCGTGTTCCCGGGCAAGAAGATGTCCGGCCACATGGGCGCAGCCAATCGTACCCAGCAAGGTCTGGAAGTTGCCCGCGTGGATGCCGAACGGCATCTGATCGCAGTCAAGGGCGCGGTGCCGGGTGCCACGGGTGGCACCGTCATCATCCGTCCGACGACCAAGGGTTGAGGAGATCGTCATGGAACTGAATGTTATTGGCGCCAAGCCGCTGCAAGTTTCCGACGCGGTGTTCGGCGGTGAGTTCCGCGAAGATCTGGTGCACCAGGTGGTCGTGGCATACCAGGCCGGCGGCCGCGCCGGGACCAAGGCGCAGAAGACGCGCGCTGAAGTGTCCGGCACCACCAAGAAGTCGAAGAAGCAGAAGGGTGGTGGTGCACGTCACGGTGCGCTGACGGCTCCGATCTTCGTCGGTGGCGGTATCGCTTTTGCCGCCAAGCCGCGCAGCTTCGAGCAGAAGGTCAACCGCAAGATGTATCGCGGCGCACTGCGCTCGATTCTGGCCGAGCTCAATCGTCAGGATCGCCTGAAGGTGGTTGCGGGCGTCGGCATCGACGAGCCCAAGACCAAGGCCATGGTCGCCAAGCTGGGTGAGTTGGAAGCCTCCGGCCGAGTGCTGATCGTGGACGAGAATGCAACCGAGGCGCTGTATCTGGCGGCTCGCAACATCCCCGGTGTACAGGTGGTGGATGTGGCGACTCTGGATCCGGTCAACCTGGTGGGTGCGGATCACGTGGTCCTGACCACGGAGTCCGTGAAGAAGATCGAGGAGTGGCTGGCATGAACAAGGCCGAACGCATCATTGACACGCTGCGCGCGCCGCTGACGTCCGAAAAGACGGCTTTGCGGGCGGCCCACAACCAGTACGCCTTCGAGGTGTCCCCGACGGCAACCAAGGCTGAGGTCAAGGCAGCCGTGGAGCAGTTGTTCGAGGTCACGGTCGAGCAGGTGAACATGGTCAATATCCGCGGGAAGAGCAAATCTTTCCGTTTTCGCCAGGGCGCCCGTCAGGGCACGCGCAAGGCATATGTGCGCCTGGCCGAAGGCCAGACCATTGACGTGATGGCCAAGGCCTGAGCGAGGAGTTGAACGACGATGGCATTGAAGACACTCAAGCCGACCTCTCCGGGACGTCGTGGCACCGTACGGGTGTCCACGCCGGATCTGCACAAGGGTGCGCCGCATGCGGCGCTGACCGAGGCGCAGTCCAAGACGGGCGGTCGCAACCATCATGGCCGCATCACCACGCGGCATCGCGGTGGTGGCCACAAGCAGCATTACCGCATCATCGATTTCAAGCGTGACAAGGAAGGCATTGCCGCCCAGGTCGAGCGCGTGGAATACGATCCGAACCGCACCGCGCACATCGCCCTGCTGTGCTACGCCGACGGCGAGCGCCGCTACATCATCGCCCCCAAGGGCGTGAAGGCGGGCGATCGCGTCGTGTCGGGCAAGGATGTGCCGATCAAGGCCGGCAATACCCTGCCGCTGCGCAACATCCCTGTGGGCACCACGGTGCACTGCATCGAGATGAAGCCGGGCAAGGGTGCCCAGCTGGCCCGCAGCGCCGGCGCCGCCGTGCAGCTGGTCGCACGTGAATCGGGTTACGCCACCCTGCGTTTGCGCTCCGGCGAGATGCGCAAGGTGCCGGTCGAATGTCGCGCCACCATCGGTGAAGTCGGCAATACCGAGCACAGCCTGCGCAAGCTTGGCAAGGCCGGTGCCAAGCGCTGGATCGGCGTTCGTCCGACCGTGCGCGGCGTGGTCATGAATCCGGTCGACCATCCGCACGGCGGTGGCGAGGGCCGTACTTCCGGTGGCCGCCATCCGGTCAGTCCGTGGGGTCAGCCGACCAAGGGTTACAAGACCCGCAACAACAAGCGCACCGAGCAGTTCATCGTGCGCCATCGCAGCAAGTAACGGAGACGATCATGCCTCGTTCATTGAAAAAAGGTCCGTTCGTCGACCTGCATTTGCTCAAGAAGGTCGAAACAGCCGGTGCCGGCAACAAGCGCCCGATCAAGACCTGGTCGCGCCGCTCGATGATCGTCCCCGAGATGGTTGGGTTGACGATCGCCATCCACAATGGCCGTCAGCACGTGCCGGTCCTGGTCAACGAGAACATGGTTGGCCACAAGCTCGGCGAGTTCGCGGTCACCCGCACCTTCAAAGGTCACTCCGGTGACAAGAAGTCCAAGTGATGGTGAGCACGATGGAAACCAAAGCAATCCTGCGCAGCGCCCGCATCTCGGCGCAAAAAGCCCGCTTGGTGGCCGATCTGGTGCGCGGCATGCCCGTGGCCAAGGCTGACAATGTGCTCGAATACACCAACAAGAAGGCGGCGCACCTGGTTCGCAAGGTGCTGCTGTCGGCCGTCGCCAACGCCGAGAACAATCTCGGTGCCGATGTCGACGAGTTGAAGGTGTCGCGCATTTTTGTCGACGAGGGTCCGACCTTGAAGCGCATGCGTGCACGCGCCAAGGGTCGCGGTTCACGCATCCTGAAGCGCACCAGCCACATCACTGTGGTCGTCGGCGACTAACGAGGAAAGACGATGGGTCATAAAGTTCATCCCACAGGTATTCGCCTCGGCATCGCCAAGGACTGGAACGCCAAGTGGTACGCCAACAAGGGCGAGTACGCCCAGTATCTGGCCGCCGATCTCAAGGTCCGCGACATGCTGCGCAGCCAGCTGGCACAGGCGGGCATCTCGCAGATCAAGATCGAGCGTCCGGCCAAGACCGCCCGCGTGACCATCCACACGGCACGTCCGGGTGTGGTCATCGGCAAGAAGGGCGAGGACATCGAAAAGCTGCGCCGCGACGTGACCGCGTTGATGGGTGTGCCTACGCACATCAATGTCAGCGAAGTCCGCAAGCCGGAGCTTGACGCCCAGCTGGTGGCTGAGTCCATCGCCCAGCAGCTGGAGCGCCGCATCATGTTCCGTCGTGCGATGCGTCGCGCGGTCGGCAACGCGATTCGCCTGGGTGCGTTGGGCATCAAGGTCAATTGTTCGGGTCGTTTGAACGGTGCAGAAATTGCCCGCTCGGAGTGGAGCCGTGAAGGTCGCGTGCCGCTGCATACGCTGCGCGCCGACATCGACTACGGCTTTGCCCAGGCCAAGACGCAGTACGGCATCATCGGCGTCAAGGTGTGGATCTACAAGGGCGAGGTCTTCGATCTGGAGGCCGCGCAGGTCGAGGAGACCAAAGAAGAGAAGTCTCCGCGCCGTGGTGGTGGCGAACCCCGTCGTGACACGCGTCGTGATCGCGATGGTGACGGTCGTCGCGACCGGGCCGCGAAATAAGGAGCGCCCATCATGTTGCAACCAAAACGAACCAAGTTCCGCAAGATGCACAAGGGCCGCAACGACGGTTTGAGCTTCAGCGCCAACCTCGTCAGCTTCGGCGAATTCGGCCTGAAGGCCACCACGCACGGTCAGCTGACTGCGCGCCAGATCGAGGCCGGTCGCCGTTGCATCACGCGTTTCGTCAAACGCGGCGGCAAGATGTGGATCCGCGTGTTCCCGGACAAGCCGATCAGCAAGAAGCCCATCGAAGTGCGTATGGGCTCCGGCAAGGGTAACGTGGAGTTCTGGGTCGCCCAGATCCAGCCGGGCCGCATGTTGTATGAAATCGAGGGCGTCGACGAGACGACGGCACGCGAGGCCATGCGCCTGGCCGCCGCCAAGCTGTCGGTGCAGACCCAGTTTGTGAGCAGGGCGGTGTTGTGATGGCCAGCAAATCCATTCATGAAATGTCGGCAGATGAGCTGAACCAGCAGCTTCTGGACTTGCGCAAGGAACAGTTCAACCTGCGCATGCAGAAAGGCGCCGGTCAGCTGACCCAACCGCATCAGCTGCGCCGCGTACGGCGTGACATTGCCCGCACCAAGTTCGTGCTGGGCGAGAAGAAGTAAGGACCGGGCATATGAGCGAGAACGAAAAAACCGCACGCACCCTGGAAGGTCGCGTCATCAGCAACAAGATGAATCAGACCGTCACGGTGCTGATCGAGCGACAGACCCAGCATCCGCTGTTGGGCAAGATCGTGCGCCGGTCCACCAAGCTGCACGCGCAGGACGACTTGGGTGCCAACGAGGGTGACCTCGTGCGCATCGCCGAGTGCCGACCGTTGTCCAAAACCAAGCATCACCGCGTGGTCGAAATCATCACGCGCGCTGAAGCGTAATCGGAGGATTGAACCATGATCCAGATGCAAAGCACGCTTTCAGCCGCCGACAACAGCGGTGCCAAGGAACTGATGTGCATCAAAGTGCTGGGCGGCTCGCATCGCCGTTACGCCGCCATTGGTGATGTCATCAAGGTCAGCATCAAGGACGCCATCCCGCGTGGCAAGGTGAAGAAGGGCGAGGTGTACAATGCCGTGGTCGTGCGTACCGCCAAGGGCGTGCGTCGTCCGGATGGTTCGCTGATCCGTTTCGACGGCAATGCCGCGGTGCTTCTGAACAACAAGCTCGAGCCGATCGGTACCCGCATCTTCGGGCCGGTCACGCGCGAGCTGCGCAGCGAGAAGTTCATGAAGATCGTCTCGCTGGCGCCGGAAGTGCTCTGAGCGCACGCCTTACTGAGAGTCAAGACCATGAACCGAATCAAGAAAGGCGATCATGTCATCGTGACCGCCGGCAAAAACAAGGGCCAGCGCGGCGATGTGGTGCGCGTGGACGGCGAGCGCGTGTTCGTCTCCAACGTCAACCTTGTCAAGCGCCACACCAAGCCGAATCCGCAGGCCGAACAGCCGGGCGGCATCATCGAGCGTGAGGCCTCCATCCATATTTCCAACGTGATGTTGTTCAACCATGCCTCGGGCAAGGGCGAGCGCGTCGGATCCAAGACGCTCGAAGACGGGCGCCGGGTTCGCACGTATCGTTCCACCGGCGAAGTGGTCGACCTGTAAGGAGCAAACCATGACACGCCTGGAACAAATCTACAAAGAGCAGGTTGTACCGAAGCTGGTCGAAAAGTTCGGTTACAAGAACCTGATGGAAGTGCCGCGCATCACCAAGATCACGCTGAACATGGGCGTGGGTGAGGCTGTGGGCAACAAGAAGGTGATGGAGAATGCCGTCGCCGACATGGCCAAGATCGCCGGCCAGAAGCCGCAGGTCACGTTGGCCCGCAAGTCGGTGGCTTCGTTCAAGATCCGCGATGGCTGGCCGGTGGGTTGCCGCGTCACCCTGCGTCGTGCGCGCATGTGGGAATTTCTTGATCGCCTCATCAACATCTCGTTGCCGCGTACCCGTGACTTCCGCGGTGTCTCGGCGCGTTCCTTCGATGGCCGTGGCAACTACAACATGGGCATCAAGGAACAGATCATCTTCCCCGAAATCGACTACGATCAGATCGACGCTCTGCGCGGCATGGACATCTCCATTGCCACCACCGCCAAGACCGACGACGAATCCCGCGCGCTGCTGGAAGCCTTCGGTTTCCCATTCCGCCACTGATACAGGTAAAGACATGGCCAAGACCAGCATGGTCAACCGCGACCTCAAGCGGACCAAATTGGTGAAGAAGTACGCCGCCAAGCGTGCCGAGCTCAAGAAAATCGTGCTCAGCCCGGCGTCTTCCTATGACGAGAAGATGGAAGCACAGGCCAAGCTGCAGAAGCTGCCGCGTGACGCCAGCCCGGTGCGTCAACGCACCCGCTGCGTGCTGACCGGTCGCCCGCGTGCGGTCTATCAGAAGTTCGGCTTGTCCCGCCACAAGTTGCGCGAAGCCACGATGCGTGGCGACGTGCCGGGTCTGCGCAAGGCCAGTTGGTAAAAAACACTCGCCAAGGATGACCTCTGCTGCTATCCTTGGCAGTCCACTCTGTGTTCAGGGTGGCCCACAATCCAGATCTCCGGTCAACGGATATCGGTGCACACTCTAAGGTTTTCCCATGAGCATGACTGATCCCATTGCCGACATGTTCACGCGCATCCGCAACGCCCAGATGATGGGCAAGGCGCATGTGCGCATGCCGGCCTCCAAGCTCAAGCTGGCCATTGCCGAGCTTCTCAAGAACGAGGGTTACATCCTCGATGCCGCGGTCGACAAGACCGATGTTGCCAAGCCGAGCCTGGACATCCAGTTGAAGTATTTCGAAGGGCGTCCCGCCATCGAGCGCATCCAGCGCGTCAGCCGTTCGGGCCTGCGCGTGTATCGCGGCAAGGGCGGCCTGCCCAAGGTGATCGGCGGCCTCGGCATTTCCATCATTTCCACTTCGGCCGGTCTGCTGACCGACGCTCAGGCTCGTGCCAAGGGCGTGGGCGGCGAAGTCATTGGCCTGGTGGCGTAAGGAGATCCGACGATGTCACGAGTTGCCAACAGTCCGATTACCCTGCCCAAGGGTGTCGAAGTCAAGGCCGATGCCGACGGCATCACGGTCAAGGGCGCCAAGGCCACGTTGTCATTGCACAACCTGCCGGGCGTCGGCATTGCCGTCGAGGATGGCGTGCTCAAGGTCCAGCTTGCCGAGGGTGGCGATGTCAAGTACGCCGGTACCGCGCGAGCACTGATCGCCAACATGGTCAGGGGTGTGACCGAGGGTTACGAGCGCAAGCTGGAGCTGGTCGGCGTGGGTTACCGTGCCGCCGCCCAAGGCAAGACGCTGAACCTGACCTTGGGTTTTTCGCACCCGGTCGAGTATGCGGTTCCCGCAGGCGTCACCATCGAGACCCCGAGCGCAACCGAGATCCTGATCAAGGGTGCCGACAAGCAGCAAGTCGGTCAGGTAGCCGCCAAGATCCGTGCTTTTCGCGCGCCGGAACCCTACAAGGGCAAGGGTGTGCGTTACGCCGGCGAACACATCAACATCAAGGAAGCCAAGAAGGCGTAAGGGTTCCCCGCGGGGAATGCCTGACACGTCGATCCGCTTCCGGAGTCTGGACATGAAAGACAAGAACGAATCCCGTCTGCGTCGCGCTCGTTCCACGCGTGCGCGCATTCGCAAGCTGGCCGTGCCGCGTCTGTCGGTGCATCGCACCGGGCAGCACATCTATGCGCAGGTGTTTGACGCCTCGGGCGAGAAGGTTGTCGCCGCCGCGTCGACGGTGCAGAAGGCCGTGCGCGAAGGGCTGGATGGCACCAAGAACGTCACGGCTGCCGCCGCGGTTGGCAAGGCCGTGGCCGAACGTGCCTTGGCTGCCGGCGTGGAGCAGGTGGCGTTTGACCGTTCCGGTTTCCGCTACCACGGTCGCATCAAGGCATTGGCCGATGCGGCGCGCGAAGCGGGCCTGAAGTTCTGATGGGCGGTTTCCGCTCACCGTGAAACAAAAGCAGTACCACACAACTCCAAGTGACCTGCGGGTCACAAGCAAAGTCCCGGACCGGTTCCGGGCATGACAGGAAACTCCATGTCTTCCAACGATCGTGACAATTCCGACGGCTTGCTGGAAAAGCTGATTGCCGTCAATCGTGTGGCCAAGACCGTCAAGGGTGGTCGCCAGATGACCTTTACCGCGTTGACCGTGGTGGGCGATGGCGAGGGCCGTGTCGGTCTGGGCTATGGCAAGGCGCGTGAAGTGCCGGCGGCCATTGCCAAGGCCATGGATCGTGCCCGTCGCGGCATGGTCAAGGTCAGCCTCAACAATGGCACGTTGCATTACGCGGTCAAGGCCAATCACGGTGCGGCCCGCGTGTACATGCAGCCGGCATCCGAAGGTACCGGCGTGATTGCCGGTGGTGCCATGCGTGCCGTGCTCGAAGTGGTCGGTGTGCGCAATGTGCTATGCAAGGCCGTGGGCTCGCGCAACCCGATCAATCTGGTGCGCGCGACCATCAAGGGCCTGCAGGCCGTGGCCTCGCCGGAGCGGGTGGCTGCCAAGCGCGGCAAGAGTGTCGAAGAGGTGCTGGGCAATGGCTAAGAAAGAAATCGCAAAAACCGTTCGCGTGCGCCTGGTCAAGGGGTTGCGCGGCGTACAGGGGCGGCATCGTCTCAGCGTCAATGCCCTGGGTCTGCGCAAGCTCAATGACGTGCGTGAACTCAAAGACAGCCCGCAGGTTCGCGGCCTGATCAACAAGGTCTATTACCTGGTCCAGGTCGAGGAGTAATCATCATGCGTTTGAACAACATCAAGCCGGCTGCCGGTTCGCGCCCTTCCCGTTTGCGCGTGGCTCGCGGCATTGGCTCGGGTCTGGGCAAGACCGCGGGTCGTGGTCACAAGGGCCAGCATGCACGCGCTGGCGGCACCCACAAGGTCGGCTTCGAAGGTGGCCAGATGCCGTTGCAGCGTCGTCTGCCCAAGGTTGGCTTCCGTTCACTGAAGAAGCACCAGAGCCAGCAGGTGTTTCTGTACCAGTTGGCTTCCGTGAAGGTCGATACCATTGATCTGGCGGCTCTGCGTGAGGCGGGTCTGGTTGACGCGCATGCGCGCAAGGTCAAGATCGTGGCCAAGGGCGAGATCACCCGCGCCGTCAAGCTGTCCGGTGTGCTGGCCACGGCGGGCGCCAAGGCGGCCATCGAGGCGGCCGGCGGCAGCGTCGGCTAAGGGGCCCGGAACGTGGCAGCGCCGAAGGGCAACTTGATCGGATCGCTCGGCAAGATGACCGAGCTGCGTCAGCGCATCGTTTTCGTGGTTTTGGCGTTGGTGGTTTATCGCCTGGGTTCGTTCATCCCCGTGCCCGGCGTCAACCCCAGTGCCATGACCAACCTGGTACAGCATGGTGGTGGCCTGCTGAACATGTTCAACATGTTCTCGGGTGGTGCCTTGTCGCGCTTTTCCATCTTTGCGCTGGGCGTCATTCCCTACATTTCCGCATCCATCGTGGTGCAGATGATGGGGTCGGTGTTGCCGAGCTGGCAGGCGCTGAAGAAGGAAGGCGAAGCTGGTCAGCGCAAGCTCACCATGTACACCCGCATCGGTACCGTCGGGTTGTGCCTCGTACAGTCATTCGGCATTGCCGTGGCCCTGCAGGGGCAGACGGCAGCGGCCGGTGCACCGGTGGTGTATTTCCCGGGTGCAGGCTTCCTGCTGTCGGCCGTGGTGGGCCTGACTGCCGGTTCCATGTTCCTGATGTGGCTTGGCGAGCAGATGACCGAACGCGGCATCGGCAACGGCATTTCACTGATCATCTTTGCCAGCATCGTGTCGGGCTTCCCCAGTGCGGTCACGCAAACGCTGGGCATGGCCAACACCGGTGAACTGTCGGTTCTCAAGGTGATGATCGTGCTGATCGTCGTCCTGATCGTGACGGCCTTCGTGGTGTTCGTGGAACGCGCGCAGCGGCGCATCACGGTCAATTACGCCAACCGTGGCGGTGGGCGCCAAGGTTACCGCAACCAGACCTCGCACCTGCCGCTGAAGATCAACATGGCGAACGTCATTCCGCCGATCTTCGCCACCAGTTTGCTGATGACCCCGGCGACGGCGATACAGTGGTTTTTCCACGGGCAGCACGCTCGCTGGTTGCAGATGGTCATCACGTCCTTGACTCCGGGGCAGACGATTTACAACGTCGTCGACGCCGTTCTCATCATCATCTTCGCGTATTTCTACACGGCCATCGTGTTCAGTTCGCAGGAGACGGCAGACAACCTCAAGCGGTCGGGCGCCCTGATTCCGGGTATCCGTCCCGGTCGAGCCACGGGCCAGTACATCGATGGCGTGATGACGCGCTTGACCACAGTGGGCGCCATTTACCTGGTGCTGGTGTGTCTGGTACCGACGTTCATGCAGTCGCACTGGCATGTGCCGTTCTATTTCGGTGGCACCTCGCTGCTGATCGTGGTGGTGGTGGTGATGGACTTCGTGGCGCAGATCCAGGCGCACTTGGTCAGTCATCAGTACGACAGTTTGTTGAAAAAGGCCAACTTGCGTCGTTCCTGATCGTCGGGAATGGATGTGGGTTGACCCGATCGGAACCGCGCTGGCTGTGGCCGGGGCAAGGGATTGGCCGGCGGAGCCTGTGTCACGGCACGGTATCCGGCGGGATTCGCTGGAAGGTACAAGGGTGCTCCAGAACCCTTGGGCTTTCTGTTCGCTGAAAAAAAGGTTAGAATTGCGCGTTTATCGCGCTCGAAACGCATCGGAGACAAGAGATCATGGCGCGCATTGCGGGTGTCAATCTGCCGGTCCAGAAACACGTCTGGATTGGCCTGCAGAGCATTTACGGCATCGGTCATACCCGTGCCAAGAAGATCTGTGCCGAAACCGGGGTCGATCCGACCACGCCGGTCAAGTCGCTCAGTGAAGGCGAAGTCGAAAAGCTGCGCCTGGAAGTTGGCAAGTATGTGGTCGAAGGCGATCTGCGCCGCGAAGTCGGCATGTCGATCAAGCGCCTGATGGATCTGGGTTGCTATCGCGGCCTGCGCCATCGTCGCGGCCTGCCGGTGCGTGGTCAGCGTACCAAGACCAATGCGCGTACCCGCAAGGGTCCGCGTCGTGCGATCAAGAAATAAGAACGGAAACTTCAGGATATGGCAAAGCCAGTCAAAACCAAGAAGAAGGTCAAGCGCGTGGTCACCGACGCGGTGGCGCATGTGCAGGCTTCCTTCAACAACACCATCGTCACCATCACCGATCGTCAGGGCAACGCCTTGTCCTGGGCCACGGCTGGTGGTGCCGGTTTTCGTGGTTCGCGCAAGTCGACCCCGTATGCCGCGCAGGTCGCCGCCGAAAAGGCTGGCCGGGCCGCGCAGGAGTACGGCGTGAAGACCGTCGAAGTGCGCATCAAGGGCCCGGGTCCGGGTCGCGAGTCGACCGTGCGTTCGCTCAATGCCCTTGGTTACAAGGTGCTGAACATCATCGACGTCACGCCGATTCCGCACAACGGCTGCCGTCCCCCCAAGAAGCGTCGAGTCTAAGGAGCAAATACCATGGCCCGTTATCGTGGAGCTACCTGCAAACTCGCCCGTCGCGAGGGTGCTGATCTGAGCCTGAAGAGCCCAGCGCGTGCGCTGGACTCCAAGTGCAAGCTGGAAAACAAACCCGGCCAGCATGGTGCCAACCACCGTGCACGCATGTCCGACTACGCCGTGCAGCTGCGCGAGAAGCAGAAGGTCAAGCGCATGTATGGCGTGCTGGAACGCCAGTTCCGCAACTACTATGCCAAGGCCAACTCGGCCAAGGGCAACACCGGCGAGAATCTGTTGCGTCTGCTGGAAAGCCGTCTCGACAACGTCGTGTTCCGCATGGGTTTTGCCGTGACCCGCGCCCAGGCGCGCCAGATGGTCGCGCACAAGGCCGTGCTGGTGAATGGCAAGAAGGTCAACGTGCCGTCCTATCAGGTCAAGCCGGGCGACGAGATCGGCCTGACCGAAAAGGGCCGCAATCAGCTGCGCGTCAAGGAAGCATCAGGGCTGGCCGACACCATGGATCTGCGGCCGGTGTGGGTTGAAGTGGACACGGCCAAATTTGCCGGTGTGTTCAAGGCAACGCCGGACCGCGGCGACCTTCCGCCGGACATCAACGAGAACCTCATCATCGAGCTTTACTCGAAGTAAGCATGGCGTCGCCGTCCTTGTGGCGGCGATGATCCATTCGCCATCCGTGGCAAGGCATTCAGCGTAACAACAGCCACCCCCAGGGGTGGTGAGATTCACCCGCCGCCCCAGGCGGACAACTCATTCGGAGCAATCCATGGCAGTTTCGTCTACAACTGTGCTCGAGCCACGCGGCCTCAGTGTCGAACAGCTTGGTCCCAATCATGCACGCGTCGTGGTCGAGCCACTGGAGCGCGGCTTTGGTCACACGCTCGGCAATGCACTGCGCCGCGTCCTGCTTTCGTCCATCCCGGGTTCGGCCATCGTCGAAGTCGAGATCGACGGCGTGCTGCACGAATACACCACGCTCGAAGGTCTGCAGGAGGACGTCATTGAAGTCCTGCTGAACCTCAAGGACGTGGCCATTCGCCAGCACAGCGGTGACGAGATCATGCTGACCCTGTCGCGTCAGGGCAAAGGCGTGGTCACCGCCGGTGACATCGCCGTCGACCACACCGTCGAGATCGTCAATCCGGAGCACGTCATTTGTCATTTGACCAAGGACGTGACGCTGAACATGCGCCTCAAGGTGTGTCGCGGCATCGGCTACCAGCCGGCCAGTACGCGCAAGCACCCGGATGACGAGGCGCGTCCGATCGGTCGTCTGCAGCTCGATGCCTCGTTTGCGCCGATTCGTCGCGTGTCCTACGAAGTGGAAGCTGCGCGCGTCGAGCAGCGTACCAACCTGGACAAGCTGGTGCTGGACATCGACACCAATGGCACTATCGATGCCGAGGACGCAGTGCGCAAGGCGGCCGAAATCCTCAACAACCAGCTGGCCGTGTTCGGTGACTTCTCGCGTCGCGAGGTGAAGTCCGACGCGACCGAGCAGAGCGGTTTCGATCCGCTGCTGCTGCGTCCGATCGATGATCTGGAGCTGACCGTGCGTTCAGCCAACTGCCTGAAGGCCGAGAGCATCTACTACATTGGTGACTTGGTGCAGAAGACCGAGGTCGAGCTGCTCAAGACACCGAACCTGGGCAAGAAGTCGCTCACCGAAATCAAGGATGTGCTGGGTTCGCGCGGTCTGGCGCTGGGCACCAAGCTCGACAACTGGCCGCCGGCAGGTTTGGCGCACGGCATGCAGTTGGGTTGATAGTTACACCCTCTAACAGCGGGCAACCGCGGGTGCCGGGCCTACGCACCGATCGCCCATAACGATAAAACCAGAGAGAGATTCGTCATGCGTCACATGAAATCCGGCCGCAAATTCAACCGGACCAGCAGTCATCGCGAGGCCATGTTCAAGAACATGAGCGCTTCGTTGATCAAGCACGAGCTGATCCGTACCACCTTGCCGAAAGCCAAGGAACTGCGTCGCGTCGCCGAGCCGCTGATTACCCTGGCCAAGACCGACTCCGTTGCCAACCGTCGTTTGGCCTTTGCGCGTCTGCGCGACAAGCAGGCGGTCGGCAAACTGTTCGTGGAGTTGGGACCGCGTTATCGCCAACGTCCCGGTGGTTACCTGCGCATCCTGAAGTGCGGCAACCGCGTCGGCGACGATGCGCCGATGGCCTACGTTGAGCTGGTCGATCGCCCGGAAGCAGCGGCTCAGGCCGAATAAGCCGCAGTGCCATGAATTGACAAACCCCGACCGGGCAACTGGTCGGGGTTTGTTTTTGTGCTTGCCGGCGCTGAATGGTTGCCGGCGAAGAGCTCAGCCGCTAAGTTGCGCAATCAGTCCCATTCGTCTTGCCATCATGAACCCACTGCGTTGGTCCTACCGTCCCGCCTATCTGCTGGGCTTCGTCATCTGTGCCCTGCTGCTGGGCTATGCGTTGTTTGCCGAAGTCCACCTCGGGTTGGTTCCGTGTCCGCTGTGCGTGTTCCAGCGCATTGCCTTCATCGTGATGGGCATCTTCTTTCTCGTTGGCGGCCTGCATGCCCCGGCCAGTCGTTGGCGCTGGACTTACACGGTACTGGTCCTGATCGGTTGCATATGGGGTATTGCCGTGGCGGGGCGCCAGCTGTGGCTGCAAAGCCTGCCGCCGGATCAGGTGCCCAGCTGTGGTCCTGGCCTTGGGTACCTGTTCAATGCCTTCAGCTGGCTCAAGGCACTGAAGATCGTGTTTGCCGGCTCCGGTGAATGCGCGGCCGTGCATTGGCGCTTTCTTGGCCTGACCATGGCCGGCTGGACGCTGATCTGGTACATCCTGCTCGGTGCCTGGGCCGCGTGGAACGCGCGTCCGCGCCGTGCTCTTGCCTGATTGATCGGCATCATCCGCAGCGAACATGGCGCATGGCGACATGCACCTGCGCCATTTCCCATGCTGCGCGATAATGCCTAGTCTCGCGCGATGAAGAACCTGGCCCGCCTGATGGCACCCCACGAAACCCAACTCGAAGCCGTACACGAACCCGAGCACTGGAAGCCCGAATCGTGGCGTGCGTTGCATGCGGCGCAGCAGCCTGCCTATGCCGATCAGGCCGAACTGTCGGCGGCACTGGATCAGCTGTCGCGATTGCCGCCGCTGGTGACCTCGTGGGAAGTGTTGACCTTGAAGCGCCGCCTGGCCGAGGCCCAGGAAGGCCGGTATTTTCTGTTGCAGGGAGGTGATTGCGCGGAAAGTTTCGACGACTGTTCCAGCACGGTCATCACCAATCGGCTGAAGGTGCTGTTGCAGATGAGCCTGGTGCTGCTGCACGGACTCAAGGTGCCGGTCGTGCGCGTGGGCCGCTTCGCCGGCCAGTACGCCAAGCCGCGTTCGGCCGATACCGAGACCCGCGATGGCGTGACCTTGCCAAGCTACCGCGGCGACATCATCAACAGCCCCGCCTTCACGGCCGCGGCGCGTCGCCCGGACCCCAATCGCATGGTGCAGGCACATGCCTGTTCGGCCATGACCATGAACTTCGTGCGCGCGCTGATCGATGACGGCTTTGCCGATCTGCGTCACCCGGAGTACTGGAATCTCGATTGGGTCGAGAAGTCGCCGCTGGCGAGTGAATATCGCCAGCGCGTGCGTGACATCGGGGATGCCATGCGTTTCATGGAAACGCTGGCTGGCGAGCCGCTGGCCAATCTCTCGCGTGTCGATTTCTTTACCTCCCACGAGGCCCTGCTGTTGCATTACGAGCAGGCGCAAACCCGGCGTGTGCCACGCCAGTGGGGCTGGTTCAATCTGGCCACGCATTTCCCGTGGATCGGCAAGCGCACGTCCGCACTGGATGGCGCGCACGTCGAATATTGCCGCGGCATCCGCAATCCGGTCGCGGTCAAGGTGGGGCCGGGCTTCAATCCAGACGAACTGCTGCGCCTGATCGAAACGCTCAACCCGCATGACGAACCAGGGCGCCTGACCCTGGTGCATCGCATGGGCGCCAACAAGATCGCCAGCGAACTGCCGCCGCTGCTCAAGGCCGTCAAGGTCTCCGGACGTCGCGTGTTGTGGGTATGCGATCCGATGCACGGCAACACCGAGACTACCTCCAACGGCTACAAGACGCGGCGCTTTGCCAACATCCGTGGCGAGTTGGAGCAGGCCTTCGACTTGCACGCCGCGGCCGGCACGCGCCTGGGTGGCGTACATCTGGAACTTACCGGCGAGGATGTGACCGAATGCCTCGGCGGCGCGCGTGGCTTGGGCGAGGCCGACCTCCAACGTGCCTACAAGTCGCCGGTAGATCCCCGGCTCAATTACGAGCAGTCGCTTGAATTGGCCATGCTGATCGTGCGCAAGTCCAACAGCCACGGCAGCTGAGCGGTCAGCCCGACTCCGCAACCTGGATCGGCTGGCTACGTGTCGCGGTGTCGACGGCGCAGTTCCCGTCATAGGGATTCATTGCCGCAGCTGCGGATGTTTGACGCTGACGTCGGCTAAATGGTACCATTTCAGTACACATTAACCGGTTCTCCCGATCCCCATGCTCCGCATCAGCCGACTTACCGATTACGCCACGGTGGTGATGACGTGCCTCGCGTCCAGTCCGGATGTGGTACTGAGCACGGGCCAGATCGCCGAATGCACGCTGCTGGAATTGCCCACCGTCAGCAAGTTGCTCAAGCTGCTGGGGCATGCCGGCTTGGTGGAATCCTTCCGCGGCGTCAATGGTGGCTATCGACTGGCGCGTCGAGCTTCCGACATCAGCCTGGCCGACATCGTGGAGGCACTGGAAGGTCCGTTGGGCATGACCGAATGCAGCGTCGCGCCCGGCCAATGCGAACGTGAGGCGCATTGCAGCGTGCGTGGCAACTGGCGCCGCATCAATCAGACCATCGGTGGTGCTTTGCGCGCCGTGAGCCTGGACGACATGTTGCACTCACCACAAGGCAGCGCGTCACATCCGGCCATGCACGGATAAACCCATGAACGACATGACTCCCGAAACCATGGATACCAGCACCACGCTGCGCGATAACGCCGAAGTGGCCGAAGCCCTGTCGCGTCGCTACGATGCCGGCTTTGTCACCGACATCGAAAGCGAAAGCTTGCCGCCGGGTCTGAACGAGGACATCATCCGCGCCTTGTCAGCACTCAAGGAAGAACCTGAGTGGATGACGCAGTGGCGCCTGGCTGCGTATCGGCACTGGCTGACCATGCCGATGCCGAACTGGGCCAAAGTGACATTGGCACCGATCGATTTTCAGGCCATCAGCTACTACTCGGCGCCGAAGAACAAGCCCAAGTCGCTGGACGAGGTTGATCCGAAACTGCTGGAAACCTACGACAAGCTGGGCGTGCCGCTGCACGAGCGCGCCAAACTCGCGGGTGTTGCCGTTGATGCCGTTTTCGATTCGGTATCCGTGGCCAATACCGCACACAAGCAGCTGGCCGAGGCCGGCGTGATTTTTTGCTCGATGAGTCAGGCCATCAAGGAGCATCCGAACCTGGTACGCCAGTACATCGGTTCGGTCGTGCCGCAGGGCGACAACTTTTTCGCCGCGCTGAACTCGGCGGTGTTCTCCGATGGCAGCTTCGTGTTCATCCCCAAAGGCGTGCGCTGCCCGATGGAGTTGTCCACCTATTTCCGCATCAATGCCGGCCACACCGGGCAGTTCGAGCGCACGCTCATCATTGCTGAGGCCGGCAGTCACGTGTCGTATTTGGAAGGCTGCACCGCGCCGATGCGCGACGAGAACCAGTTGCACGCGGCGGTAGTCGAGCTGGTGGCGCTGGAAAAGGCGCAGATCAAGTATTCCACCGTGCAGAACTGGTACCCCGGCGACGAGAACGGCGTCGGCGGCATCTACAACTTCGTTACAAAGCGCGGCGAATGCCGTGGCGACGACTCGCGCATCAGTTGGACCCAGGTTGAAACCGGTTCGGCGATCACGTGGAAATATCCAAGTTGCGTGCTGACCGGCGACCGTTCGGTCGGCGAATTCCATTCGGTGGCATTGACGCATCATTACCAGCAGGCCGACACCGGCACCAAGATGGTCCATGTCGGCAAGGACACGCGCTCGCGCATCATTTCCAAGGGCATCAGCGCCGGCAAGAGCAACAACACCTATCGCGGCCTGGTCAAGGTCGAGAAGGGTGCCAGCGGCGCGCGCAACTACACGCAATGCGACAGCCTTCTGATCGGCAAGACCTGCGGCGCGCACACCTTTCCGTACATGGAAGTGAAAAACCCCGGCGCTATCGTCGAGCACGAGGCGACCACATCCAAGATTTCCGACGAGCAGATGTTTTATTGCCGTTCGCGCGGCATCGGCGAAGAAGACGCGGTGTCGATGATCATCAACGGTTTCTGCAAGGAAGTCTTTCGCGAGTTACCGATGGAGTTTGCGGTCGAGGCGCGCAAGTTGCTGGAAGTGTCGCTGGAGGGAGCCGTGGGCTGAGCCTGCGTTTCCCTTTCGCCTGTCGTTTCAATGCTGCCCGTTGTGGCAAACCCCATTCGGGAACCGAACATGTTGAAGATCGAAAACCTGCACGCCCGCGTCGAGGGCAAGGAAATCCTCAAGGGCCTGTCGCTGGAGGTGAAGCCCGGCGAAGTGCACGCCATCATGGGGCCGAACGGCGCCGGCAAATCGACGCTCGGCAACGTGCTCTCGGGCCGTCCCGGCTACGAAGTCACCGCCGGCCGCGTCAGCTTCGAGGGGCACGACCTGTTGGCGCTGGCGCCGGAAGAACGCGCCGCGGCCGGCGTGTTTCTGGCGTTCCAGTACCCGGTGGAAATTCCCGGCGTCAACAACACCTATTTCCTGCGCGCCGCACTAAACGCACAGCGCAAGGCGCGCGGCGAGAACGAGCTCGATTCGATGCAGTTCCTGAAGCTGGTGCGCGAAAAACTCAAGATCATGGACTTGTCGCCCGAGCTTTTGAACCGCGCCGTCAACGAGGGCTTTTCGGGCGGCGAGAAAAAGCGCAACGAAATCTTCCAGATGGCGTTGCTGGAGCCGAAGCTGGCGATCCTCGACGAGACCGATTCAGGCCTGGATATCGATGCGCTCAAGCAAGTGTCCGAAGGCGTCAATGCGTTGCGCTCGCCGGATCGTTCGTTTTTGGTGATCACGCATTACCAGCGCCTGCTCGATTACATCGAACCGGATTTCGTGCATGTGCTGGCCAATGGCTGCATCGTCGAAAGCGGCGACAAGACGCTGGCGCTGAAACTGGAAGAACGCGGTTACGCGTGGATCAACGAGCGTGAAGCCGCAGCCGGCGCGGGAGCCGCCTGATGAGCGCCGTTCCTTTCGTGCAGTCCATTGCCGATCGCGCGCCCGAACGGCTGGCGACATTGCCGGGTGCCGGTCAGGCTTGGCTGGACACGGCGCGCCGCGAGCAGCTTGCGGCCTTTGTGCGTGATGGTTTGCCGGGCGCGCACGGGCACAACGAGGCATGGAAATACACGGCCTTGCGTGCGCTGGCGCGAAAGCAGTACGTGCAGGGCGATGCCGATGCCGCGCAGCGCGAGGTTGACGAAGCCTGTCTGGCATTGCCTGGTGTCGTCGGCCCGCGGCTGGTGTTTGCCAATGGCGTGTTTCGCGCCGATCTATCGCGTCTGGAGCCCTTGCCGGCCGGCGTGGAGTTGGAATCGCTGGCGCAGACTTTGGCCGTCCATGCCGAGCCGTTGCGCTTTTTCTTGGCGCGCGATTGGCCGGCACAGGCCGATGCGTTCGTGCGCCTGAATGCGGCGCTGGCGGCCGATGGCGTGGTGTTGCGCGTGGCCGCGGGTTGCCAGGTCGTCCAGCCTATCCACATCGTGCATGTCGGAGTGGCCGCCGAGTCGACGCTAGCGTGGCATGCGCGCCAGATCATCGAGTTGGGCGAAGGCGCGGCGCTGTCGCTCATCGAGCATCATGTGGCCAGTGGCGAACATGCCCACCTGGGCACGCTGGTGTCTGACGTGGTGTTGCGCGCCAATGCGCGGCTCGACTGGCTGCTGCTGCAGGATGCCGCGCCCGAGGCGGTGCTGGTCCGGCGCAACACGTTGAGGCTCGATGCCGGTGCGTGGGCCGACGTGCATGCCATGGAACTGGGCGGTGCGCTGGTGCGCCACGAACTGGATGCCGAATTGCGCGGCGATGGTGCTCGGCTTGAAACCCGCGGCGTGTTCCTGCCGCGTCGACGCCAGCATCTGGACACGCATTTGGACATTCGCCATGCCGCCTTGCATACCACCAGTCATGCGTTGTGGCGCGGCGTGGCCGATGAGCGCGGACGTGGCGTGTTCCACGGCCAGATCATCGTGGCACCGGGCGCCGATGGCACCGACGCGTCGCTCCGCAACAAGAACCTGCTGCTGTCGCCACATGCGGAAATCGATACACAACCAGTCCTGGAAATCTATGCCGATGAGGTTGAAGCCACGCATGGTGCGACGGTCGGTCAGCTCGACGAGAACGCATTGTTCTACCTCGCCTCGCGCGGCATTCCGAGCGATCTGGCGCGGCGACTGCTGACTGTCGCATTTTGCCGCGAGGCGCTGGCCGGCTTGACCAACCAGGTCTTGCGCGAGCATTTGGATGGCCTCATCGAAGCCAATCTGCCGACGGCCGGGGAGAACGCATGAACGCCAAGCCGCAGGTCGTTGCGCCGCTGGATGCGGCAACCGTGCGCGCGGATTTTCCGATCCTCGCGCGACGCGTGCATGACAAGCCGCTGGTGTATTTCGACAATGCCAATACGGCGCAAAAGCCGCAGGTGGTGATCGACGCCGTCAACCATTTTTTCGAGCATTCCAATGCCAACGTGGCGCGCGCAGTGCATCAGCTGGGTGACGAGGCAACCACTGCGTACGAGGCAGCACGCGACAAGCTGGCCAGCTTCATCGGTGCCAACTCGCGCGATGAGATCGTGCTGACCTCGGGTACCACCCAGGCCACCAATCTGGTGGCCTACAGCTACGCGCTGCCACGGCTGAAGACCGGCGACAGCATTCTGACCACGGTGATGGAGCATCACGCCAACATCGTGCCATGGCAGTTGGTGTGCGCACGCAATGGCGCCAATCTCAAGGCCGCGCCGATCACCGAATCGGGTGAGTTGATCGTCGAGGAATACGTCAAGCGGCTCACGCCCGACGTCAAGCTGGCGTGCATGACGCATGTATCCAACGTGCTCGGCACCATCAATCCGGTGCGCGAAATTGCACGCGAGTGTCGCAAGCGCGGCATCCCGCTCTTGGTTGACGGCTCGCAGGCGGCACCGCATTTGCCGTTGGACGTGAAATCCCTGGGCTGCGATTTCTATGCCGTCACCGGTCACAAGATGTGTGGCCCGACCGGCACCGGCGCGTTGTGGACACGACGCGAACATCTTGAGTCGATGCCGCCGTTTTTCGGTGGCGGCGAGATGATCCACGAGGTGACATTCGACGGCACCACCTTTGCCGATCCGCCACACAAATTCGAGGCCGGCACACCCAATATCGCCGGGTTTGTCGGTCTGGCGGCGGCGCTGGATTATCTGGATGGTCTTGGCATGGAACGTATTGCCGCCACCGAACAGGCATTGGGCCGTTACATGGCCGATGCGCTGGCGCAGGTGCCGGGTTTGCGCCTGTTCGGCACCGCGCCGGGCAAGGCACCGGTGTTTTCGTTCCTCATTGGAGGCATTCATGCCCACGACCTGGCGACGATGCTCGACCTGGAAGGCGTGGCCGTGCGTTCGGGTCACCATTGCGCACATCCGCTGATGCAGTTTTACGGTGTGCCGGCCACCGTGCGCGCATCCTTGGCCTTTTACAATACCCGTGCCGAAGTGGACCGTTTTGTCGTGGCCATCGACAAGGTGCGTCGACTGCTGGCTTGACCCATTGCAGAGGAGCCGTTGCATGGCGACCATCGCCGACCTTCGTTTTCGTGCCGCCGTGCCGGCGGACATCCCCGCGTTGGTTGTTCTGGTTGAATCGGCCTATCGCGGCGATGCCAGCCGTGTCGGCTGGACGACCGAAGCGGATTTGCTTGATGGCCAGCGCATTGATGCCGAGGGCATTCTTGCGGACATCGAGCACGTCGACAGCCAGGTGCTGATGGTCGAACAGGGAGGCGAATTGCTTGCTTGCGCCCACATCGAAAAGCGTGACGGGTTCGGTTACTTCGGCATGTTTGCCGTGCGGCCGGCCACGCAGGGACTGGGCTTGGGCAAGTTGGTACTGGCGGAAGCCGAGCGCATCGTGCGTGATGCGTGGCATTGCCAGCAGTTGCGCATGACCGTCATCGACGTACGTGAGGACCTGATTGCCTGGTATGAACGACGTGGCTTTCACCGCACCAGCCAGCATGCACCGTTCCCCTACGGTGATGCGCGTTTTGGCATCCCCAGGCGCAATGACTTGCGTTTCGAGTGGCTGCACAAAGACCTCACGGCATAGGCGAAAGCATGAGCGAGTGGATCGAAGTGGGGCCGCCCGGTGACCTGCTGCCGGGCGAATTCAAACTCGTCTGGGACGGCGACACGCCGATTGCCGTGTACAACATCGATGGCGACTTTTACGCCATCGAGGACA
Source organism: Rhodanobacteraceae bacterium (assembly GCA_036379495.1). Taxonomy (GTDB): domain Bacteria; phylum Pseudomonadota; class Gammaproteobacteria; order Xanthomonadales; family Rhodanobacteraceae; genus Oleiagrimonas. Next base: position 30,781 of record DASVGO010000002.1, on the reverse strand, counting down.
CCTGCACGCATGATGGCGGCGACTTGGCCGGTGGAGAAATCTTCGGCTGCGAAATCGAATGCCCGCGCCACGGCGGCCGCTTCGACGTGCGTACGGGTCAAGCCACGCAACTGCCGCCCACCGAACCCATCGCCAGCTTTCCGGTCAAACAGGAAAACGGCAAGCTCTACACGCGTGACGATCGCTTCGATTGATGGCCTGCGCGGCTGGGCGTGGCATGTTGCGACTCGGCATGCCTTGAAGTTGGGGCCGTGCATGTGACAGGACGTGCACGGGTTCGCATCTTCGGCCTGTGACTTTCGGTCGTGTGGCACGGTACACTGAACGCTTGGGCTTGGGCCGAGAGGGGCCTGCGCCGATTCACCATGCCAAAGCGAGGGGAAACATGTCGCGGATTCGCAAGCATCCCGTGGGGATGTGGTTGATGGCGCTGGTCGTGTGTTTGCCGGCAGTGGCCATGGCACAGCAGGGCAAGCCCGTGGCCAAACCGGCGGTGCCGACGTCGGCCAGTACCACCCCTGTGCCTTTCGTCTCGGCGCATGCCGCCGATTTCCGTGTACCCAGTGCGGCCAATGCCTGGGGCGGACCGCGTACTGCCGCCGATGCCACGCTGTCCGACGAGGTGGTCAGCTACACCATCAAGGCCACGCTGGATCCGGATGCGCACACGGTCGATGCCGTCGAACACATGACCTGGCGCAATCGCAGCAAGCGGCCGATCAGCAAGGTTTATTTCCATCTTTACCTCAATGCCTTCGAAAATCCCGGCAGCCTGTATTTCACCGAGCGGCGGATGTTTGCCGGCAGCGGCAGTTCGCGTGGCGCGGCGGTGCTCAAGAAAGGGCAGTGGGGCTACATCGATCTGAAGAGCGTCGTGCAGGGTGGACAAAAAGTTGCCTGGCATTTCGTGCATCCAGACGGCGGCCCCAAGACCGATCACACGGTGGTGGAGTTCGATCTGCCCAAGGCGATTCCGGCCGGCGGCACGATGGCGCTCGACATTGCCTTCCACGACAAACTGCCACGCGTGGTTGAACGTACCGGCTGGTTCGGCAAATTCCACCTGGTCGCGCAATGGTTCCCAAAGATCGGCGTGCTGGAGTTGCCCGGCGAGCGCGGTGCCACGCAAGTGCGCTGGAACGTGCACGCGTTTCATTACCACAGCGAGTTTTACGCCGACTACGGCAACTACGACGTGACCATGACGGTGCCGAAGAACTACATTGTCGGCGCCGTCGGTGTGGAGCAAGGCAAACCCGCGATTCAGGGCAACACGGCGACCTGGCATTTCGTGCAGCATGACGTGGAAGATTTTGCCTGGGTGGCGGCGCCTGACTATGGTCGGCAGTTCACCACCTGGACTGGGCCGGGTAGCCCTAAGGTGACGGTCGAGGTCATCTATCCGCCCGAATACAAGATGGATGCCCAGCCGATTCTCGAGGCGACGACCAAGGCGCTCACGTATTTTTCCGACACCCTTGGGCCGTATCCGTACAAGACAGTCACGGCGGTGGTGCCACCGTACAACGCCAGCGAAGCCGGCGGCATGGAATACCCGACCTTCTTCACGGCCGATGCCTTCACCGACGTCACGCCGGGTACGGCCAGCCGCTACATGCTCGACTTCGTCACCATCCACGAATTCGGCCACGGTTACTTCATGGGCATTCTCGGTTCCAACGAGTTCGAGGAGCCGATGCTCGACGAAGGCATGAACCGGTTCTGGGACGATCGCATGCTGGCGCATCTGCATGAAGGGCTGCACCTGACCACGCCGTTTCTGCGCTGGCTTGGCATCGACCCAAGCATCACTGGCGCCGAGATGGGACGCATGATTGGCGTGCTCGGCTTCAATTTCCCGTCCGACCCGCTCGACGAAAATTCGTGGGATCGCATGTCCAACACCAGTTACGGTTCGGTCTACATGCGCACCGAAGCGACCATGGTCACGCTGCAGAACCTGCTTGGCCACAAGGTCATGGGCGAGGCGATCAAGGCGTATTACGAACGCTGGAAATTCCGCCACCCCAGTGCGGCCGACTTGCGCACGGTGCTGGAACAGGTATCGGGCAAGCCCAAGCTGGTAGACCGGATTTTCGATGAAGAGGTGTACGGCACGCGGCGCATCGACGACCGCGTGGTCGGCATGCACAGTGAGTGGCTGGGGCCGCGTCCGGGCAATTTCGTGAAAGACGGCAAGCGCGTCACGACGACCCGGGCCGAGGTGGACAAGATCGTTGCGGCGGCGCGCAAGGCCTGGCAAAAGGCACATCCCGGGAACACCACGGACGGGCCGTACCTGTGGCGCAATTACGTGACCGTCATGCGTGACGGCGCGGCGGTACCCGAAACGCTCGAGGTGACGTTTGCCGATGGATCGAGCAAGACCGTTGCGTGGACCGACGGCAGTCGCTGGAAGCGTTTTCACTGGGATACGCCAAGCAAGGTCGTGTCGGCTCAGCTCGATCCCGAACACAAGATCATGCTCGACGCCAACATGCTCAACAACAGCTACACCGTGAAGGCCAATCCGGCGGCAGCGCACCGTTGGGCGGCGGATTTCGCCTCGCTGGTGAAGAGCTTCTACACGTTTGTGGTGACGCTATGACGAAGAACCGACGCGTGGGCCTGGGTGCTTTCCCGAAGGCTTTGTGGATGGCATTGCAATGGCGGGTGATGCTGATCTGGATCGTGCTGATGGCCTTGCCGACCCTCATCGTGGCATTGCCGGTCGGTCATGCACTGGGGGCGTTGCTCGATCATTCGTTGGCATCGACGGCGCTGGCGCAGAAGTTCCATGGTCTGCAGGGTGGTGATGCACTGTTTTTGCTGATGCAACATGATGGCGCGGCCATCGGCGGAGCGACTCTCGCCGGGTTGATCGTTACCTTGCTGCTGTCACCGTTCCTGACCGGCGTGGTGGTCACGGCGGTACGCGGGCCTCGGCGTTCGACCCTGGGCGAATTGATGCACGGCGGTCTGGCGCAATACTGGCGCATGTTGCGCCTGATGCTGTGGTCACTGGTGCCCTACATCATCGCGTTGATCATCGGTTCGGTGGCCTACAGCATGGCTGGGGCACACGCCGCGCAGGCCATCTTGCAGTCGTCCGCCGACCGTGGCTACCACGCGGCGTTGATCCTGTTGCTGGTGTTGCTGGTGCTGACCAACGCCATCATGGAAGCCAGCCGGGCCCAGGTGGCGGCTGAAGGCAGCATGCATTCGGCGACACGAGCCTTTGGGCGTGGCATTGCCATGCTGGTGCGGCGACCGCTGGCGACGCTGGGCCTGTATCTGGGCACCAGCATCATCGGTTTCGTGCTGGCCGGGCTGGTCGGCATGTTGCGCATTCACACCAATTCGGCGGGCGCGGCGGGACTCATTGTGGCGATCGTGTTGACCCAGCTGATCGTGATCATCCTGACCTGGATGCGCTTGGCGCGCATCGGCGCGCTGGCGATGCTGGCGCGCGCCACGCCGTTCCGTGGCGGTTCGAGCGTGGCGGCATTGGCTCCGGCTTGATGCAGGGCGCATGCAGGTTCGTGCGGGATCCCGTGGCTGCGCCCCGGGTTCCGTATGGGCCTGGTCTAAACGGGCGTGCCGGCATCGGGTGCGGGCGTGAGCAGCCGCACCAGGGCAATTTCACCGCCGCCCTCGATCAGTGCGCGGGTGCTCACGGACGGCTGGACCCAGGCGGCATCGCCCATGTCCAGATCGAGTTGTTCGGTACCGGCGCCGAGATGGCAGGCACCCGCCACCACGTAGATGAACCAGCGGCTGCCGGGCTGAGGCAGCAGGACCATGGAGCCGAGCAGCGGGCGCAGCATCAAGGTGCCGTCGGCACCGTCACGCAACATCAGGTTGAAATCGCGTCCGGCGCCGTCGGGCAGATGACAGTCAATGCCGCGGGCGCCATCGAAGTGCACGACTTCCAGCCTGCGCACGATCCGCGTCGTGTCGTCATCAAAATGCAATTCCAGCGAGCCGTCCAGCGGGGCCAATTGTCGGCGCACGCCGGGCAGCACGGAGAAGGCGCCATCGGTGTCGACTCGCGCCATGCTGATGCGCCACTGCCATGCATCGCGTTGCGGACCGGCCGCCAGTTCCGTGGTCTGGCCACTGCCGTTGGCCCAGGTCTGCTGCCGAAAGCTGCTGGACGGAACGGATTCAAGCATGGACATGGCCGACCTGTGTACGCATGGGTGCCCGCCCATTCTGGCAGGGATCAGTGTGCGGGGGCGTAGTAGGCGTACACGTGGGTGGGGGCGCCGAGAAATTCGATGGTGTCGATGCGCTGGCCGCCGAGGCGTTCGGCCACGCGCATCGAGGCGTCATTGCCTTCACGCACCAGACTGATCACGCGTGACAGGCGCAGTCGTTCCCAGGCAAACGTCAGCACGGCGGCACCGGCTTCGGTGGCGTAGCCGTGGTGGCGCTGATCGGGGCTGAGCATCCAGCCAAGCTCGATGTCCGGCCAGCCTTCGGGGCGCATCAGCCCGACGCGGCCGACAAAGGCGTGATCTTCGCGGTTTTCCACGGCCCACATGCCGTAGCCGCGCAGAGCCCAGTGGCCCAGCAGCATGGCCATGGAGCGCCAGGCATTCATGCGATCCAGCGCGTGACCATCACCGATCCAGCGGGTGCAGGTAGGGTCGGCCAGCATGGCGGCATAGCCATCAAAGTGCTGCTCGGCAAGCGCGGTCAGGCGCAGGCGCGTGGTTTCAATCTCTGGAATGTCGAACATTGGCCTTGACGATGCCGCAGACCTTGAGCCGCGCGGCAGTTTGGACTCCCCGGGTTGGCCATTTTCCCACGAGCGGCGGCTGCGATAAACCCTTGCTGAATGGGTTCATGTTGAAGATGGCGCGCAGCGAGATGAATCGCGGTCGGGAGTGATCGCGCGCAAAGGCACGCGGTCAAGGGGTTGCAAGGCCACGCAGGGGGTGTCGCGGTGACGGCTGGCGCCAGCACCGCGACAATGTTACGCAGTACTGTTCAATGCTTGCGGTGCTTCGGCTTGTGGCTTTTCGACGGTCGATTCCCGGTTTTGCGGACCTTCTTGTGGGTGTGACGATGATGCTGAGAAGTCCTGGGTGGCGCGTAGGTACCGCTCAAGTGGATGGAACCGTGGTTGCGCTTGACGATGGCCGGACCGATGCCCTTGACCTTGGCCAGATCATCAATGCTCTTGAACGGCCCGTGGGCCTTGCGATAGCTGACGATGGCCTTGGCCTTGGCCATGCCCACGCCGTCAAGGGCGGCGGCAATGGTGGCGGCATTGGCGGTGTTGATGTTGACGGGCGACGATGCCCAGGCTGGCAGGCATACGGCCAGCAGCAGGGCCAGGGCGGCGAGCTTGCGGATCATGAGGTGTTCTCCCTGAAAGACGAGGTAGGTGCGGCATGTTGGGTGCCGCGTAACCAGTGTCGGTGAGTGCCTGGCGGCAAGCTGCCGGGCTGAAACGCGCGATCGCGTCCGTGCGCCGGCTTGCTGTGCGTGCGGCATATCCGACATGCGTGTCGGGCATATTCGGGCAAACTGCTAGAATGCAGCGTTTCCACGCACAGCGAAGCCACTCATGGATACCGCACGGACCCAGTCTTTTGTCGAGGATCTGTGGGACGCAGAAATCGTTCCGCAGCTGGTCGAATACATCAAGATCCCGAACAAGTCGCCAGCCTATGACGCGCAGTGGGTCGAGCACGGCTACATGGATCAGGCGGTCGAGCTGATGTGCAACTGGGCCAAGCCAAAACTGGCGCAGATTCCGGGTGCGACGCTGGAAGTGGTGCGCCTTGAAGGCCGCACGCCGCTGATTTTCATCGAGGTGCCGGGGCAGGTCGACGACACCGTGGTGCTGTACGGCCATCTGGACAAGCAGCCGGAAATGACCGGTTGGCGCGAGGATCTGGGCCCTTGGAAGCCGGTCATCGAAGGCGATCGCCTGTATGGTCGCGGCGGTGCGGATGACGGTTACGCCATCTTCGGCTCGGTTACCTCGTTGCTGGCGCTGCACGAGCAAGGTGTGCCGCATGCGCGTTGCGTGGTGATGATCGAGGCGTGCGAGGAATCGGGCAGCCCGGACTTGCCGCACTATGTCGATCATCTGCTCGACCGCATCGGCAGCCCATCGCTGGTGGTGTGCCTGGATTCGGGCTGCGCCAATTACGACCAGCTGTGGCTGACCACGTCCTTGCGTGGCCTGGTCGGCGCCAGCCTCACGGTCGATGTGCTGACCGAAGGCGTGCATTCGGGTGATGCCTCGGGCGTGGTGCCGGACAGCTTCCGCGTGCTGCGTCAGGTGTTGTCGCGACTGGAAGACGAAGTGACCGGCGAGATCACGCCGGAAGCGCTCAAGGTGGAGGTGCCAGCCGAGCGCATCGAGCAAGCCAAGCAATGTGCCGCGATCCTTGGTGACGAGGTCTACAACAAGTTTCCGTGGGTCGAAGGCATGCGCCCGGTCGACGAGGACAAGGTCGAGCTGATATTGAATCGTACCTGGCGTGCGCAACTGGCCATCACCGGCATCGATGGCCTGCCGAGTCTGAACAACGCTGGCAACGTGTTGCGCCCGACTACCGCCGCGCGCCTGAGCTTGCGTCTGCCGCCGACGGCCGATGCGCCGAAGGCCGCCGCGTTCGTCAAACAACATCTGGAAGCCAACGCGCCGTACGGCTGCAAGGTGCGTGTCGAGGCCCAGGGCGAAGGCGGCTGGAACGCACCGCCGTTGTCGCCGTGGCTGGCAGAGGCGGTGTCGAAGGCGTCGGAAAGCTACTTCGGCAAGCCGGTCGCCTACATGGGCGAAGGCGGCTCGATCCCGTTCATGGGCATGCTGGGCGAGAAGTTTCCGGCCGCACAGTTCCTCATCACCGGCGTGCTGGGGCCGCATTCCAACGCACACGGCCCGAACGAGTTTCTGCACATTCCGACCGGCAAGCGCGTGACCATGGTCGTGGCCGACGTGCTGGCTCGGCACGGCGAGCGCGCCAAGGCGTAATGCACGTGACTCTTGCCGAACGCTGGCAATCGGTACGCGCCAGCGTGGACACGGCCTGCCGCGAGGCGGGTCGTGATCCATCCGAAGTCACGATTCTGCCGGTGTCCAAGACCTTTGGCGTTGCGGCCATCCGCGAGGCAATGGCGCTGGGACTGACGCGCTTTGGCGAAAACCGTGTGCAGGAAGTGCGCGCCAAGCAGGCCGAGCTGGTCGGCGCCGGCATCGATTGGGTCGTCATCGGCCATCTGCAGACCAACAAGGCCAAAGACGTGGCGCGGCTGGCCAGCGAGGTGCAATCGCTGGATCGGTTGGAGTTGGCGGTCGCGCTGGACCAGCGCCTGCAGCACGAAGGCCGTGCCATCGATGTGCTGATCGAGGTGAAGACCTCGCCCGAGGAAGCCAAACACGGTCTGCCACCGGCCGCGCTGCCGAGTTTGCTTGTCCAACTCAAGGCCATGCACAGCCTGCGCGTGCAAGGCTTGATGACGATGGCCGTGCATTCGGATGACGCAGCCGCCGTGCGTGCCTGTTTCCGGCAACTGCGCGAGCTGCGCGATGCCGCGCGCGATGACGGCTTTGCGTTGCCGCGACTGTCGATGGGCATGAGTGGCGATTTTGCACTGGCCATTGCTGAAGGCGCCACCGAGGTGCGCATCGGCCGCGCCATCTTCGGCGACAGAGTCGCGACGGCCTGATGCTTCCGCGCCGTGGCATCACGCATTGAACTTGCCGCGAATGCAACCATCCAATCCAAAGCCGCCGGTGCGGCCGGCTGTGTCGACATTCCATCATCCCCACGGTTGACGCCATGTCTTTCGATCTGCCTCCGGTAACGCGCTATCTGCTGATCGCCAATGTGCTGGTGTTTTTGCTGCAGCAGTTTTTTCCGGCGCCGCTGCTGATTCATTTCGCGCTGTGGCCGTGGGGCGCATCGCCGTACACCAATGTCGGCTTTCAGGTGTGGCAGTTGGTGACCGGTACATTCATGCACGGCAGCATCATGCACATCGTCGTCAACATGTTCGTGCTGTGGATGTTCGGCAGTCCGATCGAACGCCTGCTGGGCCAACGCGCATTCCTGGTCCTGTATTTCGTCAGTCTGCTCGCGTCGTCGCTGTGTCACGAGCTGATGGTGTATTTCTTCCATCTCGGTTATTACCCGACGATCGGCGCCTCGGGGGCCATCTTCGGCGTGCTGCTGGCCTTCGGCATGCTGTATCCGCATGAACGCATCATGCTCATCATTCCGCCGATCCCGATGCCGGCGTGGGTGTTCGTGACCGGATTTGCCGTGCTGGAACTGGTGCTCGGCGTGATGAGCACGCGCGGCGGCATGGGACATCCAATCGGGGCGGGCGGCCCGGTGGTCAACATCGCGTATTTCGCCCACCTGGGCGGCATGCTCGGAGGTTTCGTGCTGATCCAATACTGGCGCGGCAAGCTGCCGATCAAGCCGAAACGGCGCTTGCTGCGCTGAAATCTGCCGGCGTCGAGCGACGCCGGCAGATGCAGGTCGTCACCCGGCCTTGGCCTTGACGAAGAACTGGCGATACAGCCAGAGCAGAATCAGGGCGCCGATGATGGCCAGAATGAAGCCGATCAGACCGCCTTCACTGTGACCGAACAGCAGCTTGCCGATGAAGCCGCCGATGAACGAGCCGATGATGCCGATGATGGCGGTGACGATGAAACCGCCGGGATCCTTGCCGGGCATGATCCATTTGGCAATGATGCCGATGATCAGTCCGATGATGAAAACCCAAAGCCAGTGCAACATGGGTACCTCCCGTATCGATGGTGACCAGTTTCCCCTGCCCGCCGTGTGCGGATGTGACCGCATGGTGGGCGGGCCCATCATGCCCTGACCGTCAGGTTCGTGGCTACTGCCGTCGCCGCGGGCCGGTCAGGTGGCGTGTGGTAAAATGACGGGCTGGTGTTCCTTGTCCCCACTAGTGAGAATGTCATGCCCGAGCTCGCCCGCCGCGTGGGTCGTGCCAAGCCCAGCGCGATCATGGCCATTGCGGCCTTGGCCAGGAGTTTGAAGGCCGAAGGTCGCGACATCATCAGTTTTTCCATCGGTGTGCCCAATTTCCTGCCGGGCGACCATGTGTACGCCGCGGTCAAGGCGGCGGCCGATCTCGACTCGGGGCAATACGGCTCCAATCGCGGCAGCGATGCCTTGCTCGATGCTTTTCTTGCACACATCGAGAGCATCGGCCTGGGTGGCTACACGCGCGCGCATTGCGCGGTCGGCATTGGTGCCAAACAGGTGCTGTACAACCTGATGGAAGCACTGCTTGACGAAGGCGACGAGATTGTCTTCCCATCGCCGTACTGGACCAGTTACCTCGACATCGCCGAGATCGTTGGCGCACGGGTGACCACCCTGCCGTGTCCGCCCGAGCAGCACTACAAGCTGACTCCGGCGCAGCTGGACCGGGCGCTGGCAGGCAAGCCGCGCGTGTTTCTGTTCAACAATCCGTCCAACCCGACGGGCATGGTCTACACCCGGGACGAGATCGCCGCACTGGCGGATGTGCTGGTGAAGCACCCCGATACCTGGATCATCACCGATGACATCTACAATCGCATGGTGTTCGACGGCATCGGTTACCACAACTTCGTGCATGCGCGGCCCGAGCTTCGCGACCGCGTCATCTTTGTCGATTCGCTGTCCAAGACCTATGGCATGCCAGGCTGGCGCGTCGGCTTGATGGCCGGGCCTGAGATCATCGCCAAGGCCGTGGTCACGCTCAACTCCAATCACATCACCAGCTTGCCCGAAGTCGTCACGGCTGCTGCGGTTGCGGCACTGACCGGGCCGCAGGATGTGCCGGCAGAGCATTGTCGCGATTTTGCCGCGCGCCGCGACAAGGTGGTGGCCGCGCTCACCACCATCGATGGCGTGACCTGTCCGCGGCCGCAAGGCGCGTTTTATGCCTTTCCGGATGTTTCCTGCGCGTTTGGCAAACAGCACAACGGGCGCCTGATTGCCGACGATGTGGAGTTGTGCAAGGTGCTGCTCGACGTCAAGGGTGTGGCCTGCGTGCCCGGCTCGGCTTTTGGCGAGCCGCGTGGCCTGCGCATCAGCTACACCTGTCCGGCCGACCAGCTGGAGCCTGGCCTCGCGCGTATCCAGGACTTTTTTGCCGAACTTTCCTGAGAGCGGGCGTAGTCACCATTGTTTTCGCGTTCGACGTTTCGATCCCCTTCAATCCCACGGAGCAAACCCATGAAAGCACCCGTTCGAGTGGCCGTCACCGGCGCCGCTGGCAATATCGGTTACGCCTTGCTGTTTCGCATCGCCGCCGGCGACATGCTTGGCAAGGACCAGCCAGTCATCCTGCAACTTCTGGAAATCACCCCGGCCCTGAACGCCCTGCAGGGCGTGGTGATGGAGCTCAACGATTGCGCGTTCCCGTTGCTGGCCGGCATCGTCGCCACCGATGACGCCAACGTGGCTTTCAAGGACACCGACTACGCGCTGCTGGTCGGCGCGCGTCCGCGCGGCCCGGGCATGGAGCGCAAGGATCTGCTGTCCGCCAACGGTTCCATCTTCGGGCCGATCGGCAAGGCGCTGAACGCCCACGCCAGTCGTGACGTCAAGGTGCTGGTGGTCGGCAATCCGGCCAACACCAACTGCCTGATCGCGCAGGCCAATGCGCCGGATCTGAATCCTGCCAATTTCACCGCGATGGTGCGCCTGGATCACAATCGTGCGATGAGCCAGCTGGCCGAAAAGACCGGCAAGCACAATACGGATGTCAAGCACATGATCATCTGGGGCAATCACAGCTCCACCCAGTATCCGGATTTGCATCACGCCACCGTCGACGGCACCAAGGCGCTCGATCTGGTCGACCAAGCCTGGTACGAGAACGATTACATCCCGACCGTGCAAAAGCGCGGCGCCGCCATCATCAAGGCGCGTGGCGCCTCGTCGGCCGCCTCGGCCGCCTCGGCCGCCATCGACCACATGCGCTCCTGGGCATTGGGTACCGAAGAAGGTGACTGGGTGTCCATGGGCATCCCGGCCGACGGCAGCTACGGCATCGCGCCGGGCGTCATCTACGGCTACCCGGTGACCTGCAAGAATGGCAAGTACGCCATCGTGCAAGGCCTGGACATCAGCGAGTTCTCGCGCCAGCGCATGGAGGCCACCCGCGCCGAATTGGGCGAGGAACGTGCGGCGATCGAGGATTTGCTGGGCTGATCGGCACGGTCATGTTTCGGTAGCGAAAGGGCGGCCCGAGGGTCGCCCTTTTCGTCATGCCAATCGCGCCGTCGGCATGATCCATGGGCTGTTTTCAGACAGTGGCCTCGCCGCTACCATGGCGCACGCAAGGCATTGCCTTGCATCTGTTTCGATCAAGAGCCGGTCATGGACAATCTGCGTCAGCGTTTTTTCTTTCCCGACACCGATCTGCGTGGCGAGTATGTGCGTCTGGGCAGCGCGCTCGTACCGGTGCTGCAAGCGCGCGACTATCCGCTGGAAATCAGCAGTCAGCTGGCCGAGGCGCTGGTGGCGGCGTGCTTGCTGACGGGCACGTTGAAGTTCGAGGGACGCCTGGTGTTGCAGGCACAGGGCGCCGGCGAGCTGTCGCTGCTGCTGGCCGAAGCCACCCACGACAACACGCTGCGTGGGCTGGCGCGGTGGAAGCCGCCGGTGGCGCAAGGGGCGATGCCGGACCTCAAGGCCTTGCTGGGGGAGCAGGCGTTGTTGGCGATTACCTTGAAGCCGGCGCAGGGCAAGGACTACCAGAGTCTGGTGCCACTTGATTCAAGTGACTTGGCGGCCTGTCTTGCCGATTATTTCGACCAATCCGAGCAGCTGCCGACGAGGGTCTGGCTGGCCTTCGGTCATGGCCGTGCCTGTGGCTTGCTGCTACAGAAAATGCCCGACCAGCGTGCCGACTGGCAGGCCAACGAGGCGCAGTGGCATACGCTGGAAACCCTTGCCGCGACGTTGACGGCCGAGGAGCTTTTGCACTTGCCGCCGGACACCATCCTGCATCGCCTGTTCCATGAAACACCCCCGCAATTGGCCGAACCGGTCGACTTGCGCTTTGCCTGCACCTGCAGCCGCGAACGGACCGAGGCCATGTTGGTGGGGCTGGGCACGGACGAATTGCGTGCGATGCTGGACGAGCGTGGCGAAGCCGACGTCTGCTGCGATTTTTGTCGTCACAACGAACATTTCGATGCCGGCCAATTGCAAGCCTTGTTGGCAAAACCGGGCGCGACTTGACCAACGGGGCTCTCGGCGCATGGGTCGCCAAGTTGCCTGGGTGCCGCGTGCATCGCCGTTGGTGAGCGCCATGCCCTGTTAGAATATCCGCTTTGGTCACGGGCATTCACATGAACACGAGGATCTCCGCAGGCGCGGCCTTCCGCGCGGCGGTTGCTGCCGAGTCTCCCTTGCAGGTGGTGGGCGCGATCACCGCCTATGCGGGCCTCATGGCCAAGCGCGTGGGTTACCAGGCGTTGTATCTGTCCGGCGGCGGCGTGGCGGCCAATTCGCTGGGCATGCCCGACCTCGGCATCTCCACGATGGAAGACGTGCTGACCGACGCGCGACGCATCGTCGAGGCCACGCAGCTGCCATTGCTGGTCGACATCGATACCGGCTGGGGCGGCGCGTTCAACATTGCCCGCACCATCCGTTCCTTCGAGCGCGTCGGCGTGGCGGCCGTGCATATGGAGGATCAGGTCGGGCAAAAACGTTGTGGCCATCGGCCGGGCAAGGAAGTGGTGCCCAAGGCTGAAATGGTCGATCGCGTGAAGGCTGCCGTGGATGGGCGGGGCGACGAGAGCTTCGTCATCATGGCGCGCACCGACGCGGCGGCCAAAGAGGGCATCGATGCGGCCATCGAGCGCGCCGTGGCCTATGTCGAGGCCGGCGCCGACATGATTTTTCCCGAGGCGATGAAGACGCTGGACGACTACCGCAAGTTCAAGGCGGCGGTGCAGGTGCCGATTTTGGCCAATCTGACCGAATTCGGTTCCACGCCATTCTTCACCGTCGACGAGCTGAAGAGCGCCAATGTCGACATCGCGTTGTATTGCTGCGGCGCCTACCGTGCCATGAACAAGGCCGCGCTGAGCTTCTACGAAACCGTGCGTCGCAATGGCACGCAAAAGGCGTATGTACCGCAGATGCAGACGCGCGAGGAGCTGTACGATTTTCTGGGTTATCACGCCTACGAAGACAAGCTCGATGCCTTGTTTGCCGGTGGCGACAAGGATTGACGCGCGTGTCCGATCCAGTGCCCGGTCCAGAAGAAGCCCGCCCGCCGACACAGGCGCGGCGCATTCGCTGGGACGCACTGGCGGCGATCATCGCGTCACTGGTTGGTTTGCTGGCGTTGCTGGTGGCCGGTTACACGGCGTATGTCCAGCGTCAGCAGGTGCGCGCGCAAGTGTGGCCGTATTTGACAGCAGCCTACCAGGATGACAAGCACATGCTGACCATCTTCAACAAGGGCGTGGGGCCGGCCATCGTGAAGAGTGTGCAGGTGACGGTGGATGGTAAACCGCAATTGGACTGGAAACATGTTTTTGCTGCTCTTCATGTCTCTGCTGCAGAGAATGGTTACGGCTTTTCCACGCTTTCTGCTGCAGTATTGAGCCCTGGGGACAAATTGACGCTGCTGGTTTTCAAGGACAATTCAACCTACGCACACTTCCGCCAGGCCATGGGAACGCATGGTCTTGTGAATATCTGCTACTGCTCGACCTTGGGCGAGTGCTGGGCATTCGAAGACCATCATGCCCCGGTTAAACCGGTAGTGCGATCTGTTGCACAGTGCCCGCGTCTGACACCAGCGAAGGCCTTTCGCGATTGATTGCCGAAAGTTTGTCATGCACCATTATCAAAAAACGGAGAACATCGTGAGCGAGACTACCGAGCAAACCAGGCCCAAGGCCAAGAAATCCGTGGCACTGTCCGGCGTCGCCGCCGGCAACACCGCCATTTGCACGGTCGGCCGCAGCGGCAACGACCTGCATTACCGCGGTTACGACATCAACGATCTGGCCACCAAGTCCAGCTTCGAGTCGGTCGCGCACCTGCTGGTGCATGGCGTGTTGCCAACCTGGACCGAGCTGAAGAATTACCGCGCCAAGCTGCGCAGCATGCGTGGTCTGCCGGCTTCGGTGAAGGCGGTGCTGGAACAGCTGCCGGCCTCGACCCATCCGATGGATGTGCTGCGCACGGGCTGCTCGGTGGTGGGCACGGTGCTGCCGGAAAAGGATGACCACAACATCACCGGTGCGCGTCAGATCGCCGACCGCATGATGGCCTGCTTCGGTTCGATCCTGCTGTACTGGTATCACTACAGCCACAGCGGCAAGCGCATCGACACCGAGACCGATGACGAGACCATCGCCGGCCATTTCCTGCATTTGTTGCATGGCAAGCAAGCGACCGAGTTGCAGATCGATGCGCTGGACAAGTCGCTGATCCTGTATGCCGAGCACGAGTTCAACGCCTCGACCTTCACCGGCCGCGTCATCGCCGGTACTGGTTCGGACTTCTATTCGGCCCTGACCGGCGCCATCGGCGCATTGCGCGGCCCCAAGCACGGCGGTGCCAACGAAGTGGCGATGGAAATCATCAGCCGCTATCGCTCGGCCGACGAGGCTGAGGCGGATATTCGTCGCCGCGTCGAGGCCAAGGAAATCGTCATCGGCTTTGGCCATCCGGTCTACACCATCGGCGATCCGCGCAACCCGATCATCAAGGAAATCAGCCGCAAGCTGTGCGCCGAGGGTGGCAACCCGACGCTGTTCGACGTGTCCGAGCGCATCGAGAACGTCATGATGGACGTCAAGAAGATGTTCCCCAACCTCGACTGGTACTCGGCCAGTGCTTATCACATGATGGGCGTGCCGACGGCGATGTTCACGCCGCTGTTCGTGATTTCGCGCACCGCCGGCTGGAGCGCGCACATCATCGAGCAGCGCATCGACGGCAAGATCATCCGCCCGTCCGCCAACTACGTCGGGCCGGAAGATCTGGTATTCACGCCGATCGAAAAGCGCTGAACTTGACGTGTTGAAACAGCTGACGCCGGGTCACATGGCCCGGCGTTCGTGTGTCCAGGCCTTGTTTTGCATCGCCCGCGCCGCCACATATCCGACATGGTTGCGTGAAGCCGGGTCGGCTTCCGGCAAGGATGGATGGATCATGCAAGGCGTGGCTTTCTGCCGCAGATGCACCCGTTGGCACGAGGTGCTGGCCGGGGTGGCCTTGTTTGCCGTGTGTGGCGTGTGGATGGCACCTTGCCGCGCGCAACATGCGTCGGTGCTGGATCGTTTCGACGTCGGCGTGGGTGTGTATCGCGCGACCAGCAGCACCACGTTGGGCCTGCGCTTGCCCGATGGGCTGTTCTCCACCAGCGTCAATCTCGAGAACAATCTCGGCTTTGGCCGTTCCGAATCCTTGCCGCGGGTCCGCGCCCGGGTCTTGATTGGCGACCATCAGGGCCTGTCGCTGGATTACTACGCTTACCGTCGCGTCCGGGATCGCTACTGGCAGCGCACGTTGGCCTGGCAAGGCAAGTCCTATCGACTGGGTGCACGCGTGCACGGTCAGGTGGCTTTTGCGTTCGGCAGCGTGGCCTGGCGTTGGTGGTTCGGTCGTGGCGATGATGTGTTCGGGCTGGGCTTGGGCGCTGGCCATTATCGCGCCTCTGGCCGTGTTTCGGGACGACTTGCGGTCAATGGCGACACCCTGTTCTCGGGCCGCGCCGACACCGGCACAAGTGCTTGGGCGCCTTTGGTGCAAGTGGGCTGGCGACATGCCTTGGGCCAGCACTGGCGTCTGTATCTGGATGCCGCTGGCGTCTTCAAGGGGGGCGGCAAGTTGAGCGGGCATATCTACAACGCCTCACTCGGGATCACGTGGTTGCCGGTCAAACACTGGGCGTTCGCGCTGGAATACGGCATTAACAGCATCCACGTCAAACAGGCGCATGGGTATTACGACGACAGCCTGGATTTGCAGTTGTACGGGCCGTCGATCTTCGTGTACCTGCGCTATTGACAGCCGTGCCGTGGCCAAGTGCCACGGCACGCCGAAGTGCGGGTTTCAGCCGAGGCTCTCGGCCTTGAGTGCGCGCTGCACGCCTTCGTCCGCGTGCATGCGGGTGAAGAACCCATCCAGCGCCTGCATGCCGGTCAGGTCGATCTTCTTGGCACGGGCCCAGCGCAGCACCACGAACAGGTACGGGTCGGCAATCGAGCGATCGGCACCGCCCAGCCACGTGCTCTGGCCGAGGCGTTCGTCCAGACGCGCAAACAGTCGGTGCAATTTCTGTTTCGCGTGCTCGGCCAAGTCAGCATGTTGATTGGCGTCGGCGATGAAGCTGGCCGGACCGAACAGCGGCTTGAATGACTGGTGCACGTCCGAATTCAGGAAGCCCAGCCAGCGGTTGACCTCGGCGCGGCTGCGCGCGTCGGTGCCGGCGAGTTGTGACTGCGGAAACTTCTCGGCCAGGTAATGCAGGATGGCGACGTTCTCGGTCAGCGCCCAGTCGTCGTCCTCGACCAGCGTCGGCACCGCGCCGCCCGGATTGATCTTGAGGTATTCGGGAGATTTCAGCTGGTCACGGGCGACTTCGAAAGCAGTGTAGGTGGCGCCGATCCATTCGAGCACGATATGGCTGGCCAGCGAGCAGGCGCCGGGCAAGTAGTACAGCTTCATGCAACAACTCCAGTGGGGAAGGGAGTTCCCATTCTAGGCCTGATGCCGCTTGCGCAGCCGGGCCCGGCGCGAAGCCAGGTAGCCGAGGCCGCAAACACCGCCGACCAGCAGCACGTCGAGCAGCCATGGCGCCCAGGCGTGGGCGTGGAACCAGCCGCCGAAAAAGCGGTCGTGCGAAATCATGCGCGAGGCGGTCCACGCGATGGTACCGGCACCGATGTAGATGATGATGGGGAAGCGTTCCATCAGGCGCAGGATCAGGGTCGAGCCCCACACCACCACCGGCACGCTGATAAGCAGGCCGATCACGACCAGGCCAACGTGGCCCTTGGCCGCGCCGGCGATACCCAGCACGTTGTCCAGCCCCATCAGCGCGTCGGCGACGACAATGGTGCGGATGGCCGCGACCAGGCCGGCCGCTTCCTTGACCTTGGACTCGGCGTGGATGTCGTTCTGGCGCAGCAGGTTCCAGCCGATCGGGATCAGCGCGATGCCGCCGGCCAGCATCAGGCCGGGCAGCTTGAGCAGGTAAAGCACGGCCACGGTCATCGCGATGCGCAGGACGACGGCGCCAAGGGTGCCCCAGGCGATGGCCTGACGCTGCTGACGATGCGGCAAACGGCGCGCGGCCAGGGCGATGACCACGGCATTGTCACCGGCCAGGGTCAGGTCGATGATGACGATGGTGATGAGGCCGGAAAGGAAGTGCGGAGGCAGGAAGTCCATACGGTTTTCGACTTGCGCGGAGACGAAGCAGCCACGACGGTCGCGCAGGACCCGCCGTTGCCGCAAAAGTCTCGCCCGCGGTGAAAACCGCCGCGGCAACCGGGGCTGGAAGGCCCGTGATGACGACTGCCGCGCAGGGCGCCGTTCGCGCCCGGGGCTACTCCCCTTTGGGGTGATAGCTGCCTCATTCTTGCGAGGTCGGCGTCCGGCGTCAAGCGCAACGAGGTCGAGCCGGCTAAAATGAGCGTTTCCCTTGCCGAGAGCACTCATGAGCGCCGACATCCGTTCCGCCCAGCGACCCGATCCCGACCAGCCGATGCGCGACATCGCCGACTACGTGGTCGATTACCGGATCGACTCGAAAGAGGCCTACGACACTGCGCGTTACATGCTGCTCGATGCCTTGGGCTGCGCCATGCTGGCGATGAAGTTTCCGGAATGCGTCAAGCATCTCGGCCCGATCGTGCCGGGTGCGACCCTGCCTGGCGGCACCCGTGTGCCCGGCACCAGCCATGAGCTTGATCCGGTGCAGGGCGCTTTCGCCATCGGCACCCAGATCCGCTGGCTGGATTTCAACGACACCTGGCTGGCGGCCGAATGGGGCCATCCGTCGGACAACCTTGGCGCCATTCTCGCCGTGGCCGATTATCTGGGCCGCAAGACGCAGCGCGAAGGCGGTACGGTGCCGACCATTCGTGACGTGCTGACAGCGGCCATCAAGGCGCACGAAATCCAGGGTTGCTACGCGCTCAGGAACAGCTTCAACCGCGTCGGCCAGGATCACGTGATCCTGGTGCGGCTGGCCTCGACCGCCGTCACCACGCAGATGTTTGGTGGCGGCAAGGATGAAATCGTCACGGCGGTGTCGCACAGCTGGATCGACAATGGCGCGCTGCGTACCTACCGGCATGCGCCCAACACCGGACCGCGCAAGAGCTGGGCGGCGGGCGATGCCTGTCGCCGCGCCGTCACCCATGCGCTGAATGCCGTGGACAAGGGCGTGGTGGGTTATCCGTCGGCGCTGACCGCCAAAACCTGGGGCTTCTACGATGTCGCCTTCGGTGGCAAGCCGTTCGAGTTCGAGCGCCCGTTTGGCAGTTACGTCATGGAAAACGTGTTGCTCAAGATCAGCTTTCCGGCCGAGTTCCATGCGCAGACCGCGGTTGAGTGCGCGATGCAGCTGCATGCGCAAGTAGCTGGCCGTCTCGACGAGATTGCAAAGATCGTGATCGAAACCCAGGAAGCCGGTTGCCGCATCATCGACAAGACCGGCCCGTTGGCCAATTACGCCGATCGCGACCATTGCATCCAATACATGGTGGCCGTGCCGCTGATCTTCGGTCGTCTGGTGGCGTCCGACTACAGCGACGAGGTGGCTGCCGATTCGCGCATCGACGCGCTGCGCGCGAAGATGGAAGTGATCGAAAATCCACGGTTCACCAAGGATTATTTCGATCCGGACAAACGCTACATCGGCAATTCGGTGCAGGTTTTCTTTGCCGATGGCAGTCATACCGACAAGGTGTCCATTGATTATCCGATCGGCCATCGCAAGCGTCGCGCCGAGGGTATTCCGGTGTTGCTGGCCAAGTTCGAAAAGGCGCTGCGTGGCCATCTGCCGGCGCACAAAGTCGACGCGATCCTCGCAGCCACGAGTGATCCGTCCCGGATGGACGCCATGCCTGTACCTGAATTCATGAGTTATTTCACGACTTGAGCATGCGCATGACCCGGCCATGAACAAGTTGTGACAAAAATCACTGAATTATTTGTTTTTTGATAAACTGAACCGGCCCGCTGTGCAAGGAAGCCGGCGGTTCGAATATCCGAAGGGAATGTCTGTCCGTCATGCACAAGCCAGTCAGTGGTGATGCGGACGCATAGGTTGCTGCAGAGGAGATCCCCAATGAAACGTAAGGGCTTGTGTTTGTTGATTGCCTTGGCCTTGGGGGGTGCTGTTGTCGCCGCCCAGGCACAGGATGCGCAAAGCAGTGGTACCACATCCGGCCAAGACAGCAGCATGTCCGCTTCTTCGTCCGGCAACTACGATGGGCGTTGGTATCTGGGCCCGACAGCCGGTGTTTATCTCAATGATTCCAACCGCCAGTCCCAGCGTCGACGCGGCTATTTGGGTCTGAACCTCGGCAGTTTCATTTCGGAAAACACCTCGATCGACTTGTTCATCGATCACACCAGTCGCACGAGCAGGGCCGTTGGCGGTTGGGTCAACAACAATTTCGGTTTGGCGGCCCGTTTCTATGGCGGCAGCTGGACGTCCTGGCGTCCATATGCGTTGGCCGGCATCATGGACAGCCGGCACTTGAGTTCTGGCGACCATGGCTGGTCCCCGGCTGCCGAACTTGGATTTGGTCTCTCCAAGACTGTTGGTGATGATGCCCTTTTCCGCGTGGGTGCGACCTACCGTTATGAGTGGGACGACAAGACCATCCCGTCCCAGGATGGTTATGGTGACTGGATGCTGGGCGTGTCCCTGCTGGCCATGCTTGGCTCGACGCCGGCACCGCCGCCTCCGCCAGTGCCAGCTGCTGCGCCGCCGCCACCGCCGCCGGCACCCACCTGTGACCAGCTCGACAGTGATCATGACGGTGTCAACAACTGCGTCGACAAGTGCCCGAACACCCCGGCTGGCACCATCGTGGGTCCGGATGGTTGCCCGCAGAAGGTGGTCATCGATCTGCGCGGCGTGAACTTCAAGTTCGACCGTCCGCACAAGGGCGAGACCAGGATCGGCCCGACCCTGAAGGTGCCGACGTCCGATTCGCTGTCCATCCTGCAGCAGGCCGTTGATACGCTGAAGCGCTATCCCAAGGTCGTGGTCAAGGTGGTTGGTTACACCGATTCCGTTGGCTCGTCTGCCTACAACCAGAAGCTGTCGGAGCGTCGTGCGCAGATCGTGTACAACTACCTGACTTCGCACGGGGTTGATGCCAGCCGTCTGGAAGGCCCGACGGGCATGGGTGAAGCCGATCCGATTGCCAGCAACAAGACCAAGGATGGCCGTGCGCAGAATCGTCGCGTGGAGCTGAAGGTGGTCGACCAGGGCAATTGAGTCGACTTGGCAGATGCGGCGGTCAGCCGCTCCTGCCACCCTTCGTGCCAAAGAAAACCCCGCTTCGGCGGGGTTTTCTTTGGGTGCGGTGGCCGTGGTTCCGAGATGAACCCGGCAGATGGATCAGCCTGACAGCACGCCCGTTTCTTTGCCGGCGCGGATGAATGCCGCGATGGCGTGATCCAGGTGCTCGCGCGTGTGTGCGGCGCACATCTGCGTGCGGATGCGTGCCTGGCCCTTGGGCACCACCGGATAGAAGAAGCCGGTGACATAGATGCCTTCGTCGAGCAGGGCATTGGCCATGGCCTGGGCCATGGGCGCGTCGTAGATCATTACCGGCACGATCGGATGGTTGCCTGGTTTGATGTCGAAGCCTGCTGCCGTCATGCGCTCGCGGAAATACGCCGTGTTGGCGTGCAGCGTTTCGCGCAGGTCGCCGGCTTCGTCCAGCATCTTCAGCACCTCGATCGAGGCGGCCACCAAGGCCGGTGGCAGCGAGTTGGAGAACAGGTACGGACGCGAGCGCTGGCGCAGCATGTCGATGATCTCGCGGCGGCCCGTGGTGAAACCGCCGGCCGCGCCGCCGAGCGCCTTGCCCAGCGTGCCGGTGAAGATGTCGATCTGGTCCAGCACGCCATTGACTTCGGCCGAGCCGCGACCGTTCTTGCCGAGGAAACCCGTGGCGTGGCATTCGTCGATGTGCACCAGCGCGTTGTACTTTTTCGCCAGCGCGGTGATCTGGTCCAGCGGCGCGACCACGCCATCCATCGAGAACACGCCGTCGGAGGAGATCAGCTTGGTGCGTGCGCCGGCGGCATCGGCGGCCTGTAATTGTTTTTCCAGATCGGCCATGTCGCCGTTGGCGTAGCGGTAGCGTTTGGCCTTGCACAGGCGCACGCCGTCGATGATCGAGGCATGATTCAAGGCGTCGGAAATGATGGCGTCTTCCTCACCCAGCAACGGCTCGAACAAGCCGCCGTTGGCATCGAAACAGGCGGCGTAAAGAATCGCGTCATCGGTGCCGAAGAACCTGGCGATGTCGTGTTCCAGCTGCTTGTGCAAGTCCTGCGTGCCGCAGATGAAACGCACCGAGGCCATGCCGAAACCGTGGCTGTCGAGCGCCTTCTTGGCGGCGTCGATCAGGCGCGGATGGTCGGCCAATCCCAAATAATTGTTGGCGCAGAAGTTCAACACCTTGCGGCCATCGTCCAGCGTGATCTCGGCCGACTGAGGCGAAGTGATGATGCGCTCGTCCTTGTACAGGCCGGCCTCGCGGATGGCTAACAGTTCATTGGCATAACGGTCTTGCGATGCGTAAGTCATATTTTGGCCTCACTTCGAAACATTCGTTTGGGTTGATAGATAGGGTGGTGGGGTTGGCAACTTTGCCTTGTCTTGGCCAATGAGTGGGTCATATTGTTTGTCGAGCCCCAAGTCACCTCGCCCAATCTCTTCGATGAGGCCTACGCAGAAATCCAGCGTTTGACGCTGATCGAGCATCAAATGGACATCGCTTTGGATGCCCCGTTGAAAGTAGTGCTGCCAGCCATACACTTCTGCCACCTTGTGGGCTTGCGCGAACGGCATATTGGCCAACGCTTGCGTCGCGATGGAAGTCTGGTAAGCCGCATCGACCAGGTTCAGACCTCCAATTCCGCGCCACTGGTTCCAGAGATAACAGAAGCGCGGCGTTTTATTGCGGTTTTGCGGTGAATCCTGCATGCGTTTGGCCATCGCGAACATGCGTGAGGCATGTTCGCGCAGCGCAACACGGTTGGATGCGAGTTCCGCATGGATCGCGCGCATCGCATCGTTGGCCGTCACCTGTTGTTGACGAAGCGTCGCCTGCACCTTGGCTTGCTGTTGCCGATGATTGGTCCACTGACTGATGAGCAGTGCCAACAATACGCCGAGCAACACGGAAAAGAACTGCACGACGGCGTCACCAAGATCGATGCCTTCGCGACGCAGCCAGCCGAGTCGCTTGCGTGGTTTGGGCGATTCGGGGAAATCTTTTTTCATCGACCTGCGTCCGCTTTGGATTGCAACGGATTCGGCGGTTTTGTGGGCCACGGCGTCTGGTCGGGTCCGATGACGGGAGTATAGGCCGTGGCAAGGTGGCGCTCATTGGCGGCAAAACTTTCGACGGCCGACGCACACAGCGACAAGGGGTGCGGACCGGCGACCAAGATATTGGCACGGATGAGGTAAAACGATTTGTCGGCAATTTTCTGCACGCCGTAGGCCATTGCTACTTGTTGTGCCTGCCGGAACGGCATGTGCGCCAGCGCTTGGGTGCTGATCGCCGTCTGGTAGGCGGCATCGGTAAGATTTATGGCTCCCGTGCCGCCCCATTGATCCCACAGATAGCAGGGACGAGGTGACTGGTGCTGGTTCTTGGGCGAATCCAGCATTTGCCGGGTTCGTTGATACAGATAGGCGACGCTTTTGTGCAAAGCAGCCCGGTTGGCGACAAGTTCCGCGCGAATGGCATGCATGGCCTCGTCGACCGCATGTTGCTGTTGCCGACGAGTGACCAGGTTGTTGATGAACAATGCCAGCAAGATGCCGGCCACCATGGCGATGAATTGCACGACGGCATCGCCAAGATCGATGCCGTCGCGCTTCAGCCAGTGCCAACGCTTGCGCGGTGGCGGCGTTGGCGTCTCCTCGCTCACCAGCTGCACACCACTTTGCCGCACTGGCCCGAGGCCATGAGGTCGAAGCCGGTCTGGAAGTCGTCGATGGCAATCTGATGGGTCAGTGCTTTCTGCAGTGGAAAGCCGGTCAGCACCATTTGCGTCATCTTGTACCAGGTTTCGAACATGCGCCGGCCGTAAATGCCTTGCAGGGTGAGACCCTTGAAGATCACTTGATCCCAGTCGACACCAGCGCCGGCGGGCTGGATGCCGAGCAGGGCGATCTTGCCGCCGTGGTACATGCAGTGGATCATGTCGTTGAAGGCGTGCGGGTTGCCGCTCATCTCCAGGCCCACGTCGAAGCCTTCCATGTGCAGGTCGGTCATCACGTCCTTGAGGCGGGCATTGGCGACATTGACCACGCGCGTGGCGCCCATGTCGGCGGCCAGCTTCAGGCGGTAATCGTTGACGTCGGTGACCACCACGTTGCGCGCGCCTACGTGCTTGCAGATGCCGGCGGCGATGATGCCGATGGGACCAGCGCCGGTGATGAGCACGTCCTCGCCGATCAGGTCGAATTGCAGCGCGCAGTGCGCGGCATTGCCGTAGGGATCGAAAAAGGCGGCCAGTTCGGACGGAATCTGGTCCGGGATCGGCCACAGGTTCGAGGCCGGCACGGCCACATATTCGGCAAAGGCGCCATTGCGGTTGACGCCGATGCCGACCGTGTGTGGGCACAGGTGCGGGCGGCCAGCACGACAGTTGCGGCAATGGCCGCACACCACATGACCTTCGGCGGAGACACGCTGGCCGGGCTCGTAACCGGTCACGCCCGCGCCAATCTCGACGATGCGGCCAACGAATTCGTGACCGATCGTGGTGCCGGGCTTGATGGTGCGCTGGCTCCACTCGTCCCATTTGTAGATGTGCAGGTCGGTGCCGCAGATGGCGGTCTTGTCGACCTTGATGAGCACCTCGTTGGGGCCGATTTCCGGCACCGGTACTTCTTCCATCCAGATACCGACGGCGGCTTCGCGCTTGACCAACGCACGCATGGTGTTTGACATGGATAGCATCTCGAAAGAAATTGTCTGTCAATTATAAGACGGCCGGTACACTTTGCGGATGCCTTGCGATCATCGGCCACTTGCGATTTTCCTGATGGGCCCGACTGCGTCGGGCAAGACGGCGCTGGCGTGCCGGTTGGCCGATAGGTTTGCCGTGGAGCTCATCAGCGTGGACTCGGCACTGGTCTATCGCGGTCTGGACATCGGCGCGGCCAAGCCGGATGCGCAGACTCTGGCGCGGTTTCCGCATCAATTGATTGACATTCGCGATCCGGCCGAGCCGTATTCGGCGGCAGACTTTCGTGATGAAGCCCTGGCGGTGATGTGCAAGGCGACCGAAAGCGGGCGGATTCCCCTGCTGGTGGGCGGAACCGGGCTTTATTTCCGGGCGCTGCAGCAGGGCTTGTCGCCCTTGCCGGCAGCGGACGCGGGGGTGCGCGAACGGATTGCCGCGCAGGCGCGCGAAGAGGGGTGGGCGGCATTGCACGCGCGGCTGGAACAATTGGACCCGGCGGCCGCGGCACGCATCGGTCCGGGTGACGCACAGCGCATCCAGCGGGCGCTGGAGGTCATGGAGCTGACGGGCGGGCAGCGGCTGAGTGAACTGCAGACGGTTGTCGGGCAGGGACGGTTCGGCTGGCGGGTCTTGAAACTGGCCTTGGTGCCGGAGGATCGTGCGGTACTGCACGAGCGCATTGCCGCGCGTTTCGACGCCATGCTGCAAGCCGGCTTTCTGGACGAGGTGCGGGGCTTGCGCGCACGCCAGGACCTGTCCCCGGACTTGCCGGCACTGCGGGCCGTCGGTTACCGCCAGGCATGGGAGCATCTGGACGGCCGTGTCGATGCCGCGACCTTTCGCCAACGCGCCGTGGCCGCGACGCGGCAGTTGGCCAAACGGCAGATCACCTGGCTGCGCAGCGAGCCGGACGCCCGCTGGCTGGATTCGGAGGCACCCGGCACCCCAGCCAAGGCCATCGATGCCGTGGACTGGTTCACACAGAAAGGCCAGACCGGTATTTGCGCGGGATTTAAAAACGATTAAGCTGATTGCGGGGATTCGCCCATGCCGGGGGTGCATGCGGGCGGATCGAATTGGGTCGGGATGCGATCCTGAAATGGAGCGCATCACTTATCCGGCCGTCGTTGCAGAGGTGCGGTGCCGCTGGCCGCGGGCAAGGCATCTCCGGGAGCAAGAACAATCATGTCCAAAGGACAATCATTGCAAGATCCTTTCCTGAACGCCCTGCGCCGCGAACGCGTGCCGGTGGCCATTTATCTGGTCAATGGCATCAAGTTGCAGGGCACGATCGAATCGTTCGACCAGTTCGTGGTATTGCTGCGCAACCAAGTCAGCCAGATGGTCTACAAGCACGCCATCTCCACCGTGGTGCCGGCACGCAACGTGCGCATGGGCAGCCATGAAGCCGGTCATCACGAAGAGGCGGCCAGTCGCGACGAAGAAGCCACCGCCTGATTGGGCACGACAGGTACAATGGGCCATCGTGCCTGACGGTCGGGCACGCTTGTCGCCACCCCGGGATGCAGAGTGCTGTTTGATCGGCAGAAAAAAGGCGAGCGCGCCGTGCTGGTGTTGCCACAACCGCGACTCGGCGATGATGCCGTGCGTCGAGCCGAAGAGTTTGCCGAACTGGCTGGCTCGGCCGGCGCCGTGGTGCTGGCGCGCGTGCGCGCGCGGGTGGCCGAACCCAACCCGCGTTACTACGTGGGGACCGGCAAGGCCGAGGAGATTGCCGAGGCCGTGCGCACGCACGATGCCGATCTGGTGCTGGTGGACCATCAGCTCAGCCCTGTGCAGGAGCGCAACCTGGAGAAATTGCTGGGTGTGCGTGTGATCGATCGTGCCGGGTTGATTCTGGACATCTTCGCCCAGCGCGCTCGTTCACACGAGGGCAAGCTGGAAGTGGAACTGGCGCAGCTGCGGCACCTGGCCACGCGCCTGGTGCGAGGCTGGACCCATCTGGAACGTCAGCGCGGCGGCGCCATCGGTTTGCGCGGACCGGGCGAAACCCAGCTGGAAACCGATCGACGACTGCTGGGCATCCGCGTCAAACAGCTTACGCAGCGCCTCGAAAAAGTGCAGGCGCAGCGCCGCCAGCAACGTCGCGCACGTCTGCGCAACACCGTTCCGCGTGTGGCGTTGGTCGGCTACACCAATGCCGGCAAGTCGACCTTGTTCAATGCGCTGACGGCGGGCGGGGTGTATGCCGCCGACCAGCTGTTCGCCACGCTTGATCCCACCGTGCGGCGCATTGATGCCTTGACGTGCGGACCGGCCGTGTTGGCCGATACCGTCGGGTTTGTCCGCGAATTGCCGCATGATCTGATCGCCGCCTTCCGTGCCACCTTGTCCGAGGCACGTGACGCCGATCTGTTGCTGCATGTCAGCGATGCGGCTGATCCCGAGCGCGATCTTCTTGCGGACGTGGTCGATCACGTGCTCGAAGAAATTGGTGCGGGTGACGTGCCGCAGTTGCGGGTCATGAACAAGATCGATCTGGCCGACGTGCCGTCACGCATCGACCGTGACGATGAAGGCAAGGCACGGTGCGTGTGGCTTTCGGCGGCCAGTGGCGCCGGGCTCGAGTTGTTGCGTCAGGCTCTGGCCGAGCGGTTGGGTGGCGATCGCGTGCGTGCGCCTCTGGTCCTGCCACTGAACGCGGGGCGGCTGTATGCACGTCTCAAGTCAGCGGGTGTCATTGCCCGCGAACAGGTCGACGCCGAGGGCTGGCATTTGCACCTTGACGCCCCGCGTCAGCTGCTGGCCACCTTGCCGGGCGCGGAGGCCGAGGTGGTGCGTGCCCTCGCGGGTACCGGCGCCGTGTCCGAGTGAAAGGTCGGCACAAACAAATCGCTCCGCAACACGCGTCTGCTAGAATGGACAGCGGTGCGCCCGGACCTGTACCGCAGGCGGCCATCAACAGTCATAGACGAACCCCGACACTGTCGCCATGTCGAAATCCGTGATTTTCATCCGCCGGCGCGTCGCGTCGGCCCTGATCCTGCCTGCAGGGGACTAGAGCATGTCCTGGAACGAACCCGGCAACAATGGACACGATCCATGGAATCGTGACAAACGCCCCGGTGGCGGTGGTGGCGGCAAGGGACCGCAATGGGATGACTTGTTCGGCAAGCTGCGCGAGCACATGGGCCGATTCGGCAAGGGTGGTGGTGGCTTGGTCACCATCATCATCGCGATCATCCTGGCCTGGATCATCCTGACCAGCTACACCGTGATCGGCGCGCGCGAGGCCGGCGTCGTGCTGCGCTTTGGCGACTACGTGCGCACGCTGCCATCGGGTTTTCACCTCAAGCTGCCGTCGCCGTTCGAAGAGGTGTACAAGGTCCAGACGACCAAGGTGCGTTCGGTGTCCGACAGCGTGGAAATGCTGACCAACGACGAGGACATCGTGCGCGTGGATTTCAACGTGCAGTGGCAGGTCACCGATCCACGCGAATTCCTGTTCTCGATGAAGGCTCCAGCGCAAACCGTCAGCGAGGCGGCCGAGGCGGCCGTGCGCTCGGTGGTCGGCGCACACACCATGGACACCATCCTGTCCGGTCAGGGCTCGCAGCTGGTGGCCGATACGCGCACCCAGTTGCAGGAAACGCTCGACAGTTATCACGCTGGTCTGCTGGTCACCGACATCAGCTTCCAGAACGTGGCGCCGCCGCAGCAGGTCAAGGATGCTTTCGACGATGTCAACAAGGCGCGCGAGGACAAGCAGCGCATCGTCAACGAGGCCAATGCCTATGCCAGCAAGATTCTGCCGGTGGCACGTGGTGATGCCGCCCGCATTGCCGCCGAAGCGGCAGGCTACAAGGCATCGCGCATCGCGCAGGCGCAAGGCGATGCCGCGCGCTTCGACCTGATGCTGGCGCAATACAAGGCCGCGCCGCAGGTGACTGGCACGCGTTTGTGGCTGGAAACCATGGAAAGCATTCTCGCGGTGCACCCCAAGGTGGTCGACGGTTCGAACGGACGCGACGTGTTCTATCTCAACCTGGGCAATGGCTCGGGCGGGCCGGCCGAAGCCTCCAGCGTGCATGCCCTGCCGGGCGTGGGAAGCGCGTTGTCGCCCAACGGGTCATCCGCATCGTCGAGTGTGTCGGGCAACGGCCAGGGAGATGGGCAATGAAAAAGCTGTGGCCAGTCATCGTCATCATCCTCATCGTGATCGTCGGCTTCAACAGCATGTTCACGGTGAGCGAGGGGCAGAGCGCCATTCTGTTGCAGTTTGGCAAGATCGAGCGCTCCAATTACACGCCCGGACTGTATTTCAAGTTGCCGTTCGCGCAACAAGTGGTGCATTTCGACAGCCGCATCCAGACGCTGGATGTGCAGCCCGAGCCGTACTTCACCGAAGAAAAGAAGAGCGTCGAGGTCGATTTCTACGTCAAATGGCGCATTGCCGACAACGTCACATACTATCGTGCCACCGCCGGCGACATCGAGCAGGCACGTGAGCGACTGGCACCGATCGTCAAGGACGCGCTGCGCTTTCAGGTCAACTCGCGCACGCTGCAGGATTTGATTTCCGGCGGGCGCCGAGTCATCTCCAAGCAGGTCATTGCACAAGCCAACGAGGCGACCGGCAAGAACCTCGGCATTCAGGTGATCGACGTGCGCATCAAACGCATCGAGTTGCCGCAAACGGTGCGCACCTCGGTCTACAGTCGCATGCGAGCCGAGCGCAAGCAGCTGGCCAACGAATTGCGTTCCACCGGGCAGGAGGCGGCCCTGAAAATCCGCGCCAATGCCGATCGCGAGCGCCAGGTGCTGATCGCCGACGCCAAGGGTGACGCGGCCAAGGTCAAGGGCGAGGGTGATGCCAAGGCCGCGGCCATTTATGCCAAGGCTTACGGTCAGGATCGCCAGTTCTTCGATTTCTACCGCAGCCTCGAGGCTTATCGCAAGGCCTTCGGACAAGGCAAGAGCGTGCTGATCCTGAATCCGCATTCGCCGTTCATGCGGTACTACAACAATGCGGCAGTTACTGGAGGCGCCGGCCACTGATGCCACATCAGCTGTATGCGGCCCTGTGCTTGGTGCTGGTCATCGAGGGCCTTGTCCTGCTGACGGCACCGCGCGGCTGGCAGAAAATGGTCGAACAGGCGGCACGGATGGAACCGCGTGCCTTGCGTGTCTGTGGCGGTGCGGCAGTCGTGATCGGATTGCTGGTGCTGCATTGGGTCAATCGCTAATTTTTCTTCATCGACATCGTCTCTGACGGGGCGTTTGGCAAACACTAGGTAGTCACGAAAATGGGCAAGTCAGTCGTAATTCTCGGCGCGCAGTGGGGCGATGAAGGCAAGGGCAAGATCGTCGATCTGCTGACCGAGCGGGTCAGTGCCGTCGCGCGCTTCCAGGGCGGCCACAACGCCGGCCACACGCTGGTCATCAATGGCGAGAAAACGGTGCTGCATCTGATCCCGTCGGGCATCCTGCGCGAAGGCGTGCAATGCCTGATCGGCAACGGCGTGGTGCTTTCGCCCGAGGCGCTCAAGCAGGAAATCGCCGCGCTTGAAGCCAAGGGTGTGGAAGTGCGCTCGCGCGTGCGCATCAGTCCGGCCACGCCGCTGATCATGCCGTATCACATCGCCGTCGATCAGGCGCGCGAGAAGGCCGCCGGCGGCAGCGCCATCGGCACCACCGGGCGCGGCATCGGTCCGGCCTACGAGGACAAGGTGGCGCGGCGTTCCATCCGCGTGGCCGATCTCATGTATCCGGCCGAGCTGCCGGAGAAGATCCATGCCGCGGTCGAGTACCACAACTTCATTCTCGAACATTGGCTGAAGGCCGCGCCGGTCGACGAACAGCAGATTCTCGATGACGCCATGGCCTGGGGCGAGTACATCCGGCCGATGGTCGACGACGTGGCCACCGTGTTGCATGACATTCGCAGCGAAGGCGGCAACATCCTGTATGAAGGTGCGCAGGGTGCGTTGCTCGACATCGATCACGGTACCTATCCGTATGTCACCTCGTCCAACACCACTGTGGGTGGCGCGCTGGCCGGCACCGGCATCGGCGCTTGCGACATCGACTACGTGCTGGGTATCTGCAAGGCCTACGCCACGCGCGTCGGCGGTGGCCCGTTCCCGACCGAATTGCACGACGACATGGGCGAGGAGTTGCGCAAGCGCGGCAACGAGTTCGGTGCCAGCACCGGGCGTCCGCGTCGCTGCGGCTGGATCGACCTGGTGGCGCTCAAGCGTGCGGTGCAGATCAATGCCATTTCGGGTCTGGCGATGACCAAGCTCGACGTGCTTGATGGCTTGCCGTCGATCAAGGTCTGTGTGGCCTACGAATACCGTGGCAAGCGTCGCGAGCTGGCGCCGCTGGATGCCGATGGCTGGCGTGAGTGCAAGCCGGTGTATCTGGAGTTTCCGGGTTGGGAAGAAAAAACCTCCGGCGTGCGCGAGTGGAACAAGTTGCCGGCGGCGGCGCGTGCGTATCTGCGCGCCATCGAGGAGTTGTCGGGATGTCCGCTGGCGCTGGTTGCCACCGGGGCCGATCGCGATGACACGATGGTGTTGCGCGATCCGTTTGCCTGA
>DASVGO010000001.1:0-2343 GCA_036379495.1 Rhodanobacteraceae bacterium | reverse complement strand
ACTGCGCAGCCTGAAACGCACGCCCGTCCTCACCGCCCTGATGGTGCTGGCGATCGGGCTCGGCATCGGCGCCAGCATGACCATGCTGACTGTGCTGCACGTGATGACCGAGGATCCGCTGCCGGATCGAAGCGCGCATTTGTATACGCCGCACCTCGATCCATTGCCGATCGGTTACAAGACCGACCCGGTGGGCACCAACCCGAACCATGACCTGACCTGGCCGGATGCCATGGCGTTGCTGCAAGCGCATCGCGGTCTGCGTCAGGCTGCCATGGCAGGCGGAAACCTGCTGGTGTGGCCGCAGCGTGCTGATCTGCAACCGTTCTACGTGGATGGCCGTTACGCCACACGAGAGTTCTTCGCGATATTTGGTGTGCCATTCGTCGAGGGCGGAGGTTGGACGGCCGCGGATGACCAAGCCGGGGCGCATGTGGTGGTGTTGACGGAAGCGCTGGCACGCAAGCTATTCGGCAACGCCGAAGCCGTGGGCAAAACCGTCCACATGGATGATATTGATTACACGGTAGTTGGCGTGACCACGGACTGGGCCCCGAAGCCGCTGTTCTACGTCGATGCATCGGCCAAGTTCTACAGCGATGCCGACCAGTTCTTCCTGCCGTTGTCGGTGGCAGTGGACAACAAGCTGCAGGTCAACGGCAATTTGTCCGGCTGGGCGAAAGACCTGGATACCAGCAACTTGCGCGACCCGAACATGAGCTGGCTCCAGTTCTGGGTACAACTGGACACATCTGCGCAAGCCACGGCGTACCGGCAATTCCTGGTCGATTATTCCGCCGAGCAGAAATCGTTGGGACGCTACCAGCGGCCGCCGACGAACGCGAAGCTGTACAGCCTGATGGACTGGCTGCGGCATGAAAACCTGGTGCCCGACGACGTGCGCCTGCAGTTCTGGCTGGCGATCGGGTTTCTCGGCGTCGCCATGCTCAACATCGTGGCGTTGCTGTTGGCCAAGTTCCTGCGCCGCTCAGGCGAGATCAGCGTGCGGCGTGCGATGGGTGCGCGCAAGGGTGACATCTTCGTGCAATTCGGCATCGAGTCCGCGCTGGTCGGCGTGGCAGGTGGCTTGCTTGGATTGGGCATTGCTCAAATTGGACTGTGGAGCATCCGGCAACGCCCTGATGACTATGCGCATCTCGCATCGATGGATCCGTCAATGCTGATCGGCACGGTGGTGCTGGCGATCGTCGCCAGTGTGCTGGCGGGCTTGTTGCCAGCGTGGCGCGCCTGCTGCGTGCCGCCGGCGCTGCAGTTGAAGACCTTGTAGGAGCGCGCCATGCGCGCGACCGAACTGTCTCGAGGCTTCCGTCGCGGCCGTGGGCCGCTCCTACAAAAGGCGATTTGAACCAGGGACCCTTGATCATGGAAATCCGACCGATTCTTTCAACCCTGCACCGTCACAAGCTCACCGCGGTGTTGTTGATGTTGCAGGTCGCATTCACCTGCGCGATCGTGTGCAACGTCGCGTTCATGATTATTCAGCGGGAGCAGCACGTTTCCTTGCCGACGGGAATTGATGAAAACATGCTGTCCGTGGTTTCGGTGCGCGGAATTGGCAAGGACGAAAATCCCTGGGCCCGGCACCAGGCCGATCTCGCTTTGCTGCGGCAGGTTCCCGGTATCGAATCCGCCGTGGCCGTGAGTTACGCGTTACCACTGAATCGAAACATGGCGTCGTATGGGGTGTGCCCCACCCGGGCGGCACTCGATCGGGCGATGCAGCGGATGTCCTTGCAGGGCACGAGTTGCGAGCAAGCCAGTATGTTCGACGGCTCGCCGGGATTGTTGCGGACGCTTGGCCTCGACCTGGTTGCCGGTCGCGATTTCCGCCCCGACGAATACGTGAAGGGCCAGAAGGACGTGGCGGTGGCGATCATCAGCCAGGCCTTTGCGCAGCATCTGTACCCAGGCGAAAGTGCTTTGGGCAAGACGCTGTACATCGGTCACCATGTCGCGCGCGTCGTTGGCATCGTGCGCACGCTGTTGAGCCCGATGTTGATGGGCAAGGGGACCGACTACTACGCCATGATCTGGCCGCAGTTGCCGAATGATTCCGGCGTGGAATACGTGCTGCGCAGTGCGCCGCAGGATCGCAAACGGCTGCTGGAAGCGGCGCGCGTGGCGTTGCTGAAGGCCGATCCCAGCCGCATCATCAATCCGAAGTCCATGCAAACCTATACCCAAATCCGCGCGCAGTATTTCCAGCGTGACACGACAATGATTGGATTGCTGATCGCGTCGGCGCTGGGGCTGCTGTTCGTCACCGCGCTCGGCATCACCGGGTTGGCGAATTTCTGGGTAGGCCAGCGCACCCGCAGCATC